>JBCCVP010000133.1:0-14847 GCA_039195135.1 Pseudomonadota bacterium | reverse complement strand
CGCCCTCAAAAAGTGGCGGGCCTCCATCGCCGCGTCGGCCCTCCCCCCGGGTCAGACCCTCGGGGGGTCTGACCCCCGAAAGTGCCACACTATCGGACAAGCTCCGTAGCAAGGTTTCCGACGGATAGGGTTCGCCGGCCCAACCCTGATCGCGCGCCCGAAGCTAGAGCCCCTCAAACCCGTCTTCAAAAATACCGGGCGGCGGCTGCACAAACATCTTAAAAACGAAATCCACATCCCCGGGCGTGCCGTTGACGAAGCCCTCGCCATCCGGATAAGGATCTGCGCCGGCCACCGAGAACCTGAGCCAGCCCGCGGTTCCCGTGTCCGGGAGTTCGATATCCGTCGACAGGCGAAAACCGAGGATATCCTCCGGCTGCACCTCGATATTGAAAGACTGAAGGGGCACAAGCGTGCCGGTGACCTCGTCCTCCGCCAGGTCCCGCGGCGCCGGGCCGAGATCCGCACCAGACAGGGCTACGGTCCCCAGAATCGCTGTGGGGACATAGCCGGCGCTGGCGTCCAGAATGTCGAGCGTGAGTTCTGCTCCTTCCGGCGCATTGATCGTAAGGCTCAGCTCTACGGCGGTTAGCAGCCCGGCCCGCCGCACGGTGAAAGTCTGGCCCGCGCTGCGGCTGGCGTGCACCGCGGTCACGCTCATCTCCCCGATCAACTGAAACTGATCCAGTTCCCCCAGCGGTTCGGCTGGAAGTCCAGAAACTGCCGCAAGCAAGATCATTGAGGGCACAAAGGGTCTCCTTTTTGCGTCGGTCGCAGTATTCACTACGGAATTACTTAACCGTCGCGACAGCAAAACCCCTCACTTAGGGAACACGAAGCACCTGGCTATAACCGACCGGGAGCCCGGTCCGTCAGGGCGCTAGCGGATCTGGCGAATAACGCGGTATTTGCGGCTGCCGGTCTTTTCGAGCTCCGGCAGGGTGAGGTCGAGGTCGCCGTCGAGCCAGTAGCGCTTGAGGTTAACCTGCACCCGGCGCGCCACCAAAATCATGCCGTTGCCCACATAGAGCACATCGTCGGGCCGCAGCGCGGCGATCGAAAGGCTGCGGTTGACCGCGCGACCGTTGTTGTAGAGCCGCTCCATGCGGGACTTTTCGTCCTCGTCCACGGCCGCCGTTTTTTCCGCTGGCGATTCTGCGTCTCCCGCCGCCAGCTCAAGGCGCCGATCCACCCGATAGCGGCCGGCCCGCTCCCGGGAGAGCTCCGGGCGCGCAAGATCAATCTCGTCGGTCAGCCAATACGCCCGGTTGCGCGTACCCGCAGGACGCACCACGGCGACGACGCCATCGGTCACAAAAAGCAGATCCCGGGGCTTGAGTTCGGCTGCCGTGAGGGACCGGGTGATTTCCCGGCCCCGGTTGAGACGCCGCTGCAGGCTTTCCTGGGGGGTCTCGGTCCTGGCCTCGGGTTCATCCGCGGGCGCCGAGGCTGGTGTTTCGTCCACCGGCTCAGCGGCGGCTACCGGCTCAACCGGCGCTGGGGCCACAACTTCCGCCGCGGCCGTTTCTGCTGCGGCGGGGGCGGGCTCCTCGGTTGCCGGTGGCGGCGCTGGCTCCGCGGGCGCCTTCACCGGTTCACGGCCGGGCGCCGCCCCAAGATCCGGGGTAAGCGTGCGATTGTTGCCGAGCAGCTCCGCCGCTCCGGGAATCTGCGGCGCCTGGCCCTGCACCTGCCGACGGGCATCCGCCTTCAGGCTTGCGCCCGCGGTTTCGGCGCTGCCGACGTCAACCTCCGGCGCTTCCGGCGCTGGACCCACCGGCGCCTGGGACTGGCGATTCGGGAGCCAGATACGGATGGCGCTGTCGTCGCGATCTTCGAAGTTGAGCTGGGCACCGGTCATTTGCTCGCGGATCAGGCCGTGCCAGCGGGCCGGCGCGGACACATTGATCGTCTGGTTGCCGGCTTCCAGGGCAAACGTCTCAAGCAGTGCCCGAGCGTCCCCGGACACGAGCTCAGCACCGGAAATCTCAAGCTCCTGCGCGCTGGCTTTGAAGGTGAGCAGTAGACCGAGCGTGAGTAGAATTCGCACGTCGCGCTACCAGGTTTTGCCGCCGACGAGCTGCCCGGCAACGGGCAGAAAGGGCATGATGTTCCAGGATTCCCAGACCCCGGCTTGAAAGTACGGGTCACCCTTGAACATGGCTTCCGCCTGAGCTGCGTCGGGTGCCTCGTAGATCAGCAAACTGGCCTGGGTCGGGTCGCCTTCGGCGTTCCCCAGGCAGGGGCCGGCGAGCACCACCGAGGGCAGCACCGACTCGATGTACGCAAGGTGCGCTCCCATCAGCTCTTCCCGCAGCCGCGGCGCTTCCGGGCCGTCCTGACATACCACCACGTAATTCAACTTCGACTCCTCTCCATCCCCGGCGCAGGCCGAAGGCGCTGCTCCAGGCCAAAAACATGCGCGTCATGCTCACCCAGCTCGCGCAGGACCCGGGCCAGGTCCAGAACATAGTCCACATTGCGCCCGCTTGGACCGCAACTGTCTGCGATCTGCTGCGCAATTTTCGCATCACTCGCCGGGCCAAGAAACGCGGGGTTTCCCGCGTGGGCGATGTAGCTCAGCCCGACAACCGGGCCGCGGCCCGCCAGCTCCATCGTCAGCGGGGTTCGCTCGTAGCCGTTTTTTTCCCGGTAATCGAGGTCTGTCAGCACATCCGGGGCGACGCGATAAGCCATGCCCCCGCAGCGCACCCCCGGGCTTGGCACCAGCGTGAGCACCCGTCCTGGCGCATCGGGCGTGCCGCGGTGGTCGTGAGATCCCTGCCAGAAGCGCCGCTGCCAGCCGTCAACGGCGGCCGGCGCCCGCTCCAGATACGGAAAGTCCACCCGAAAAATGAGCGAACCGTAGGCAAAAACCCAGCAAGACTCAGACAAACCCGGCATTCCCTCACCGAACCGCGCCATCATACGCGCCGG
Source organism: Pseudomonadota bacterium (assembly GCA_039195135.1). Lineage (GTDB taxonomy): Bacteria > Pseudomonadota > Gammaproteobacteria > Xanthomonadales > SZUA-38 > JANQOZ01. Next base: position 11,910 of record JBCCVP010000133.1, on the reverse strand, counting down.
CCTTGAGATTTGGGACCTTTTTCAGATTGCCCGATAGCCCGAGAAGCCCAGCGAATCCCGCAGGCTGGCGGCGGTGTAGTCGGTCTGGAAAATGCCGCGCTTCTGCAGCTCCGGCACCACCAGCTCAGAAAAGTCTTCATAGGCTCCCGGCACGTGGCTTGCGGCCACCACGAATCCGTCGCAGGCGGGTGCCTGAAACCACTCCTCGAGCTGATCGGCAACCTGACTCGGCGCGCCGACAAAATTGGGCGCTTCGCGAATGGTGCCGCGGGCGCTGAAGCGGACAAACTCTTCCACCGTCGGGTTGGGATTGCCGGAGAGCCGAATCACCCGATCGCGTATCGAGCGCAGACCGCTGATGCTGGCCAGCTCGTCATCGGTAAACGGCTCATCCGGGCCTTTGCTGCCAAAATCGAAATTCAGTGCCTCCGACAGCAGCGCCAGGCCGTCGATGGGCTCGGCCAGCGATTCAATCAGCGCCGCCTTGTCCTCCGCCTCCGCCTGCGTCCGCCCCACGATGGGATAAACCAGCGGCGCGATGTGAAAGGAGCGCGGATCCCGTCCCTGGCGCACCGCTTCTTCGTGAATTCCTGCATAGACCTGCCGGCCGACATCGAGGTTGGGGAAGATGGCGAAAACAACCTCACCCCAGCGCACGGCAAACTCCCGGCCCCGGCCGCTCTGGCCCGCCTGGATCAGCACCGGATGCTGCTGCGGCGTCGGCGGGACGGTAAAGGGGCCGCGGGATTTTAAGTACGGGCCCGCGTGGTCGATGCGCGACACCTTGCTGCCGTCCGCGAACACGCCCGTTTCCCGATCCAGCACCAGCGCGTCGGGCGCCCAGCAGCCCCAGTGGTCAAGCACCACCTGCACAAACTCATCCGCCCGGTCATAGCGCGTGTCGTGGTCGACGCTGCCCGCCGCCCCCATGTTGAACGCCTCCGAGTCGTTCAGCGACGTCACAACGTTCCAGGCAGCCCGGCCGTTACTCATATGATCGAGCGTGGCGAAGGCCCGGGCCACGTGATATGGCGGATAGTAGGTAGTGGACATGGTGGCGCCGAGGCCGATGTGGTCGGTGACTCCGGCCAGCATCGACAGCACCGTCAACGGGTCGAGCTTGACCACCCGTACGCCGTTGCGTACCGCCTCCACATGACTTCCCTGATAGATGTCCGGCAGCGCGAGGCGGTCGTCAAAAAACAAAAGCTGGAACTTGCCTTTCTCCAGCGCCCGGGCGATGCGCTGGTAGTATCCCGCCGTCAGAAACTGATGGTCCGCCTCCGGATGGCGCCAGGAGGCGGCGTAGTTGGAACAGTTTTGCGCCTGCACAAAACCAACAAGCGTCATCTCGGTGCGAGTTTGAGGCATCGGGCTTCCCCGGCTTCGGGCTGTGCGGCAGTATAGGGAAATGTCCGGACATTTAGCAAAAGGCGGCCGCGAGGCAGCTACGCAGGAGTCTCCACAGGCCGCGGTGAGCAACGCCGCCGGCATCGCCTGCGTGGCCGCGGGAGCGCTGCTGCTTTCCGCCAAAGGCATCGTGGCTAAGCTCATGTATGCCCAGGGGGCCGACGTGGATACGGTATCGGCGGTGCGGTCCGTGCTGGCGGTCGCCGGCTTCTGGGCCTGGGCCTGCTGGCGGGTTGGTGGGTCGGCGCTCGTTTCGGTCAATCCCCGGCACCTGTTGCTTGCGGCCGGCGTCGGTCTGCTGAGCTACTACGTGGGTGCCTACGTAGATTTCTATGCCCTGAGCCTCATCGACGCATCGCTGGAGCGGGTGCTGCTGTTCAGCTATCCGGTGCTGATCGTGACGGTGCAGATGGTGGTGCAGCGCCGCCTGCCCCCGGGGCGGGTGTTGGGGGCCCTGGCCCTCACCTACGCCGGCGTCATCCTTGCGGTAGGAGCCTTCGACTCAGATCTGCTCGACAGCAACGCCTGGGGCGCAGGGCTGGTGCTGTTCTGCGCCGCCACCCTGGCGGTGTTTTTTCTGGTGAACGGCAGGATCGGCCCGCTGATGGGCGCGCAAACGTTCACCACCTGGGCCATGACCGCGGCGGGACTGGGATTTCTTATACATTTTCTGGTGCGCCAGGACCTCGCGGTGCTCACGCAGCAGACGCCCCAGTTCTGGTGGCTGATGGCGCTGATGGTGGTGGGCGTGACCGTGCTGCCGCTGTTTCTTGTGGGCATCGGCGTCAGCCGCATCGGCGCCACCCGCGGCGGCATGATCAGCACGCTGGGGCCCGCCGCGACCGTGGTCATGGCCTGGCTGATCCTCGACGAACGCCTCCACCCGCTGCAGTTCCTGGGCAGCGCCATGATCGTCATCGGCATCTTCGTCCTCGAACGCCGCCGGAACTAGCCAGGGCCTCCGAGCCAGAGCGCCACATCGGATCAGACCCGATTGGGGTCTGACCCGGTGCCCCCCGCCTGCGTGATGCCCCTAGTGTTTGGCGAGAAAGTCGAAGAGGAGATCGCAGAAGGCGATCTTCTGCTCTTTGCCCGCCACCACGTGGGCGACTTCCGGCATGTCGACGCCGATGGCCGTGGGGATCAGCGCTTCGATCTCCCGCGTGTAGCGCGGCGTCGTGATGATGTCCTGGCCGGCATGCACAACCATGGTGGGGGCCTTCACCTGCCCCAGTCGATCACGCACATCGTGGCTCAGACAGGAATCCACCAGCCGCGCGTGGGCCGTCTGGCGGCCGATGAGCTCCGACCAGGGCCCCTGCTCGCCGATCAGCTTGCCACGTTGGGCGTTGTAGTAGTCGGGCCGGAAGGAATACACGCAGACCATTTTCTGAAACGCCTCAAACCCCATCTGCGCGTGCACGTCGCGAAACAGCTCCAGCTGATCGCGCAGCACGTCGTCCACCGCGGCCCAGCAGCCCATGTTCACCATGGATCGCACTAACTCCGGGCGCTGAATCGCCACCTCGTGGGCCACGCAGGCTCCCATCCCGACCAGGCCGATAAAGTGCACGTTGGTCCAGCCGAGGTGATCCAGCAGCGCCATCACGTCGTCGGCATGCAGCTTCATGGTGGCCGGTACCGACGGATCGTCGGTTGACTCGCCGACGCCGCGATAGTCGATCAGCAGCGTCTGGTAGCGATCGGTCAGCCCCCGGGCCAGGTTGCCGGCGTTGCCGTGGCAATAGGTGCCCCAGCCGCCCATGCAGATCGCCGGATCACCCTCGCCGATGATCTCGTAGTACATCTCATGATTATTCAGATTTACGCTTGGCATGAAGGCTCCGTCAGGCCGCTTCGTTTCGCGGCTCAAAAGAAAAATCACCGGCCCGGGACAGCATGCTGGGCACAGGTTTGCCCATCACGCCGTCGAGCCAGAGGGCGGTCTCCACCACGCTGTTTAAGTCCACGCCGGTTTCAAACCCGGAGTGATGCAGCGCGTAGAGCAGATCTTCGGTGGCGATATTGCCGGTGGCCGCCGGCGCAAAGGGGCAGCCCCCGATGCCGCCGGTGCTGGCATCCAGCCGGGTGGCGCCGGCCTCGGCCGCGGCCAGCGCGTTGGCAATGCCCGTATTTCTGGTGTTGTGAAAGTGGCAGCGCACGGGCAGCCCCTCCGCTTCGGCGACCACCCGGGATACCAGCGCCGTGGTGGCCCGCGGCACGGCCACGCCGATCGTGTCCGCCAGGCCAATTTCGCTGGGGCGTGCCTCAAGACCGCGCACCATCAGATCCAGCACGCGGTCAGGGTCGACAAAACCTTCGTAGGGACAACCCCAGGCAGCCGAGATAGTCAGGCTGACGGGCACCCCGGCCGCCCGGCCCACCTCGCTCATGCGGTGAAAGGTGTCCAGCGATTCCTCGGAGGACACGCGCTGGTTTTTCCGGTTGAAGGTGTCGCTGGCCACAACCACAAAGCCAATTTCGGTCACGCCGGCAGCGATGGCTCGCTCGCAGCCTTTTTCATTCAGCGCCAGCCCGATAAAACAGGCGTCCGGCGGCGCCGGCACCTGCTGAAGGAGCGCTTCCGCGTCCGCCATCTGCGGCACCAGTTTGGGGTGCACAAAGCTGGTCACCTCCATGCGCTTAATGCCGGCATTAAGGCTACGCTGCACAAACTCGGCCTTCACTTCGGTGGGCACAATTTCTGGTTCCGACTGAAGCCCGTCCCGGGGACCAACCTCGACGATCTCTATCCTGCTCATGCCTTGCTCCTGCTGGGGTTGGCGATTATAGCGCGCAAATGTCCAGACATTTGACTCCGGTCGTCGGACAAGGGTATACAGCGAGGCCCTTCAGCGATTTTTGGACAACCGGCAATGAGTGAGAGCAAAGCAGCCAGCGGGCCCCTGGCGGGTCTGCGAGTGATCGAAATGGGTACCCTCCTGGCCGGGCCGTTCTGCGGCCAGCTGCTGGGCGACATGGGCGCCGAGGTGATCAAGCTGGAGGCGCCGGGCATGGGAGACCCGATGCGGGTCTGGGGACAGGAGAAGGCCCACGGCCAGTCGCTCTGGTGGCCGGTGGTGGCGCGCAACAAAAAGTCGGTCACGGTGAATCTGCGGGTCCCGGAGGGCCAGGCGATTGTCAAAGAACTGGTGGCGGGCGCCGACTTTGTGCTGGAGAACTTCCGCCCCGGCACCATGGAAAAGTGGAATCTGGGCTATGAAGAACTGAAGGCGATCAACCCCGGCATCATCATGATCCGCGTGTCCGGCCAGGGCCAGACCGGCCCCTACTCAAAACGCGCCGGCTACGGTTCCATCGGCGAAGCCATGGGTGGCCTGCGCTACGTCTGCGGCGACCCGTCCAACGCGCCGAGCCGCATGGGCATCAGCATCGGCGACTCGCTGGCGGCCACGTTTGCCACGGTGGGCGCCCTGGCCGCCCTGCACCACAAAAATCAGACCGGCCAGGGCCAGGTGGTGGACTCGGCCATCTACGAGGCGGTGCTGAATATGATGGAGTCGCTCGTCACCGAATATGACAAAACCGGCTACATCCGCGAGCGCACCGGCGCCATCCTGCCCAACGTAGCGCCCTCGAATGTCTACCCCACGGCGGACGACAAGATGATCCTGATCGCCGCCAACCAGGACACGGTGTTTCGCCGCCTGGCCGCCGCCATGGGCCAGCCCGAACTTGCGGAAAACGAGCGCTACGCCACCCACGCGGCCCGGGGCGCGGTGCAGGAGGAGCTGGACGACATGATCAGCGAATGGACCCGCACGCTGGCGGCAGACCAGCTGGTGGATCTGATGGAGGAGCACGGCGTGCCGGTGGGCAAGATCTATCGAGCCCCGGAGATGCTGGAGGACCCGCACTTCAAAGCGCGGGACGCCATTATCCGGGTTATGCACCCGGAGCTGGGCGATCTGGCTATGCAGAACGTAGCGCCCAAGCTGTCGCTGACGCCGGGCGAGGTGCGCACGCCGGGCCCGGACCTGGGCCAGCACAACGACGAGATTCTGGGCGAGGTGCTGGGCTACGACCAGAGCCGGCGCACCCAGCTCAAAGCGGACGGTGTGATCTGAATCGGGCCGGGCGTCGCCGCGCGGGACAACCGCCTTGCCGGTGCGGCATACTGGCGACCGAATAACAAGAACAGGACCTGCCGTGCAGCCCGGAATCAGTGCCATCGCCGCCTACCTGCCGCCCTACCGCGTTTCCCTGGAACAGTGGTGCGAGTGGTACGACCAGCCCTGGCCCAAAATCCGCTCCGTGGTGGGTCGCAGCTTTCGCGTCCGGGGACCGCGGGAGAACGTCTACACCATGGCAGCGGAAGCGGCGCTGCGACTCATCGAGCAGAACCAGATCGACCCGGCGCGGATTCGCTACCTGGCGCTTGGCACCGAGTCCAGCACCGACAACTCCGCCGGCACGGTGGTGGTCAAGGGGCTGCTAAATCAGATTCTTCCGGAGCTGGGGCTCAACACCATCAGTCGCCACTGCGAAGTGCCGGAGTTCAAGCACGCCTGCCTGGGCGGCGTCTACGGCCTGAAAGGGGCAGCCCGCTTTCTGGCCTGCGAGCCCGATGATTCGCTGGCGCTGGTGATCAGCGGTGACGTGGCCGAGTACGCTCGGGGCAGCAGCGGCGAACCCACCCAGGGCGCCGGCGCGGTGGCGATGCTGCTCGAGAAGCAGCCGCAGCTGCTTGAGCTGCTGCTACCGTGGTCCGGCAGCGCCTCCGACTACCGCCTGGTGGACTTTCGCAAACCCATGAGCCAGGTGGATGCCCGCGCCGCCCGGGCTCACGGCCAGATTCGGGACTTCCCGGTATTTAACGGTCACTACTCCACCAGCTGCTATCTGGACGCAACGCTGAAGGCGGCGGAGGACCTTTGGCGCCGCCGCGGCCTGTCCCCGGCCACCTGGATGGCCAATCTGAAGGCGGTGTTCATGCACCGGCCCTATCACCGCATGCCGGAAACCGGGCTGGCGCTGACCTGGCTCGCTGCCCTGGCGGCGGACCCGGACCCGCAGCCGTTCGACCAGCTTTGCGCGGACCACGAACTCGATGCCTCGGGCATGCGGGCGGAACTTGCCGCGGCCCCCAACCTGCTGGAGCTGGTAGCGGCGGGTACCATCAATGCCGACCCCTATCCGCTCACCCTCGGCGCCATCCGCGCGGTACGCGGCACCTCCGCCTGGCAGCAGGCCGTCAGCGACCGCCTGGCGGCGGGCAGCGACACCATGCGCGACATCGGCAACCTGTACACCGCGGCGCTACCGGCCTGGATCGGAGCGGGCCTGGAGGCGGCGCGGTCAGCAGGCGATATGCTGGCCGCCGGCGATGAGCTGCTGCTGGCCGGCTATGGCAGCGGCGACGCGGCCGAAGCCATTCCGGCCCGCATGGTGCCCGACTGGGAAACGGCCGCCGGGCGGATTGGCGTGCAGGCAGCGCTGGCGCAGGCGGTAGACCTGAGCCAGACCCAGTATGAAATGTTGCACGACCGGGGCGACTGCCTGGATCTGCCCGTTACGGCAACCAGCCGTTTCCTGCTGGATCGGATTGGTGAAGCCCACGGCGAGGGCGGCTTCGAAGACGCCGGCATCGAGTACTACCGGGTCAGCCGGGCGCCGGACCCCGTTTTTGCGGTCAGCGCATGAGTACGCCCAGCGCGTCCCAGCTGCTGCGCCAGTACAGCGCAGACGTTCTTGACCCGGATTCGCCCACGCCGCTATACCATCAGCTCTACACCATGCTGCGCGACTGCATCGTCGGCGGTGTTCTGAAGGACGGCGAGCGCATGCCCTCAGAAAAGGAGCTGGCGGAATCGTTCAACGTGTCCCGCATCACCGCCCGGCGGGCTCTCCACGACCTGGCCACCCGCAATCTGGTGGCGCGGCATCGCGGCCGCGGCACCTTCGTGAGCTACCGCTATCGGCCGGAGCCGTTCAACGCCCCGCTGCTGGGCGTGCTGGAAAATCTGGAGCTGATGGGCCGGGCCACCACCATCAAGGTGCTGGGGCTGCACTTTATCCATCCGCCGGCGGACCTGGCCGAGCGCTTCAAGCTGGAGCGCAACGACAAGCTGTGCCAGATTTTCCGGGTGCGCAGCGCCCGCAGCATGCCGTTCGCCTATTACGAAACCTGGACCCGGGGCCTCACCAAAGGCAGCATTACGCGCAAAGACCTGGTGCGGCATCCGCGGCTTGAGCTGCTGCGCAAAGCCGGCATCCGCATCGACCGGATCGAGCAGACCCTGTCCGCCAAAGCGGCAGCGCCGGAGGAGGCGGATGCGCTGGGGGTGATGCCCGGTAAGCCGCTGCTGAAGCTGGTGCGTCATTCCTACGACGCGGACGAAAAGCAGGTGGACTACCTCTACGCTGTGTACAACCCGGACCGGTTTCAGTACCACATGACGCTAGCGCCAGATGGCCAGGCGCAGAGCAAAGCCGTACCCGGCTGAGGCCCACCGTCAGCCCCCGGCCGCAGCGGCGGCCAGCCCTCCCAGGAAAGACCTAATGATATACTTTTATATCATTTGATCAGGCAGTACCCCGGCAGCCGCGGACCGGTGCCGGCACCCCATGGCGCGCACCGTATTTGAGAAAATTCGGGACCTTCACCTGGTTCGGGAAAACGACGACGGCAGTCTGCTGCTGGCGCTCGACCGGGTGTTTCTGCACGAACGCACCGGCAGCATCGCCCTCGACAGCCTGCTGACCTCAGGTCGCCAGCTGAGGCAGCGGGAGCACGTGTTTGCGACCCTCGATCACATCGTGGACACCCGACCGGGGCGCGGCGACGCCACCACCATGGAGGGGGGCAGCCAGTTCATCGTGCGCATGCGCGAACTGTGCCACGAGGCCGGCATCACTCTGTTTGACCTGGATGATCCGCGCCAGGGCATTACCCACGTGGTGGCGGCGGAGCAGGGTATCGCCCTGCCGGGACTGACCATGGTGTGCCCCGACAGCCACACCTGCACCCTTGGCGCCCTGGGGCTGCTTGCCTGGGGCGTGGGGTCCAGCGACTGCGAACACGCGCTGGCCACCGGCACGCTCCGGGTGCCCAACCTCAAACAGCTGCGGGTGGAATTTACCGGATCGCTGGGCCACGGCGTCACCGCCAAAGACCTGGTGCTGCACCTGATTGGTGAAATAGGCGCCGGCGGTGGGGCAGGTTTTGCCGTGGAGTACTGTGGCGACACGATCCGCGCACTTCCGCAGGAGGCGCGATTTTCCATCTGCAATATGACGGTGGAATTCTCCGCTTTCAGCGGCCTGATTGCGCCAGATGACGTGACGCTCGAATACGTGCGGGACCGCCCCTACACGCCGGCTGGCGACAAGCTGGAAGCGGCGTTGGCCCACTGGCGCGATCTGGCGACCGACGTGGGAGCCAGTTTCGACCGGCAGGTCACTATTCAGGCTGCGGACGTGGCCCCTACCGTCACCTGGGGCACCAGCCCCCAGCACGCCATGCCCGTGACCGGGCGGGTGCCGGATGCGGATGCGTTTGCTGAGGAGTCGGTGCGCGCCGCGGCGGCAACGGCGCTGCACTATATGGGCCTGAAGGGCGGCGAGCGGTCGGACGACCTCAAGCTCCAGGGCGCCTTTATCGGCTCCTGCACCAACAGTCGCCTGAGTGATCTGCGGGCGGCTGCCCGGGTGCTGCGGGGTAAACGGGTAGCGGCCGGTGTCCGCGCCCTGTGCGTACCCGGTTCGTCGGCGGTGAAGCGCGCAGCGGAGGCCGAGGGGCTGCACGAAGTATTTATCGACGCCGGGTTTGAATGGCGGGAGTCGGGCTGCTCCCTGTGCTTCTACGCCGGCGGTGAAGGGTTTGATGCCGGCAACCGGGTGATCAGCAGCACCAACCGTAACTTCGAAGGACGCCAGGGACGCGGCGTGCGCACCCATCTCGCCAGCCCCGCCACCGTGGCCGCCTCGGCGGTAGCCGGCCACATTGCTGATCCGCGGGAGGCGGCATGAAGCCTTTCACCGTGCACACCGGCGTGGCCGCTCCGCTGCTGCGGGACAACGTCGACACGGACGCCATCATTCCATCGCGGGAGATGCGTCGCGTCTCCAAACACGGGCTGGCGGACGGCCTGTTCGCTGGCTGGCGTTATCTGGCGGGCCAGGAACGCGAGCGGGTCCCGGACCCGGAGTTTGTGCTCAATCAACCGGCCTATGCCGGCGCTACCATTTTGCTCGGCGGCCACAATTTTGGCTGCGGTTCGTCCCGCGAGCACGCCGTGTGGGCCCTTGTCGAGTACGGCATCCGGTCCATCATCGCGGTGAGCTTTGCCAGCATCTTTCGCAACAACTGCGGCCGCAATGGCATTCTCCCGGTGGTGCTTCCGCGGCCGGCCATCGAAGCCATTGCCGATCGCGTTGCCGCGGACCCGCAGAACCAGCAGGTCACTATCAACCTCGAGTCGCTCAGCGTGGACCAAACCTACTCGTTTGAGGTGGACGCAGCGCAGCGGGAGATGCTGCTCAAGGGGCTCGACCCCATTGAACTGACCCTGACCCACCTCAGCGACATCGAAGCGTTTCGCAAGCAGGACCGGGCGCAGCGGTCCTGGGCCTACCTCGAACCAGGCTAACGGAAAACCGGCTCAGCCCAGTCCAAGACCCTCCACCTCCGGCAGCTGGCCCCGGACGAGGAGCAGCGCCCCCCGGGGACACTCGATCGGCGGGTGCGGCTCACCTTTTTTACCCAGCATGTAATCGCCGGCGCTCACGGCGACACCGTTCACCACCAGCTCTCCTTCCAGCACCAGGCATTCTTCGTCTTCATCGTGGTCGTGGCCATCCAGCACCACGCCGGGATCAACTTTCCACAGGGCGGTCACGCGGCCGTTGACCGGGCTTCGGTAAAGGGTTTTGACCTGAATGCCGGGTCCCAGCGTCTTCCACTGGCCATCGTCGGCCCGCACCAGATGCAGCGAGGGTTCTTCCTGCACCCGCTCCAGCAGCCGATCCTTGATGCGGGCTCGCCGCCGGTCAGCCAGAGGCGCGGGCTTCAGTCCGCGGGCAAACAGCTCGACGTCAACGTCATTCAGTACCGGATCTTTTTTGTCGTCCATCTTATTCCTCCCTGATCGTGTCATTCTGACGCAGCGCGTTGATGGCACGGCGGGCATGGGATTTAACGGTCCCCAGTGGCATGCCGAGTTTTTCAGCAATCTCACTGTGGGAGAAGTCTCTAAGGAACGCCAGGCTCAGAATCTGCTGCTGGGCGCTATTTAGCTTGGAAAGGGCCGCCGTCAGCGCGGTCCCGCGCGTGACCAGATCCAGCAGCTCTCCCGGTCCCGGGCCACCATCCGCCGCGTCCGGGACGTCTTCGCAGTGAGTGCGGCGCCGGCGCAGGTGGTCCAGCGCGCGGCTGCGCACCAGCACCGACAACCAGCCAAGGCCGCTGCCCCGGCGGGGATCATAGCTGCCGGCGGAACGCCACACCTGCGTGTAGGCATCCAGCACGGCCTCCTCCGCGTCTTCGGACTGCCGCAGCACCGCAAAGGCAATGCTGAAAGCGAAGTCGATGGTCAGGTCGTAGAACCTGCTCATGGCTGATTCCTGGCCGGCGGCAATCTGCGCGATCAGGGACGCATGCTGCTGGTCATTGTGGGCCAACGTGTCGGTTTTCACCGCGCGCGCCGGGCTGAGCGTACCGGCGTATTCGCCGGAGAGATTGAACGGATCGGGCACGATTTTGAGTCCTGATATTCGACGATCTTCTCCTTCTATACGCAGCAATGCGCTGATCGGATGCAGGCCATTTTTCTGCATCCGGATCGACGTCAGGTTCGTAATGACTCACCAAACCTTGCCGCCTGCTGGAGCGATCTGATGCAAGCCCTAATCACCCTGATCTTCGGCCTCGTGCTGAGCAGCCCCACCGCAAACCCGCTACCGATGCGGCTGGACTGCGAGTGGCTGAAGCTGGCGACGCCCGCCACCGAGTGTACGTTAGCCGGCGGCTGGGAGCTTGCGGCGCATGGTCAGCGCACCGGAGATCCGGGCTTCTATCGCTTTGCGCTGGCCATTGCCCGGGAGTTTCAGGATCGCCCGCGGCAGCGCACCGAAGCGGTCCTGCTTAAGGGTTATGCGCTGCAGCAGCTGCATCGTTTTGACGAAGCCTACCGCGTTGTTGAGCCGCTGCTTGCCAGCGCACCCCTTGCCTCGGTGCATCAGCTGCTCGGAGACATTCGCCTGGAGCAGGGGCGCCTCGAACAGGCGGCGGACCACTACCAGCAGCAGCTCAATCTGAAGCCGTCGCCGGCGGCCTACACCCGGGGTGCGCAGGTGCGCTTCCTGGCGGGTGACGTACCCGGCGCGCTTGAGCTGCTGGCGCTGGCGCTGGAGGGCGCGGCCCGCTCATCGGACGGGCGCGAGCTGGCTTTTGCCCTGCGCCTCGGCGGTCGCTTCCTGTTGGCCCGGGGAGATTTCACCGCCGCCGTGCGCATGCTGAAAGACAGCGTGCAGCTTGCG
>JBCCVP010000132.1:0-14899 GCA_039195135.1 Pseudomonadota bacterium | reverse complement strand
TTGACCAACTGGTAGCGATCCTGCAATTCCATCAGTTTGAAGGCGGCACGGGATCTCAGGTTGAGCTGCTGCGCCCGCTGAACGAACTCGTCGTCAAAATGCTCGCGCAGCCAGGCCCGGCTGCTTTTGGATCGGGCCATCGGCCCACCCTCCAGGACGAATATCGGTAGACTACGCACCTATGAATGACACTCACGTGAAGGCACTGAGCAACGCGCAGCGGCGGTTTCTGCGGGGCCTGTGCCATAACCTGAAGCCGGTGATCGCCGTCGGCAACAACGGCCTCACTGATGCGGTGCTGGCGGAGCTGGACAACGCCCTTTCCCACCACGAACTGGTGAAGGTCAAGCTGCGGGCGGACCGGCCGACCCGAAGCGCCTGGGCGGAGGCCGCCGCCAGCGCCAGCGGCGCGGCGGTGGTACAGCAGATTGGCCAGACCCTCAGCCTGTACCGGCCCCATCCGAAAAAGCCCCAGATCACCCTGCCCCGCTGATGGAGCTGACGCTGCATAGGGCACCCGGCAACGCGGTGCGCCGCATCGACGCCGGCGAAGTTCAGATTGGTGAGCAGATTTATCGGTCCAGCCTGCTGGTCAGCAGCGAGCGGCTCGACAGCTGGGCGGTGCAGGACGTGCAGCGGCTGGATCGGTCCCACGCCCAGGGCCTGCTGGCCTGGGAGCCGGCGCTGGTGCTGATCGGCTCCGGCACTTCGCTCCAGTTTCCGCCGGCGGAGTTCAGCGCCGCGCTGCTGAGCGCCGGCGTGGGCCTTGAGACAATGGACAGCGCGGCCGCCTGCCGCACCTACAACGTGCTGCTCGACGAAGGCCGCGCGGCCCTGCTGGGGCTTGTTTTTGCCGCCTGACGGGCGCCCGCGGCAGGCGCCCCGGCTCAATCCAGGAACGGCGTCTCCGTGACGCCGCTGGAGCGGGAGATGTGCCGCAGCCGGCGCAGCGCCTGAATCTGAATCTGCCGCACCCGCTCCCGGGTCACGCCCATCTCGCGGCCCACGTCGGCCAGCGTCTGGGACCTGAATCCATGCAGGCCAAAGCGGCGCTCAAGCACCTCCCGCTCGCGATCCGGCAGCTCGGTGAGCCATTCCTCCACCTGCCCCTCGAGGCGCGACCCCGACAGCAGAACGCAGGGATCGGGATTGTTGTCATCGGCGATTGCGTCAAGCAGCTGCCGGTCCCCGTCCTTGCCGGCCGGTGCGTCGATGGAAGTGGTGCGCTCGTTCAGTCGAAACAGCCGGTCCACGTCGTCCACCGACACGGACAGGTGCTGCGCAACCTCTTCATGGCTTGGCGCCCGGTCAAGCTGCTGGGTGAGCTCGCGCACCGCCCGCAGGTAGCCAGCGATATCCCGGATCACGTGAATCGGCAGGCGCACGGTGCGCGACTGGTTCATCAGCGCCCGCTCGACCGATTGGCGAATCCACCAGGTGGCGTAGGTGGAAAAACGAAACCCGCGTTCCGGGTCAAACTTCTCAACCGCGCGGATCAGCCCGAGGTTGCCCTCCTCGATCAGATCCAGCAGTGGTAGACCCCGATTGATGTATTTGCGCGCGATGTTCACGACCAGGCGCAGGTTGGATTCGATCATCCGTCGGCGACCGTTTTCGTCGCCGTTGCGCCAGGCGCGGGTGAATTCAACTTCTTCGTCGGCGCTGAGCAGCGGCGCCACGCCGATTTCCGAAAGATACTTGGCCGTCGAGTCAGCTGCTGCCACGGATACCGCGGCGGCAGATCGCTCCGGCGACTGCGTTGATTGCATAGTCCTTTATCCCCGCCTTCGCAAAGGCTCCCGTTCCATCCTCAACGTTAAGGTAACCGCAATTACCTCAAATCATCGTTAAAACTACATTGATTAAGGATTAATTTCTGTGACGCGGAAGGTGTTTTCGCGGGTCCACGGGCCGGCCGTTGTCGCGGATCTGGAAGTGAAGTTTTGGACGATCGGTACCAGTTTGGCCCAGTTCGGCTATTTTCTGCCCACTTTTGACCGTTTCACCCTCAGCGACCAGCCGCGCGCGGTTATGCGCGTAGGCGCTCAGAAACCGATCGCTGTGTTTGACGATGATCAGCTCACCGTAGCCCGCCAGTCCGCTGCCGCTGTAGACCACCTGGCCATCGGCGGCGGCCTTCACCGGGGTGCCCGGGTTGGCGCTGATGTCCAGCCCCTGGCGCAGCGCCACGCTGCTGGAATACTCCGCCACCACCCGGCCGTCGGCCGGCCACTGCCAGCGCACCGGTCCGCTGGCTGCCGGCGCCGCTTCGGCCGGAGCTGCGGGCCGGGGCGCGGTGGCGGGGGCCGGATCCGGTGCCACCGGCATGCGCACCGGCTGATTGGCCGCGGGCGAGTCGGGGGACGGGGCTGGCGCCGTTTCCACAGCCACCGGCGCCGGCTGCGACTCATCCCGCACTACCGGACGGGTGATCGCAGTGCCCGGGGCGGCCTGCTGCCGCCGCGGATACAGCCGCACCGCCTGTCCGGGATAGATCGTGTAGGAGCCGCTGATGGCGTTCCAGCGCGCCAGATCCCGATAGTCCAGACCATAGCGCCAGGCGATGGCGTAGAGCGTATCGCCCGGCTGCACCGTGTAGTGGGAAGGTCGCCGGATACGGCTTGAACTCTCCGCGGGCGGCTCGTAGCGTGGCGCAGACGCCCGGCGCTCCACCGGTGAGGCCCGGTAGCTGCAGGCGACCGTGAGGAAACACACGCTCAGCGCCAGCGCCCGGGCGAGGCGCGGCGTCAGTGCGCCAGTCGCCACCAGGCCAACCCGATCAGCACCAGCACCACCAGCACCCAGCCCAGCACTTCCACGTAGCGCCGAATCCGCGCTTCCGCCTCAAAACCGCCCAGCCGTATCAGTCCCGCCACCAGAAAGAAGCGGCCGCCCCGCCCCACCAGCGAGCCAAGCACAAAGGGCAGCAGCGGCATGCCCACGGTGCCGCTGGCGATGGTAAAAACTTTGTAGGGTATGGGCGAAAAGCCGGCGAGCAGCACCACCCAGAACCCGTATTGCTCAAAACCTTGCTGCGCCTTGACAAATTTGTCCTGATAACCGAAGCGCTCGATCAACGGGGCGATGAACTCAAACGCAAACTGGCCGATCAGATAGCCGAAAACGCCCCCCACCACCGATGCGACGGTGCACAAACCCGCCAGCTGCCACCAGCGCGCCGGGCGCCGCAGCACCATGGGAATCAGCATTACGTCCGGGGGTACGGGGAACACCGTGGATTCGGCGAAGCTCAGGCCCGCCAGGTAACCGGGTGCGTGGCGATGACCAGCCCAACGCAGCGCCAGGTCGTACATGGGCTGGAACAGCTTCATCAGTCCAGCCCCGGGAGCATGGGTACAAACACCACGCCGCCCAGATCATCCTCCCGCGGGCCGCCGGGGTGGCGGGTGATGCGCTTCAGCCGCTGATGAGACCGCTGGGGCCCCACCGGCGCCACCAGCACGCCGCCGGGCGCCAGCTGGTCGATCAGCTGCTCCGGAAGCGCCGGCGCGGCGGCGGTGACCAAGATGGCGTCAAACGGTGCGTTTTGCGGCCAGCCCTCATACCCATCGGCCTGCTTGGCACGGATGTTCCGCAGCCGCAGCTGACGAAACCGGCGCCGGGCCTGGCGCGACAGCTCGTCGATGCGCTCAACGGTAAACACCTGGTCCACCAGCTGCGCCAGCACCGCCGCCTGGTAGCCCGACCCGGTACCCACCTCCAGCACCCGCTGGGGCTGGCCCCCGGCCAGCGCCGCCTCGGTCATCAGGGCCACCACGTAGGGTTGGGAAATGGTCTGGCTGCGGCCAATCGGCAGCGCCGTATCCTCGTAGGCCCGGGTGGCCATCGCCTCGTCGACAAATTCATGCCGCGGCACCCGGGCCATGGCCTCGAGCACCTGCTCGCTGCGAATGCCGGCCGTCCGCAGCCGCGCCAGCAGCCGCCGCCGGGTGCGGGCCGACGTCATGCCGATGCCGGCCACCGATGGGGAAGACGCCGGACTCACGAGTCGGAAGTCAGCCCCGGCACGGCGGCGTTTAATCCGCTCACCCACGCGCCGACGCTGTCCAGGGCGGCATAGCGGGTCAGGTCCACGTGGATCGGGGTGATGGATACGCAGCCGCGGCGGATCGCGTCAAAATCGGTACCGGGTCCCGCGTCCGCCTCCGGCCCGGCGGCGCCGATCCAGAAGATGTCCCGGCCCCGCGGATCCTGCTGGCGCACAAACGGCTCGGCTCGGTGCCGATGCCCGAGGCGGGTGACCTCAAATCCTTCCAGGTCATCCCAGGCGCGGTCCGGGACGTTCACGTTGAGAATCGTGTCGGCCGGCAGCGGGTCGCTGCGCAGCCGCTGCACCAGCTGCACCACGGCCTGGCCAGCGGTGGCGTAATGGGTGGGCCGATCCCGATAGGCCAGCGAGACCGCCACGGCAGGCAGTCCCAGGTAGCGGCCTTCCATCGCCGCCGCGACGGTGCCGGAGTAGATCACGTCGTCGCCGAGGTTGGCACCGGCATTGATCCCCGACACCACCATATCGGGATCCGGATCCAGCAGACCGGTCAGCGCCAGGTGCACACAGTCCGTCGGCGTGCCGGCGATGCGGTACCGGTGGCCGTCGTGGTGCAGAATGCGGATCGGCTGACTGAGCGTCAGGGAATTGGAGGCGCCGCTGCGATCCCGGTCCGGCGCCGCCACGGTGACCTCCGCGATCGTGCTCAGGTGCGCTTCGAGCACGGCAATCCCCGGCGCGTCCAGCCCATCGTCGTTACTGATCAGTATGTGCATCCCTGCACCCCTTTGCTCGCTGCTCGCCTGGAACGGCCAAACTACTCTCCTCGCGCCGCCGGGGCGGCTTTGTCACGCAGGGGGATCTGTGCACATCGCGTTTACGGGCCCTGCTTAACCCTCGCGTAATATACTGAAAAGCAGCTCTAGTGTGGCCATGAAAAACCTGAGCCCCCCCAGCGGCGACGAGCCGGACAAAACCCGCGCCGAAGACGACCGGGACCTGTTCCGCCAGGAAGTGGGAGAGGTCCGGCCGCTGCGCAGCCAGCGACAGCGGACCCCCGCCCGACCGCCACCGCCCGATATCAAACAGACGCGGCGGGATGAGGCGCGGGTGCTCGACGAACTGAAAGCCGGCGACATCGACTGGACCGAGGTGGAGACCGGTGAAGAGCTGAGTTTTCTCCGCGACGGCCTGTCGCCGAAAATCCTGCGACGCCTCCGCCGGGGGCACTACAGCGTGGGTGATGAGCTGGACCTGCACCACATGAATATCGAGGCGGCGCGCGCCAGCATCATTGAGTTTCTGGAAAGTGCCCAGCGGCGACACATTAGCTGCGTGCGCATCATTCACGGCAAGGGACTGCGTTCCAAGCACCGGGGTCCGGTGCTCAAGGGCCTGACCAACAGCCTGCTGCGGCGGCGCAAAGCCGTAGTGGCCTTCACCTCGGCCCGCCCCAGCGACGGCGGCACCGGCGCGGTCTACGTGCTGCTGCGCAGCTAGCCAAGGCGCCAGCCCTGCGTAGGTCTGGCGGAAGCCCTCTACGCTCGCGGACCAATCTGATTCCACATGGCGGGCCGACGCCCTCCCTTCATACTGGTGCGCCCAACGACCGCCAAAGACCGGGCCCTATGCGGTATCGATTTGCAGAATTCAGTTTTGACTCCAGTCGAAACCTGCTGACCCGAAACAAGGAGCGGGTCAGCCTGAACCCGCAACCGGCGCGGCTATTGGCGGCACTTTTGGCGCAGGCTCCGGGCGTGGTGCGAAGACAATCGCTGCAAAGAGCCCTCTGGGGCGACGCGGCGGTGGTGGAATTTGAACACGGCCTTAATGCCTGCGTACGCCAGCTTCGAACCGCGCTGGGAGACAGTGCGAGAGATTCCCGCTTTATCCAGACCGAGCCAAAGGTTGGCTACCGTTTTCTGGCGCCGGTGCAGACGGCGTCAACCGACGTCCGGCGGTTGGGCCGGCTGGCGTTGGGCGCCAGTCTCATCATTACTGCGCTGGTGCTGGCGTGGGATTACGGTCCGGGGCGATCCGGGGAGCAGGAGGCACCAGGAGGGTATCGTGGCAATCCGGCGGTTGCCGAGATGGTGCTGCAGGCCAAAAGTCTTCGTGATCTTGGGGACATGGAGGCGATGCGCGAAAGCCTTGCGCGCTTCGAGCGGGCCCTGGCGCTGGCGCCGGCAGACGCCATGGCCCAGGCGGGAACCGCTTTGAATCTGGCGGTGCTGGCAGGTCAACCGGATTTTCCCGCAGCCGAAACCTACGCCCGCGCCACGGGTTTGGGCCAATCGGCAATTACCGCGCACGAGTTTGCGGTAGATGCTTACCTGGCTCTCGGGTACGTCTCCCTTTACCAACGCTGGGACGTTCCAGCGGCCCGGCACAGTTACGAACAAGCGCAGGAGATCGCTCCGGAATACGCCACCGGCCACGCCTGGCTGGCCGCAGCGCTGCTGGCTGACGGCGACAGCCAGCGAGCACTCGCGGCGGCGGATCGGGCGGCGCAATTGGAACCTGCAGCCTGGTACATTGCAGCGGATCGTTGCTGGTACGCGCTATATGGCAGGGCGTTTTCCCGAGCATCAGACATCTGTCGCCGGGCCTTGGAGCAAAATCCTCAGTCGGCCTGGGCCCGCATCGGATTGATCGAAGCGCATCGTCAGCAGGGACGTCGCGAAGAGACCGCAAAACTTCTGGCGGAGACGTTTGCGCTCAATGATGCTGACAACCGAAACCTGGCATCCAGGCTGCCGCCTCTTTTTTGCGCTGCGGCCGACAAACTTCAGTCCAACGGCGCCAACCCTTATATGCCTGCATACCTGATTGCCAGTTTGTATGCGCAATGCGGACGCTGGGAACGCGTCCGCCCCTGGCTGCAGCGCGCACTCAGCGGTGGCGAGTCACCCATCCTGTTTTACCACGCCGACCCGAGGTTCGACGGCTATCGCAGAAGTGAACAGGCCGTGGAAGTGGTGATTGCCGTACGAGAGTGACTCCGCTGCGCCATTTTTAGATCAAATGAGGTTATTTGATTAGCCTTCTGAAAAAGGGGATTTCACGCTCGAAGGCCTTTAGTTTCCCAGGTATCAGGTTATGCGCAGCGCAGCGGCCCGCCCCGTTTTATTTTCCTGCTACGTCTTCGCCCTGGCCCTGGCGGGCCAGCCCGGACAGAGTTTCGCGGAGGGTGAAGGCCAGCCGACAAACGACGATCGGCAGCAAAGCGGGAGACTGATCGCCTTCACCACGCCGGTGGGGTCGGCGGAGTTGGATCTCAGCCGTTTGTCCCCGTACCGAGCCCGCTGGAATTCCCCTGGCAATGAAATTGAAGAACGCCTCGAACTTGACGAAAACGGAAACTGGCGCCACACGCAGGCGACGTTTCAGGTAGCCGACAAGCGGCGAGTTCAAATCGCCAAGGAAGTGCGGGTTTTGTCTGGCGCAGACCTGCAATCCCGCTACTGGTCTCGGGAGTTTGTGATCGATTCGCCGAAAATCCCTTTCCGAAAATCCGAGATCTCGCTGAACGGTCTTGAAATGAAGGGCACCAGGACCGCGTTGGACGGACAGGAGCCCAAAATAGCCTTTGATCTTCCTATGCCGGCCTTTGACGGGTGGATTGTTGGCCTGGCTATCGCGACGCTGCCATTGGAAACGGGCTACTGGGCCAGCCTGCCCACGGTCACTCACACGTTTGAGGGGATTCATCATCTAACGGTCCGGGTCATTGATCGCGCGACGATCGAGGCAGGAAATGGTGAGCCCGCGGAGAGTTGGGTAGTCGAGGCCGAGTGGGTCGATTTGGGGTCCGGAGACATCTATCCGCCGGGCGCGGCGGAGACAGGGGGCGTCTACCACCTCGCGGTTAACCCCGGCAACGGTGTTCCTCCGGTCATCAAGTATGAGGCGCAGTCCAATCCGATCCTTTGGGACGGCATTCGGAGCCAGCCGGACTAACGGGCCCGAGTCCTGTCGGGCGCCGGGGCTTTCGCGTACCGGCAACGCGCAACCACTGGCACTGGGTTCATCCGGCGATTGCCGCTAAGGTCGTTTCATGAGTGGGACCAAACCCCCGCCGCAGGACCTTACGCCGGCACCGCCCCGGTTTGCCGCCTGGGTGCGCTGGCTGATTTTCGCCACATTGCTGCTGGCGGCCCTGTCGCTGGTGGCGCTATCGCTGCTGGATCTGGAGATGGATCTGGAAAAGATGCTGCGGGACGCGCGCCAGACGCCTCAGCTGCTGATCACCAGCGGCGTGGTCTATGCGCTGCTGCTGGCCCTCCCCTACATGCCGGGCATGGAGCTTGGGCTGCTGATCATGATGGTGTTTGGCCGCGCCGGCGCGATCACCGCCTGGCTGGCAACCGTGGTCGGTCTTAACCTGGCCTTTGCGGTGGGGTTGTATCTGCGCGGCCATCTCAGCAACAGCCCCCTCGCGCAGCGCTGGCGACACCGGGCAGAAACCTTCGAGACCGATCGCGACGCGGCGGTTGGCCGCTACCCTTTCACCGCGCGACTGGCGGCAACGCTGCGGCGCCGGAAAGGCATCAGCGACTATCTGCTGCTGGCGCTGCTGTTTAATCTACCGGGCAACATCGTGCTCGGCGGCGGCGGCGGCATCGCCCTGCTGGCGGCTCTGTCCGGCCGCCTCCACTGGCGGGGATTTGCCCTGACCGTGATGCTGGCCACGAGCGTGATCCCGCTGCTGGCGGTGCTGGGCCTTATTGATCTGCAGGCCTGGCTGTCCCGGTTTCACTAGCGTCCGTCGTCAGAAGCTCCCGGATCACCGCGGTGGCAAACTCGCCCCGCCCCAGCCCAAACTCCAGCCAGAGATCACCCGCCGCCAGGCGCCAGCTAAACGCGCCAGGCCGCAGCACCAGGCGCCGCCGCGACGGTGTCAGGCCCGCCGCCGCGAGCCCCTGGCAGAGGGCCGGGTACCCTTCGAGCAGTTCGCGCTCCCGGCGGGGCCAGCTGTCGGGAATGTTTTTGCCCGGCAGCGGGCCCGTTGGTGAAATGTCGCCGGCGTGGCACCGCTGCTCAAGGTCTTGGGTAAACGGTTCCGGACCGAAGGTCGAGCGGGTGCCGGCCAGCATCCAGATTTCGTCCTCTCCGCCGCTCCGCCAGGAGCCATCCCGCACCCGAACCGCAAGCGCCTGGTTGAAGATGAAGCTGCGGGCGGCGGAGTGCAGCAGCCCGGTAAGGTGCCGGCCGCGGCGGCGCCGCGACGCGTAGAGCTGCGCCGCCTGGCGCACGTTGTCGCTGCGGCGACCGAAGCGCTGGGGCCCAAAATAATTGGGCACGCCCTGGCGGGCGAGCGTTTCGCAGCGCGCCGCCAGCGCCTCCTCCGAGCCTGATAAATCCCGCAGCCGGATAACAAAGCGATTGCCCTGGTGGGTTCCGGTGCGCAGTTTTTTCTGATGCCGCTGCGACCTTAGTACCTGTACGCCAAGGGCCGGCAGACCCCTGAGGTCGGGATCGGGTTTACCCGGAAGATGCACGCAGAACCACTGGGTCGCCTCCGCCTGCCGGTCCTTCAGGCCGGACTGGCTGACCGCCCGCGGCGATACCTGGCAGTGGGTCGCCAGCAGCTTGCTGACGTCCGCGGTGTTCATGCCCCGGCGCATACATTCGATCCACAGAAACTCGCCTTCGCCCGTGAAATCGACGCCCATTTCCTCGATCACCTGAAAATCTTCCGGCGTGTGTTTCAGCTCGGCCCGGCCCACGGCGGCGCCCAAGGCCCGCGGCCAGTCGGGGATCTTATAGGTGGGGTCTGCGGAGTCCAGCGGAGGTCCGGGGAGACGAAAACCGGCGGTGGATCAGTCCGGGTCGACGATCTGGTAGAACACTTCCCCAGGTGCCATGAGCCCCAGTTCACTGCGGGCCAGCTCCTCCACCGCCTCGGTACCGGTTTTCAGATCAAGCACCTGAGCGCGGAGCTCGCGGTTGCGAGAGAGGAGTGATTCGTTCTGCGTCTGCTGCCGGTCCAGATCGCGCTCCAGCCGCCAGCTGTCGCGCAGGCCGCCCTGGCCAAACCAGAGCTGGTACTGCAGCAGCGCGGCAAGCAGAACAAAAAGCAGATTGATCAGACGCATAGAGAACGCTGGTGACGTCGTTTCGATATTGTCGCTCGCTCGCCGCACCGGGTCAAACCGATCAGGGTCGTGCGTTTGCAGCCGGGCCCGGCAGATGGGTTTGCAGGGATGCGCAGCTATCGTTCCGCCTGCAGCGCCGCGCGCAGCGCTGCGGCAAGCTCCGAGCGGTTGAAGGGCTTATGGAGAATCGCCGCGCCGGCTGCCTTGAGGCCGGCGTGGTCCAGCGATTCTCGCGGGTAGCCGGACATATAGATCGCTTTCAGCGAAGGCGCGTCCCTGCGCGCCTGGACCACAAACTCTGGCCCGCTCACCCCGTTCGGCAACACCACATCCGCCAGGGCCAGGTCCACCTTTTCCGAGCGATCCAGCTGCCGCTGCGCCGCCGACGCGTCCTCCGCGGTCAGCACCCGATATCCAAGCTGCTCAAGCAGCGAGCTGATGATTGTCAGCAGGTCCGCATTGTCTTCGATGACCAGCACCGTTTCGCCCCCCGCGCGGGGCGGCGCATCCCCCACCGGCGCAACGTCGCCGGCGGGCTGGGCCGAAGACCGGGGCAGGTAGAGCTTGAGCGTGGTGCCCTGCTGCGCACGACTGACCAGCGTGACAGTCCCCCCGGACTGTTTTGCGAACCCATACACCATGGACAGCCCCAGCCCGGAACCCTGACCGACTTCTTTGGTAGTAAAAAATGGTTCAAACGCCTGGGCACGAACCTGAGCGGTCATGCCCTCACCGCTGTCCTGAATGCTCAGTACGCCGTAGTCGCCCGGCGCAAATTCGTCGTCGGTGTAGTCCTGGGATCCGTCGATCTGGACGTTTTCGCAGCGGAACTGCAGTAATCCACCGTCCGGCATGGCGTCCCGGGCGTTCAGCGCCACGTTAACGATGGCGTTTTCCAGCTGTCCGGGGTCAACACGCACGGGCCACAGATCCGGCGCCACCACCACCTCGATGCGGATCGATTCCCCCAGCGTGCGGCGCAGCAGATCCACCGTTCGGTAGACCAGCTCGTCCAGGGGAGTCGCCTTGGGACTCAGCGGCTGCTTGCGGGAATAGGCCAGGAGCCGCTGGGTCAATTCCGCCCCTCGGTCCACTGCCATGCGCATCATGTCGATGGATTCGTCCATCGGCGGCCCTTTCTTCAGCAGATCCAGATTTCCCAGGATGACGGCGAGGATATTGTTGAAATCGTGGGCGATGCCGCCGGTGAGCTGACCAATCGCTTCCAGCCGCTGCGATTTTCGCAGCTTTTCCTCCACCGCTTGACGCTCGCTGATCTCCTCGCGCAGTTTGCGGTTCGCCCGCTCAAGAGCCTCGGTCCGCGCGGCCACCCGCTGCTCAAGATCCAGGTTCAGCGCCTGAAGGTCATCCCGCAGCCGTGCCTGCTCGGTGCGGTCTTCCTCATTGATAACGGTGACGAACTGGCCGGTAATGGGATCGCGTCCTTTGCGGGCGATGACCCGGTGGATGCGTCTTCCCTCCGCGGTAAGCACGGCCACCTCATCTTCAAAGAGGCCGGAGGTTTCCATCGCCTGCAGCACTTCCTGCGCGAGGGCACGGTCGCCGAAGCGCCGCGCCAGCTCATTATCCGTGCTGTCGTTCTGGGGCGAGGAATAACACTCATGGGCCGCCGGGTTCTGCGACAACAGCTGGCCGTTGAGGGTAAAAGTGCTAACTAAAATGGCCGACGAACGGGCCGCTTCCAGAATCCGCAGCGACTCCGGCTGGGCTGACAAATCCGGCAGGTAGGACGCTTCAATCAAGATAGCGTTGCGGCCGTCTTCAATCGTTACCGGCCGCAGATCGAGATTGACCGCCACCGGCGAAGACTGGGGATACAGCGTCCAGGTATCCTGGATGTTGCCCTGGCCATCGGGAAGATCCACCAGCCGGCGCAAGCGCAGCCGCACGGTTTCGCTGTCGGTGGAAAAGTCCCGCGCTCGCAGGGCCTCGATGGAGTCGGCTTTCCAGAATTTAAGCGCCGACTGGTTGCCCCACCACATGCTGTGGCGATCGACGTCAAAAACCCAAAGGGTTGTGGTCAGGCGATCCAGGTGAGCCAGTTCATCGATATCGCGATAGTGGGGCCGGGCTGATTCAGACATCGGGCGTCTTCACCGCAGGAAGCTCTTTGAGCTTAGCAGGGGCTGCCGGAGCCGGACCCGACAGCCGAAGCTGTCGTTTCAGTCCAGCCAGCGACCAAACGCGGCGCGGCCCGCATAACGGGCCTCGGAGCCCAGCCGCTCCTCGATGCGCAGCAGCTGGTTGTACTTGGCCACCCGGTCGGATCGGCACAGTGACCCGGTCTTGATCTGGTTGGCGCTGGTCGCCACCGCCAGGTCGGCGATGGTGGTGTCTTCGGTTTCGCCGGAGCGGTGAGAGACCACCGAGGTGTAGCCGGCATCGGTGGCCACGGCAATGGCATCCAGCGTTTCGGTGAGCGTGCCGATCTGGTTGAACTTGATCAAAATGGAATTGGCCACGGTGCTGCTGATGCCCTGCTTCAGGATCTGTGTGTTGGTCACGAACAGATCATCGCCCACCAGCTGGGTTCGCTCTCCCGCAGCCTGGGTCAGCAAACGCCAGCCGTCCCAGTCGTCTTCCGCCATGCCGTCCTCAACCGAAATAATCGGGTAGCGGTCCACCCAGTCGGCGAGATAAGCGGCAAACTCTTCGGAGTTGAAGGTTTTGCCTTCCGATGCCAGCACGTACTGGCCGTCCTCAAAAAACTCAGAGCTCGCCACGTCCAGGCCGAGGTACACGTGTTCGCCCACGATGTAACCGGTCTGATCGATGGCCTTCAGGATGGTTTCCACCGCCGCTTCATTGGACGGCAGATTGGGCGCAAAGCCCCCTTCGTCCCCCACCGCCGTGTTGAGTCCGTCCGCTTTCAGCACCGACTTCAGGCTGTGGAAGATCTCGGTGCCGCAGCGCAGGGCCTCGGTAAAGGAATGGACGCCGATCGGGAGCACCATGAACTCCTGCATGTCGACGCTGTTATCAGCGTGGGCGCCGCCGTTCAGGATGTTCATCATGGGCACCGGCAGCTCCGGCGTTACGCCGTCCTGCAGCAAATGCTCGTACAGCGGAACGCCCGCGTTCAGGGCTCGGGCATGGGCCAGCGCCAGCGACACGCCGAGCGTGGCATTGGCGCCCAGCCGGGCCTTGTTAGGTGTTCCATCCAGCGCCAGCAGCGCCTCGTCCACCTGCTGCTGATGATCCCCGGACTGCCCCACCAGCTCCCGGGCGATGACGGTATTGACGTTGTTGACCGCCTTGCGAACCCCTTTGCCCAGGTACCGGTCCGCCTCGCCGTCGCGCAGCTCGAGCGCTTCCCGGGCACCGGTGGATGCGCCGGAGGGCACCGCCGCCCGGCCGACATGACCGCTGGACAGACGCACCTCCGCCTCCAGCGTGGGATTGCCCCGGGAATCCAGGATTTCCCGGGCATGGACCTGTTCAATCGTACTCATCAGTTCACCTCCGTGTGTTTCGATTGATCAGCACCGGACCTTTCGTCCGGTACGTCTTCTTCGTTGTTGGTCAGCGCTTCTTCCAGGTAAGGCTGAGACTTGGCCACCAGATCGAGTTGCCGCAGCTGACCCAGCAGCGCTGCCATGCGGTCCAGCGGCCACGCGTTGGGGCCATCGGACAGGGCGTTGTCCGGATCCGGGTGCGTTTCCATAAACAGGCCGGCCACGCCTACCGCGACGGCGGCCCGGGCGAGCACCGGCACGTGTTCCCGCTGGCCGCCCGACGCATGCCCTTTGCCACCGGGCAGCTGCACGCTGTGGGTGGCGTCAAACACCACCGGGCACCGCGTGGCCCGCAGCGTGGGCAGCGACCGCATGTCGGACACCAGGTTGTTGTAGCCGAAGCTGGCGCCGCGCTCGCACACCATGATCTGCTCGTTGCCTGTGGATTGAGCCTTATCGACCACGTTCTGCATATCCCACGGCGCCAGGAACTGGCCCTTCTTGATATTGACCGGCAGCCCCTGGCTGCAGACGTTGACAATGAAGTTGGTCTGGCGGCAGAGAAACGCCGGCGTCTGCAGCACGTCGACGACGCTGGCGACGTCGGCAAGCGGCGTATCTTCGTGCACGTCGGTAATCACCGGCACGCCGATCTGCGCCTTGACCTTTTCCAGGATCGCCAGCCCCTGGTCCATCCCCAGCCCGCGAAAGCTGGACAGAGACGAACGATTGGCCTTGTCGAAGGACGACTTATAGATCAGCGGAATATCGAGTCCCGTGCAGATCTCTTTGAGCAGGCCGGCCGTATCCAGCGCCAGCTGCTCCGATTCGATCACGCAGGGCCCGGCGATGAGAAACAGCGGCGCGCTGTTACCGACCTCGTATTTCCAGAGTTTCATGAGTTGACGACAGCGTCGCGGCTTGCGGTCTTAAATTCCCGGGCGGCACGGATAAAGCTGGAGAACAGCGGATGTCCATCCCGGGGGGTCGAGGTAAATTCCGGATGGAACTGCACGCCGATATACCAGGGATGATCCGGCAGCTCGACAATTTCCACGAGGTTTTTGTCGCTGGAAAAACCCACGAGCTGGAGCCCCCGTCGCTGCAGCAGCTCGCGATAGAAATTGTTGAATTCGTAGCGGTGCCGGTGGCGTTCGCGGATGACGTCCTCGCCGTAGACCTCGCGGATCAGTGAGCCGCTGGCCAGTTGGCAGTCCTGGGCGCCCAGCCGCATGGTGCCGCCTAGATCACTGTTCTCATCGCGCAGCTCCACCTCACCGTTGGGTCCGCGCCACTCGGTGATCAGGCCGATCACC
>JBCCVP010000131.1:0-14907 GCA_039195135.1 Pseudomonadota bacterium | reverse complement strand
TCTTATTGGAAAGCGCCATCAGTATGTTGCCGCGGCAGCGGGCCTGAAGGTTTTCTTCGGTAATTCCGGGTTCGCTACCGGCAAAAGCCGGCGCAAGCGCCTCCAGAAATGCCTCAAACGGACCTTCGATGGAAATCACCTCGTGGGCCACGTCCATCAGCTCACACTGCTCCCGGGCCAGCTCCACGCTTAAGCTTGAGGTGTGGCGCGACGGCAGCATGACGGAGAGCACGTTTTCCGCGCCGAAAGCGTCCACCGCCACGGCGAGCGTCAGCGCACTGTCGATGCCGCCGGAAAGGCCAAGCAGCACTTTTTCGAATCCGCACTTATGGACGTAGTCCCGGGTACCTCGCACCAGCGTCTGGTAGATGCCGGCAAGACGCTCCTCCGGGCCGTCCGGGGACCAGCCGTCAGCGCGGAAACGTCCCTGGTCGAACCCGAAGCGGTAGATCCCGTCCGCGTAGAGCGGCGTGGGACCGGTGATGTCGCCACCCGGCTCGATGCCGAAGGAACGCCCGTCAAACACCAGCTCGTCCTGCCCGCCCACCAGATTGGCGTAGAGAATCGGCTTGCCGGTCTCCCGGGCCCGCTTGCGCAGCGCCCGCTCGCGCTCAGCGCGCTTGAACTCGTGGTAAGGCGAGGCGTTGGGCACCACAATTACGTCGCAGCCGTCGGCAGCGGCTACCTGGGCCGGCTCCGATTCCCAGATGTCCTCGCAGATCAGCACGCCCACGCGGGTTCCGCTAATGTCGACGGTGAGCGCTCCGGAGCCGGGTTCGAAATAACGTTTCTCGTCGAACACAGCGTAGTTGGGGAGGGCTTGCTTTCGATAGCGGCCGATCACGTCGCCGTTTCGCACCCAGGAGATGGCGTTGAACAGGCGCCCCTCCTCCGCGAGGGGATGGCCGATAATGACGTCGGGGCCACGAACCTCCCGGATCACCTCCCGCAAGGCCGCCTCGGCGGCTTCCAGAAAGCCATGGCGATAGAGAAGATCTTCCGGCGGATAGCCGGTCAGCGTGAGCTCCGGAAAAACAACCAGCTGCGCCGCGTCACCGATTTCCTTGAGCGCCGAGCGGATGCGCTCGGCATTCCCCGCCACGTCGCCGACGGGAAAATCCCGCTGCACCGCAGCAATGATCAGCTCCGGCATCAGCTCATCTTGGCGGCGAGGGCGGACCCCAGATCCGCCGGCGATCGCACCGTGGTTACCCCAGCCTGCTCGAGCGCCTCAAATTTGGCATCGGCGGTGCCTTTGCCACCCGCGATGATCGCGCCGGCGTGGCCCATGCGTTTGCCCGGAGGCGCCGTCACACCGGCAATGTAGGCCACCACGGGCTTGGTGACGTATTCCTGGATAAACTCCGCGGCTTCTTCCTCAGCGGTGCCGCCGATCTCGCCCACCATGATGATGCCCTCGGTAGCGGGGTCATCCTGGTAAAGGCGCAGGCAATCGATAAAGTTCATGCCGTTGATCGGGTCGCCGCCGATGCCGATACAGGTGCTCTGCCCCAGGCCAGCCAGCGTGGTCTGGTGGACCGCTTCATAGGTCAGCGTGCCGGAGCGGGAAACCACTCCCACGCGCCCGGGCATGTGAATGCTGCCGGGCATAATGCCGATCTTGCACTCGCCCGGCGTGATAATGCCCGGACAGTTCGGCCCGATCAGCCAGGTGTCGTCGAGGTCCGACACCACCGCTTTGACCCGCATCATGTCCAGCACCGGTACACCCTCGGTAATGCAGACAATCACGCGGATGCCGGCGTCCGCGGCTTCCAAGATGGCATCCGCGGCGAACGGCGGCGGCACGTAGATCACGGTGGCGTCGGCGCCGGTTTCATCCACCGCCTCGCCCACGGTGTTGAAAACCGGCAGATCGAGGTGCGTGCTGCCACCCTTGCCGGGGGTAACCCCACCGACCAGCTGGGTGCCGTACTCCAGCGCCTGCTCGGAATGGAAAGTGCCCTGGCTGCCGGTGATGCCCTGGCAGATGACCTTGGTGTTCTTATCAACAAGTACGCTCATGTTAAATCCTTATCCGGCTGCGGCTACGGCTTTGAGCGCGCCGTCGTTGAGGTCAGTAGCGGAGGTGATTTCAAGGTCCGTTTCATCCAGCATTTTGCGGCCCGCCTCCGCGTTGGTGCCTTCCAGCCGCACCACCACCGGAACCTGCACCCCCACTTCCTGAAACGCGGCGATCACGCCTTCAGCGATCAGGTCGCAGCGCACGATGCCGCCGAAGATGTTAACCAGGATCGCTTTCACGTCCGGGCTGGCGGTGATGAGCTTGAAGGCTTCTGCAACGCGCTCCGCGGTGGCGGTGCCACCCACATCGAGGAAGTTCGACGGTTCACCGCCGTTCAGCTTGATCACGTCCATGGTGGCCATGGCCAGGCCCGCGCCGTTCACCATGCAGCCGATGTTGCCGTCCAGCGTGACGTAGCTCAGGTTGTGCTCCGCAGCCTCGGCTTCGGTCGGGTCTTCCTGGCTGATGTCGCGCATTGCCTCGAGATCTTTGTGCCGGAACAGCGCGTTGCTGTCGGCGTTGATCTTGGCATCCAGCGCCAGCAGGTTGCCGTCTTCCAGGATCACCAGCGGATTGATTTCCACCAGCGACAGGTCTTTTTCGCGGAACAGCTTCTCAAGGTTCAGCATGATGCCGGTGAGCTGTCGAATTTGGCTGCTGCTCAAGCCGAGGGCAAATCCCATCTGGCGACACTGATACGGCTGCAGCCCGGCGGTGTTGTCCACCCGGATGTTGATGATCTTCTCCGGCGTTTCCTCCGCCACTTTTTCGATGTCCACGCCCCCGGCGGCGGAGCCGATGTAGGTGATGCACTTGTGGCCTCGATCTACCAGCACGCTCAGGTAAAGCTCCTGGGCAATGGCGACGCCTTCGGCGATCAGTACCTGGTTGACGGGCATGGCCAGTCCGCCGGTCTGATAGGTTTCGATGGTCATGCCGAGCATCTGGCCGGCAATTTGGCCCACCTCTTCAACGGACCGGGCCAGCTTGACGCCGCCCGCTTTTCCTCGGCCACCCGCGTGCACCTGGGCTTTGACTACCCAGACCTCACCACCCAGCGCCTGGGCCGCTTCCACCGCCTGCTCGGCGGTTTCCGCCACGGTCCCACCCGGCACAGGCAGGCCGTAGGCGGCGAACAGGTCTTTCGCCTGATACTCGTGAAAATTCATCGGTTAGCTGCGTTCCTGCGATTAGCAAAAAAGATGACGCGGCCAGACTGGGGGCCGCAACGGCGGTATTGTCCACTATCGGACTAGCCTTGTAAAAAACCGGCCGTCGCTGCTTCCCGGCTCTGGTGCGGCAAGCCGGCGAGTCATTACAATCTCCGCCATGACGCCCCTTGCTGCCCAGGCCCAGGCCCAGCCTGTATCCCTCGCCGACCGCATTAACGACACGCTGACACCCGTCGCTGACGGCGTGTCCTCGGTGATCTTTTATTCCGTCGATGTGCTCGGTGTGTCGCTGCCGCTGGTGGTGGTCTGGCTCATGGCGGCAGGCGTGATTCTGACCGTCGCCCTCGGCTTCGTGAATCTTCGCGGCTTTGGCCACGGCTGGTCGCTGCTGCTGAAACCCCGGCATCAGAGTGATGCGCCGGGGGAGATTTCCCATTTTCAGGCCCTATCCGCAGCCTTGTCCGGGACCGTAGGCCTGGGCAACATCGCCTCGGTACCGGTGGCCATCACGCTCGGCGGGCCCGGCGCCATCTTCTGGATGATGGTGGCCGGCTTTTTCGGCATGTCGGCCAAGTTTGCCGAGTGTGCGCTGGCGGTGAAATACCGCCGGGAGCTGCCGGACGGGCGCATCCTTGGCGGCCCGATGCTCTATATCGAGGCGGTTTTCAAGCGCCGCGGCCTGGGCTGGCTGGGCAAGGCGGCAGCCGTTTTTTTCGCCATCATGGCCATGGGCGCCTCCGTCAGCGTGTTTCAGGTCAACCAGTCCCACGCGCAATTTGCCAACGTCACGGGGATCTCCGCTCCGGTGATTTTCGGTGTCATCATGGCTACCGGCGTGGCCGCCATCGTCCTTGGGGGCATCCGCCGGGTTGGCGCCGCCGCCCGGCTGATTGTGCCGGTGATGGGATTGATCTACGTCGGCGCCGCGCTGGTGATTCTGGCGATGCACGTGGACGCCATTCCGGCGGCGGTGAATACCATCGTGCAAAGCGCATTTGGCCTGGACGCGGCCGGTGGCGGTCTCGTGGGAGCGCTGATCAACGGCATGAAGCGAGCCACCTACTCCAGCGAAGCGGGGGTGGGCTCTGCCGCCATCGCCCACGCGGCGGTCAAAACCAAAGAACCCATGACCGAGGGCTACGTGGCGCTGCTGGAGCCATTTATCGACACGATTGTCGTCTGCTCCCTCACGGGCCTGGTAGTGATCGTGACCGGCGTCTACGAGCCGTATCTGTTTGATCCGGACGTGGTCGGGATCGAGATCACCTCCGCCGCTTTTGCCAGCGCCTTCAGCTGGTTCCCTTACCTGCTGCTGGTGGCCTCCATGCTGTTTGCCTTTTCCACTCTGGTGAGCTGGGCGTTCTACGGCAGTCAGGCAGCGGCTTACCTGTTTGGGCCGTCCCGCACCACCGACGTGGTGTTCAAGCTGACCCTTTGCCTGCTCCTGTCGACCGGCGCGGCAGTCTCCCTGTCGGCCATCCTGGACTTCATCGACTCCATGCTGTTCGGCATGGCTATTCCGAACATCATTGCCCTGTATCTGCTGCTGCCGGAGCTGAAGCAGGAAGTTGCGGCCTACCACCGGCGTAGAAACGCTGCCCGGGAGGCGGCGGAACAATAAAAAAGGGCCAGGCTGCGGTCCGCGAGCCTGGCCCCGTGCTGCTTCGCAGCGAGTGACCGCTTGGGTCAGTTCGCCCGGCTGTACCGCGTGGCGGGATAGTCATTCACCACGTTTTCGCCCCAGCCGGCCAGCGCGCCGTCGACAAACACCAGCGGCGTGGTCTCATCAAAGGTGGTCTCGCCGTCGGAATGGCGGTGGTGGGTGCGATAGCGCATCACGATCACCTCCCGTCCCTCGCTGGCGTAGCCTTCGGAAAAATCAGGCCGTCCCAGGTCGGTGCGCACAACATCCATGGACGTGCCAAGACGCAGGTCCGTGATGTAGGCGTGGTTGTCCTGCTGGCGATGTTCCCAGGAATCGCTGTAGCGCTCCCAGTCCCCGTCGGGGTCGGTGACGATTACACAGCCGGTAAAACTCAGGATCAGCGGCAGGGCCGCTGCGGCAACAATGCTTCGATAGATTTTCATAGTGCGCCCCAATAGCAGTTTTTAAGAACGTTCTAAGCCGGGATTGATGGTCTCCAAAAGCCATACGAACCGGCAGTGCCAAGAGTTACAGCCAGAAGCTGAACCGGGGCTGAAAGCCTCGGGCCCGGGCGTTGCGCTAGGCCTCGTCTTTGGATTCCAGGAAGGTATTCACGGTCAATCGGCCGTTCCAGGGGTCGCTGCTCAATCCTTCGGGCTTTAGAATCTGACCGGAGTGGAGAATTCGCCCGGCGTAGAGCACCGCCCGGTTTGGCGCCGCTTCCACCTGACCAATCTGCTCAAACTGCGCCGTACTGCCCAGCAGGTAGCCGCCTGGCGGCGGCCCCAGGCGCTCCACCTCTTCCTTGAGTGCCGACTCATAGGCCGGCAGTCGCTCAGCGCTCAGCGACTCAAAACCCGTCGCTCGGTGCCGGTAAAAACCCGTGCCGCCAAACTCGGTGCCGGACAGGTAATGCAGCAGGGCAAAACGGTCGGGATCACAGGAATCAAAATGTGGCAGACGCTGGATCAGCTTGAGCTCGCCCGGCGGCGTGGTTACCAGGGAAAAGTTGGTTTCGGTAAGACGCACGCCCCGGCGTACTCCAAACACCTCCCGCAGGACCTGCTCCAGCACCGGGCCACAGGGCGCGAGGTGTTCCGGTGGAGCCGGCGCCCGGATGCCAGGGTAATAGGGACCGCCCGCGGCGAAGGTCTGGGCACCCGCCAGCTTGGCCAGCTTGCCCGGGGCCGGCACGAAACCATCGATGATCACCACCGGATGCTGTTCCTCACCGAAGCGCTGGACCGAGTACTGACTGAACATGCCGGCACTATGGACGCGGGAGTCGAGGGTTAGCAAGCTCCGTGGATGACCGGTAACAAAAGGCCCTCAGGCCGCGTCTGGATACAGTCCCCCAGCGCCGATTCACGGAGGTATCCAGATCTATGAAGCCCAAGCTCGTGCTGCTGCTCCTGCTGCTATGGCCCGGCCTGGCGGCGGCCACCTATTCCATCATCGCCTGTGACCCCGCAACCGGACGCTGCGGCGTCGCCGTGGCGACTCACAATCTGGCCGTGGGTGCCAGCGTGCCGTTTGCCACCGCAGGCGTTGCCGCCGGCGTTTCCCAGTTTGAGACCAACCCTCACCATCGGCCCGCCATCCTGGCTGCCCTGGCAGAGGAAAAAACCGCCGCGCAGGCGCTCGAGCGCGGGCTGCAGGCCGGGCGGAGATTTAACGATGGCGCAGGTCTCGCGGATCGCCAGGTTGCCGTGGTGACCATCACCGGCGACACCAGCGCCCACACCGGAGCCAACGCCGGCGCCGCCGCCGGCCATCTCGCGGCACCCTTCGTAGCCGTGCAGGGCAACGGCCTTGCGTCGGACGAGGTGCTGCGGGCGATGCTGACCACCTACCAGACCACCCCGGGCCCGCTCGCTGAAAAGCTGCTGGTGGCGCTCGAAGCCGGCGAGGCCGCGGGCGGACAGCGTATCGGTGTGATGTCCGCAGCGCTGCTGGTGGCAACCCCTGAGGGCTGGCCGCTGGACATTGATCTACGCGTGGATTTCGCTGCCGGTTCGGCTATTGGGGACCTGCGGGAGAGCTACAACGCCGTGGTCGCCCGCAGCCGACTGTTTCAGGCTTTTCGTGCTCAGCGCCGCGGGGACGGCCCCCAGGCGTCGGGCCTGGCAAAATCGGCCCTCGCCCTGGCACCGAACTGGGACCGGATCTGGCTGAATGCGGCGAAGCTGGCCCGAAGCATGAACGACCGGGACGCGCTGCGGCTGCGCTATTGCCAATTTGCCCGGCTAAATCCGACCTGGGCGGTAGCGCTGGCCGAGGACTTCCGCAGCGTTACCTGCCGCGAAGCACTGGACGACCCCCTTTCGCCCGACCAATAATCCAAATTTTTCCCTAAATCGACCCGATAACCTTAGACAAGTCGATGAATTTTCTGGCAAACGTAGCTCCCACGCATAATGGTAACGGCCCTGAGCAAAACACGACTGGGCCGGGGGCTTCGGTTTCCGCAGCCCAATCCAAGAAAGGCGACACGCCAAAAGACGGCGTCATCTCCATGTCTGACTGTACCTACCAGGAAGGCGCGACCTTCGACGCCCTGAGCGCCGCCATGGCGGACTATGCCAGCCTGATGGAGGACGCCGGATCCAAAGCGGCGATCTTCCACTGGTACCCGATCTATGGGGCCGGCGGCGAAAGCTTTGATTTCAAATGGGTCGAGTCGTACGCCAGCCTGGTGGACCAGACCAAGGATCTGGACCGCATCACGAACGACCGGTTGTTTGTGAAGCGTAACCAGCTGCTTTCCCACCTGATTACCTGCGATTCCCGCCGGGTCTACATGGCGGAAAGTGTGCGCCACGTTCAGCTGAGGAAGTAATCGTCACACCGCCAGGCCCCGACCTCGGGGCCTGGTCTTTTCGGTTATTCGAGGGTATCCAGCGCCTTGCGCAGCTCCGCCGCCCAGAAAGGGGCTCGCCGCACTGCCCGGCGTCCGTGACCCTTCACGCCCTGGGTCCGCTGTTCTGCCTGGCGGGCCAACCCAAGATGCCAGCGCACCTCGCCCTGGTGCACCAGAAACACCCCGGGGACGCCTTTGACGCCGTACTTTTTGGCGATCGCCTCACCTTGCTCCACCACTTGAAACTGGTAGCCCTGCTTGGCCACGTAGGCCACCGGATCGCCTTCCTGTTCAAAGGCACTCACCGCGATAACGCGGATGCCCTCGCTGCCGTACTCATCCACCAGGCTTTGTAGATGCGGCATAAGTCCCTTGCAGTAGGGACACCAGGTCGCCCAGATGAGCAGCACCGTGGGCTGCTCAAGCTCACCGGGAAACTGAATCTCCTGGCCGGCGGCGCCGGTGACGGTAAAGGCCGGCGCCACGGCGGGCTGGGCGGCCAGGGGGCCGGCGACGCCGATCAGGGCGAGCAGCAAGAGGGTGCGGGAAAAAGCGTGGGTTAGATTTTTCATGCCTCTTTAGACCCGTTTGCCGCACGGTTCCTTACAGCGGGGCCACTCCGGCGCCCGCGGAGCGCTCCGCAAAACGCCTATCTTTCTGTTTTTATGCGTCTTTTCTGCGGATTATTTGCATGCCTGGAACACCATGCTACAACTGGCGCTGGTTCGAGGGAGGTGGTTATGCCGAAATCAGCACGCGAGCGCCTGGCGCAGGAAAAGGTGCCCAAGAAGGTCGTCCTCGACAAAGACTTTGCCGGCATTCGGGCCGGCCAGCGCATGTTCGTCGGCACGCCGCAGATTGTGGCGAACTACCTGAACAAGATTCCGGCGGGGCAAGCGCGGACCATTCCGCGGCTGCGTAACGAGCTGGCCCGGCGCCACCGTTGCGATGCCATGTGTCCCGTGTCCACCGCCATCTTCATCCGCATCGCCGCCGAAGCGGCCATTGAAGAGATGGAAGACGGTGCTGAGCCCTCGGCGGTTACGCCGTTCTGGCGCCTGCTGACCCCAACGGACAAGATCAGTAAGAAGCTGCCGATCGACTCGGTCTGGATCGCTCACCAGCGCGAGCGGGAGGGCCTGGTCGAACCCGCCGGCTGACCGCCACGCTCGTCAACCCCTCCTTCGGCACTGGATCATCAACAACGGGAAACGTATATTTTCCCGATGATCCCGATACTGATTCTGACCGCTGCGGCCGCCGCGGCACCGGACTGCCCCACCCTTAGAACGCCGCGTCGGCAGAGGATTGTGATCCGTCCACCCGGATGCGCTACGCGATCACCGAAGCTTCTCGCCGGGTCGAACACCTGCTGTCGCAACCTGACGTCAAGGCCGAACTGGCGGATCAGCCGGGGTGGGAGAGCGAGCTGACCCGGATTATGCTGCTGCGCCGGAAGGCGCACTGGAATCCGTCCAAACCCGAAGCCGGGCAACAGGCCAACCGGCTGTTGCAGCGTCTGGTTGACCGGCAGCCTGAACACCTGACCCCACGGGCTCTGCGCTATCAGACCTGTGGAGACGCCCAGCCTCATGAGGCGGCCTTCGCCGAGCAGTCGCTGTGTCGGGAGCGCGAAGCCCGTGCCCTGGTCGAACACCATCCGAACAACGCGTTCGGCCACGTGCTGCTGGCGGAAGGGGCGTGGGCAGAAGACAATTTGCCGGCCGCGGCAGAGCATCTGCATCGCGCCGGTGAGGGCGGGGTGCTCGACGACGGCGTTCGGCCTGGCATACAGGCTGTGTTTGCGACGCTCGACCCGCTGCTGAACAACCACTGGGATGACGCCTGGACGCATCGGGAGCTTGGCATCTACTCCGTGGCGGGAGGCCTGCTCGATCACCGGCATCAGTATCCCCACGCCGTCGCGATGATCGCGCAGCGCTGCCAGACCACAACGCGGGACTTCATGCTCTCACCCTGCCTGGCCTTGGCCCGGGCGCTGCGCCTGCCGGGCGCCAGCGTCGAGTCCGTCAAGCTGTCGCTGGCGGTGGCCGGCGCCGTGCATCAACAGCGCGGCGAGGAAGCGAAGGCGCGTCGGGTCGGCCAGCTGCGGGTAGCGGCGCAGCAGGCCTTTGCCGCCGATTCGGTCCAACCGCTGCTGCTGGAAACCATCGATCCGGTCGCCGCCACGCAGGCGCTGCTGACACAAGGGGAGGCCCACGCCCGGCTCGGCGATGAGCCGGCGCTGATCGACCTGATCCAAAACGCCGCGCAGGACGATCTGGCCGAGCCGCTCGCGCCCTGCGCGCCCCAGCCTGCCGATGCCTCGGCCATCAACTGTCTGAAAAGAAGCACCTGGTGGTCTGAAGCGCTGGTGCTGCAGGACTTTTTCATCGCCCAGGCGCAGGCGCCGGAGACGCTGACGTCCTGGGCCCGGAATCCCGACCCCAGCCTTCAGGTGCTGTACGCCCTGCACCTGAGAATGCGGTCGGGCGAGATCAACGACCCGGCCTCTCTGGTGGTGCTGGAACAGGTGGTGGAAAGCCACCCCAACGCCTGGTTTCCGCGGCGGGTCCTGATGGATCGCTGCATCAGCGCCGAACGCTGGGACTGCGTGGAAAAAGCCGCCCTCGCCGACGCGGCGGCAGACCCGAGCAACGGATTTGCCTCCCTGCAGCTCGCAGGGCTGGCGTTGAAAACCGGTGACGTCGGCAAGGCTCGGGAGTGGATTCGGCTGGCCGGTGAGGCCACCCGCTACGACCGGGGTTTCGGCGGCGTTGTCAGCGGCTATTACGAGGCCTACCAGGACACCCTGACGGGCCCGGCGGTGGATCCGCTCAATCTGCGCAACGCGACGATTCTCTCCATGAGCCTGGGCATTGCCGCCGCGCTCAGCGGTGTTGACACCGACATCAACAAGGCCTGCCGCGAGGCATCGGCGCTCGGTTTTGAAAGCTGCCTTGAAGCTGCCCGGATCATGCAGCTGCCGGGGGGCGACTTTTTGACCACCATGGTGGCCCAGGCGCTGGAGGAAAGAACGTACACAGCCCTCGGCGATAAGGCCGGACTTGCGCAGACACTTGAGAAAAAAGCGGCACTTCGCGAGCTGATGGGGGCCCTGGATCTCGACTACGTCCTGCAGACAGAGAACACAGCGGACTACGTGGAAACACTGCGAAGCCAGGGCCAAATCGGCGCCTACCGGCGCTATAACCGTCACCGCCCGGACGGTTAAGCAAAAACTCAACGGTAAAAAATGCGGGCCAACGATACCGGCAACTCCCCGCCGTCAGGCAATCCCCATTCCCTCAACCGTATCGCCGGCCCGCAAAAGCACGTCAAGATCCTCCCTGCCCTGACCTTGTTGCTAACGTCTCCATGACGTTGAGGTTCAGCTTAGGGCCTGGCGCCGGCGCCGTCTGTCAAGCGCATGACACAGCAAAACCTATCGCTGTCATGAGCTAAGCAGATCGCGCGGTCCTGGAGGAGACCATCACGTGCTTTGCCGGAACTACTCCGACGACAGCTCCTCGCAGAGCGTCACGTTGTCTTCGGCCACCCGCTGAATCGGGATCTGGCCGGACAGACTAAGCTGAGGAATGCTGTAGCTCACCGTGCCGGCCAGACAGGAATCGAAGGTGACTGTCATTTCCCCGGATACCTCGCTGTCCGGCGCCGGATCGCCCGTGTCGAAGACGCCGCCGCTGCTGGTCAAAATATCCAGCGTGCCTTCGTTCCCGGCATAGGGCCCCTGGGCCGTCAGCCAGCGCTGCCCCGGCGCGCCAACGTTGGCCAGCAACGACGCGTCCGGCAGCTCCGTGTCGTAGGTAAACCAGGCCAGAAACATGAGCGGGATGTCCGGGTAAACAATGATGAAGAATCCCTGGCCCGCGGTAGCGGGATTAAACCAGGCATCGTTGATGCCGGGATTGATGGCAAAGACCTCCGCGCCAAAGATTTCGTTACGGGCCAGGGAATTGTGGCCGAAGCCGAACTCGGACGATCCGCCCGTCACAAAAACCCGGTTATTCAACACCGCCGCGCGCAAACCCCAGCGGGCCGACGGCAGCGACGGGGCGTCGGTCCAGGTTTGCAGCACCGGGTCATAATGCTCCACGAACGGCACCGTCGACTGGCCCCGGGCACCACCGATGGCCAGCAGATTGCCGCCCAGCACCGCCGCCGCCAGTTCGCCGCGGGCGGTGGGCAGATTCGGCGCGCTGGACCACGTGTTGCTTTGAGTATCAAACACCTCATGGGCGGTCGACTCCGATGCGAGAACCCCGCTGGCGCCACCGCCGAGAAAATGTACCTGATTACCCAGCGCGGCTCCGGCCAGGGACGCTCGGGCGGACGGCATGTCCGGCCCCGTGCTCCAGGTGTTGGAGGAAGGATCATAAATTTCCAGGGTAGAGAAAACGGGGCTCGTGGTGTTGCCCTGCGCTGCGCCGCCAGCCACGTAGATTCTCCCGTCCACCGCAGCCGCGGCGCCCACGGCCCGGGCCGTCGGGAGCGGGCTCAATGCGGTCCAGGTATCAGCCACCGGGTCATAGCGCTCGGTGAAATCAACCGCGGCCGCACCGGGTGCCGGAGAGCCGCCAATGACGTAGCAAACGTCGTCCACCGCTGCCACCATCATACCCAGTCGGGGATTGGGCATGTCCTGCCGCGGCGACCAGGTATCGGTGGCCGGATCGTAGGCCTCGACGGAGCCCAGGCCCGGCCCTCCGCCGGTGTTCTGACCGCCAAACGCGATCAGCATGCCCGCCGCGGCGCAGGTGCCGTGGAATACCCGGGAACCGAGCAGGTCACTGCCGGATTCCCAGCTGGAGGCCTGTGTCAGGCTTAAGGTCAGCAGCAAACTCACGCTCACCCACCACCGGACTGCACCGGCCCCGCCCATCGCGCTTTTTTTGCTCACCCTTTCTCCCGTTAGCCAGCCATGAATGCTGTGAAGCTAAGTGAACGCCAACCGGCCGGGAGACTCCTGAAAGAAATCTGAAAACTCTGGAAATCGCGTGGCAGAATGACGCTATGGCGCAATCCATGGATGACTGCTCCCGGACACATTCCTCTGCCACGGCGGAGCCGACCGG
Source organism: Pseudomonadota bacterium (assembly GCA_039195135.1). Taxonomy (GTDB): domain Bacteria; phylum Pseudomonadota; class Gammaproteobacteria; order Xanthomonadales; family SZUA-38; genus JANQOZ01. The sequence goes on along the minus strand of JBCCVP010000131.1, from coordinate 2,108 downwards.
CGCGCGCGTGGCGTTGGATCAGGGCGGCCTGACGGTGGACGGGGTGCCGCGGCGGTTGCGCCCAAAATCTTTGAAGGCGGCGGCGCACCTTATCCGCCACGCCGGTCGCCCGGTTTCCCGGACGCAATTGGCCGAGGCCGTGTGGCCCGGCGAGAGCGTCTCTGATGATTCCATCACCCGTTGCATCAGCGACATCCGCCGGGCGCTCGGGCCAGAAGCGAGACACGCCCTGACCACGCTGCCCAAACGAGGCTATACCTTTTCCCGCGCAGCGCTGGTCGACGGCATGGCGGAGGCGCAACGGCCCGGCATCATCGTCGTCCCGTTTGCAACCAGCACGCAGGACGCAACGCTCGCCTTTACCGGTCGGGCGCTGGCGACGGAGTTGATCCATGGTCTGTCCTCCCTGCGATGGCTCAAGGTCATTGCCCGGGAGACCTCCTTTCGCCCCGAAGTGGTCAACCAGTCACTTAAGACCGCCCGCCGACTGAACGTGAGCTACGTGCTGTCCGGCCAGGTGGATTTTGTCGGCCCGCGGGTTCGCATCTATGCCGAACTGGCCAGCGTCGAGACCTCGAGCATCCAATGGAGCGCCCGGTATGAGGGGCCCGGTCACGACCTGCTGAGCCTTCTCGACGATACGGCAGCAGCCATTACCACGGCCCTCGACAGCCAGATACGGCGGCTCGAGAGCCAGGCGCTGAGGCGACAGCCGCTGGCGTCTCTGGATGCCTGGGGCTGCTACCACCGCGCCTTCGACCTGATGCACCGGTTTACGCAAAAGGACAACGCCCGGGCGGCGCAGCTGCTGAACCAGAGCATCCGTCTGGCGCCGGACTTTTGCCGCGCCTACGCCGCTCTTTCTTTCACCCACTCGCAAGATGCGTTTATGGGCTACACGTCGAGCGCAAAAGATTCCCTGGCCAAAGCGCTTAAGCTTGGAAACCGGAGCGTCGAGCTCGACGACCGGGATCCGTATGCCCATTTCACGCTCGGTCGTGTTCACTGGTTTTCCGGGCGGATTGGCGAAAGCCGACCCTTTATGCAGTCGGCCCTCGACCTGTGCCCGAGCTTCGCCCAGGGCTATTACGCGCGAGCGCTGATCAACGCGCTGCTGGATCACGGAGCGCAGGCGGCGCAGGACGGCCAGCAGGCCCGCCGCCTCAGCCCGCTCGACCCGCTGCGCTGGGCTATGCACGGGGCAACCGCGATTGGTCATCTGGTGACCGGCGACCTGGAACAGGCACTGTCGGAGGCCGAACGCGGTGCCTACGATCCGTCGGCCCATGAGTTTATGTACGCCGTCGCCTACGTCGCCGCCGACAGTATCGGCGACCAGTCCCGAAAAAAGCACTGGTTCGACGTGATGCAGTCAGGCGAGTCGCCCATGACAGAGACACGTTTTCTATCGCGATTCCCGTTTCGCGGCGCGGCGATCCGTCAGCGGGTGGAACGCGCATTTCGAAGCCCCGCTCCGTGACGACGCGCCGCGCCCAGACCAGCCTCGGACGGAGGGCCCGGGCCAGACTCACCACCCTTGGCGCTCTCGTGATCGGTTCCCTGTGCTGCCTGCCCGCGCTGGCCGCGCCGATCGAAGTCAACGGCGAAGAAGCCGGCCTGCCGCTTGGCGAGAACTTCCTGATCTGGCACGACCCGTCGGGCAGCGCCGACCTGGCCGCGGCCCGGGCCGCCTTTTCTGCAGGGCAATTCAAGGCGCCGGAAGGTGGCGGGTCAACCGGCCTCGCGCCGGGCGCCTTCTGGAGTCGCTTTGAGCTGCGCAACGCGGCGCCGGCCGCGGTGGAGCTGCGGCTGGAGTACATCGATCATCAGCTCATCTACCTGCGGGCGTTCCAGGGCGCCGAGGGCAGCGAGGGACCCCGGCAGGTTGCTGACCTGTCCCTGGAAAACCCCTTTGTTGATCGTCCGGTGCAGCACCACCGGTTTGTGGTGCCGGTCCGGTTGGCCGCAGGCGAGCAGGTCGAGCTGTATGTGCGATACGGCTCCCATGATATGGGCTTTGTATTCCCCGAGCTGCGCATCTGGTCCCCCGCCTCGCTGACGGTGGCCCAGAGCACCGAACTGACGGTGATCAACGTGATCGGGGGAGG
>JBCCVP010000130.1:0-15087 GCA_039195135.1 Pseudomonadota bacterium | reverse complement strand
GTGATGCCCACCCCCGGCCAGCATCTGTAAACCCCTCCCAACACGACCACAGCAACGCGGCACGGGCACAGTTCCATGACCTTTCGCCCAGGCCAAAGCAGGAATTGCGCAGCCAAAGTACGAAAACCTTCCTAGAAACTTCAGTTCGGTCACTATCCGCAACGCCCGGTGGCAAAAAGCGCATAACGCGGTGGCGGAAGCCCGTTTACGGTCGGTGGGTCCGTAGGAAACGGACTTAGGGGAGGGTCCGATTGCTCCCCGATCTGCCAATCCGAAAGCCTCTTCAGGAGGGTTTATGCCCGACAGCATACTTACGCGGGCCATCCGGCTTGCCCTGACCAGCGGTGCCCTTGTGGGTCTGACCCCGGCGCTGGCGCAGGACCAGGATGAAGACACCGCAACCCTCGACCGCATCAAGGTGACGGGCTCGCGCATTTCTCGTGCGGACATTGAGAGCGCGTCCCCGGTTTTTGTTATTCAGCGGGAAGAAATTGAACGCACCGGCCTGACCTCGGTGGGGGATATTCTGCAGGATCTGCCCATCGCAGGCTCGGCGTTGAATACCCAGTTCAACAACGGTGGTAATGGCCAGACCCAGATTGACCTGCGAAACCTCGGCATCCGCCGGGTGCTGGTGCTGCTGAACGGTCGCCGCTTTTCTTCGTTTCTCGGCACGCCGGGCAACCTCGGCGTGGACCTGAACAACATTCCAGTTGCGGTGATCAAGCGGATCGAAATTCTCAAAGACGGCGCTTCGTCTATCTACGGTTCCGACGCCATTTCCGGCGTGATCAACATCATTACGCGCGACGATTTCGAAGGCATGCAGGCCAACGTTTACTTTGGCCAGTTTGAAGACAACGACGGCGAACAGCAGTCCTACGATTTTTCCGTCGGCTCCACCACGGACCGCGGGTCGGTGTTTTTTAACGCCTCTTTCGTGTCTGCCGAGGCCACCTTCGCCGGCGATCGGCGCATCTCCGCGGAGCCCCAGTTCGGGACCCGGAATGCCTTTGGCTCCTCCGCTACCACCCAGGGCCGCTTCGGCGCTGACGTGCTGGGCGGTTCGGGTCTTACCACGGATCCCGGCGCTGACGTGACTGCCCTGGGCGCCGCCGCGTTTCGTCCGGGCGATTTTTCCTTCGGCGCGCCGGGTTCCGGTGCGGACCGGTTTAACTTTGCGCCAGACAACTACCTGCTGACGCCGCAGGAACGCAGCAACATCTTCACCCAGGGAAACTTTGATGTGACCGAAGATGTGCGCATGTCGGTCCAGGCCCAGTTCAACAATCGCAAATCTGATCAGCTGCTGGCCCCCACGCCGCTGTTTCTGGGCATCTTCGGGTCCAACCTGGGGGAGAACATCGGTATCGCAGCAGACAACGCCTTCAATCCCTTTGCCGTCGACTTGAATCCGTCCAGCAGTTTTCTGCTGGGGCGCCGCCTGGTGGAAGCCGGCCCGCGAATTTTCCGCCAGGATGTGGACTCGTTTCGTTTCGGCATTGCGTTCGAGGGCAGCTTCGAGCTGGGCGACCGCTACTTCGACTGGGATGTGGGCTACGTGTACAGCGACATCGACCAGGCCGACCGCAATACCGGCCGGGTCAACCTGCAGCGGGTGCGCAATGCGCTGTCCGGCGCTCCGTGTCGCGACAATGTTTTTTCCGACAACTGCGTGGAGCTGAATCTGTTCGGCGGCCAGGGCCCCGACGGCGGCGGCACGATCACACCGGCCATGCTGAACTACATTTTGTATACCGAAAACGAGTCCTTCGGCAGCACGCTTACCGACTACACGGCAAACATCACCGGCGTCGTTACCGAGCTGCCGGCAGGACCGCTGGGCTTCGCCGCCGGCTACGAAAAGCGGCTGGAAGAGGGATTTGATTCCCCCGACGCGCTGGTCTCCGCGGGCATCACCTCCGGCACCGCGCGCCAGCCCACCCGCGGCAGCTTTTCCGTGGACGAGGTGTTTGTGGAGTTTGCGGTGCCACTGCTGTCCGGCGTGGCCGGGGCCGAGCGGCTGGACCTGTCGCTGTCCACCCGCTGGTCCGACTACGACACGTTTGGCGACACGCTCAATTCCAAAATCGGCATCGAGTGGCAGCCGCTTGACGACCTGCTGCTGCGCGCCACCTTCGGCGAAGGCTTCCGGGCGCCGTCCATCGGCGAACTGTTTGCCGGCCAGGGCGACAGCTTTCCGCAGCTGGTGGATCCCTGTAATGGGGTCGACACCACCGGTGACGGCCTTCCCGATACGAACCCGGGGCAGCCGGGCTGCGCCGGCGTGCCGGGTACCTACCAGCAGGCAAATGCCCAGATCCGCATCACCCAGGGCTCAAACGCCAATCTGCGGCCGGAAACATCCGAGTCTTTCACCTTTGGTTTTGTTTACAGCCCGCAGTGGGCGGACGGGCTGGATCTGACCGTCGACTACTACCGGGTGGAGCTCGACAACTCGATCACCACCGTCGGCGCCCAGACTATCCTCAACACCTGCGCCAGCACGGGTACCACGCTGTGTTCTCTGGTGACGCGGACCCCCAACGGGATCGTGACCAACCTGCTGGATGCCGGGACCAACATCGGCGGCACCACCGTGGAAGGGGTGGACTTTCTGGTGAGCTATTCCTTTCCCGAGACCGACTTTGGGTTTTTCCGAGTGGTCTGGGACGGCGCCTACCAGGGTGAAAACTCCAATGTGGTGCTCGGCGAAGACGGCGAGTCTTTTGTCGTTGACAACAATCTGGGTCTGTCGATTGGCGACTTTGCCTTCACCCGCTGGAAGTCCACCCTCGACCTGAACTGGAGTTCTGGGGACTGGGAGGCCACCTACGGCCTCAACTACGTTCACGGCAGCGACGAGGCCTGCGCGATCCCGGCGGCGTTTGGGTTCTGCAACCTCGGCACCGACACCACCGGCGATGGCATCAACGACACCGGCACCATCGATATTAACGGTGACGGCGTGCTGAACGGTGACGATCTTGGGCGCCATATCGGCGGCGCCACCTATCACGATGCGCAGATGTCTTATCACCTGAGTGAATACGACACGCGTCTGACGCTGGGGGTCAACAACCTGTGGGATAAGGGGCCGCCGATCTCGACCACGACCTTTGCCAACAGCTTCAATGTTGCGGATTACCGCGTTCCCGGCCGATTTGGCTACGCGCGTGTAACCATTGACTTCTAACTGACGTCTAATAGTGAAAGATACCTGGGGCGCTGCGCCGCAGGCAGAAACCAAAGAGCTTGAGGGAGGTCTAAGCGCTCAGCGTTATCTGAAACGACCCGTCTGATGTGGAGGCCGGTTCCAGCGAGATACCTCCCGCTCTTCCGGCAACATCGATTGGCACTCGAAAACAGTTTGGAGCGGCCTGCCGCTCCGTCGGTTGCGGCCTCCACATCAAACGGGTTGTCTCGCCCCGGAAAGGCGGTCCCGCCGGGTCAGACCCCAAGTGGGTCTGACCGGTCTGACCCGTCCTGCTTTCCCCCGGTTAGCCCACTTAAGGCGCGAAGCAACCGGTCCCAACCACGTCGGCCAGCTTGATGACGGAGTGATTCTTAATCCCGTCCTGGCCGTCGAGCACAAATTCGCCTACACCACATTCGGTCACCGTCATCGTCAGCGAGCCCCAGTTTTCCAGCTGCGAGCCCGGTATCGGCTGCTGAAAGGTTCCGCCATCTCCCACCAGCATGTTGAGGGTCACCGGTGAGTTGAAGGCCAGGCGATCGCTGAAGGTCTCGGAGATCAGCCAGAGTCGATCCCCATCAGCGCCGTAGCCGTAGAAAAACACCGTAACGCCCCCTTCGGACTGAACGATATCGTAGCCCTCACCGTCAAACGCGGGATCAAACCACAGCCCGGCCGCGGTGAAGAACGTCTGGGCGGACGCCAGCGACGCCATCTCGGTGTTGCTTAACGCGGCGAGGGGCGCCACGCCGGCCACGTCGAAGGCGGCATTCAGGCGGGTGACGGCGGCGTTGGTGATCACGCCCTGCCCCAGGGATGAAGGATGAATCGGGTCATACCAGGTGCAGGTCGGGCAAGTCACCACGTCGCCAAAGGTGGGGGAGGGCACCTGCGTCTCGCCGTCCACGGCAAACAGCGCCGGCTGCTGCGTAAGCTGGTCAAACACGGAGAACACGTCGACCACGGTGACGTCGTAGGTGGCGGCCAGCGCCGCCAGGCGGCCGCGCCAGGCGATGCTCGCCTCTCGAATGGCCGGGGCGTCGCCCACCTGGCCAACCACCGCCGGCACCTGAGAGATGTCCGGCAGGTTAAAAGCCACCACGGTCATGCCGGCACCGGTGAGGGTTGAGAGAATCTCGTCCATGTTGCTTTCGAGCGTATCCAGAAAACTCTCGTCGCCGGCGATGATGGTGATCGCAGCGTCGAGAAAATCGTTGCCGCCGATCCACACCAGGGCAAGGTCCCCGGCGCCGAACTCGGCCGCCGCCTGCGTGTGCTGTCCTTCTTCGATCAAAGAGGTGGAGGTTGCGCCGCCAACCGCCATCTGGGTTAAGGGCACCCCGAGCCGCTCGGCGATCTGATCGGACACCAGCGGGCTCCGCGTGCCCGCCGGATCATCCAGCAGGCTGTCCCCCAGGGAGACGACCCGATTGAAGGAAACGGCCTGGGCTGCGCCGCAGACGCAGCCGAGCAGGATGACGAGGAGCAGGTTGGGCATTTTCATTTGGCAATCTCACAGATCAAGGAAAATTCGGCAGGGCACCCCCGCGCACATTATGCTGGCGCGACATACGTCAGGAGAACGTCGATGCCGTGGGTCATTATTACGCTGTTGGTGCTGGCAGGCATCGCGCTTCCGTTTCAACCGGCGGTCAACGCCATGCTAGCGGCCCGCATCGGCAGCGGCCAGGCCGCGGCTATGGTCAACTTTCTGGGCGGGGCTGCCGCGCTTGGGCTGCTGATCACGCTGGCCCGCCAGTGGTCGACGGTGGCCGGCGCCAGCCTGACGGGGATTCCCTGGTGGATGTTCTGCGGCGGTGCCATCGGCGCACTGGTGGTTTACGCGTCCCTGCTGGCGGTGCCATTGATCGGCACCGCGGCGCTGGTGGGTATCCTGGTCACCGCCCAGATGATCACTTCGGTGGTGATCGATCATTTCGGCTGGATGGGGATCGCACAGCAGCCCATCGATTTACGACGGCTTCTGGGCGCAACTCTGCTTCTGGTCGGTGTGTACCTTCTACTCAAAAGGTAGCGTCGACTAACTACCGTTGGGTGCTCGCCAGCACTGTCAACCGATCACGGAGTCGGCGCCTGTTCTCGCCAACCGGCTCCGCACCGATTCGAACATGAAACACCCAGTCGCCTGCTACCGGTTGGTCTTTCCCGGAAGGCTAAGATCGCCGGATGCCACGTCAAACACGTTTGCCACGCACAGCAGGGGAGCATGAACGCTTTCGTTGACACGCAGCCCTGCCGTCAGCCCCACATCTGCGGCGCCGCGCCGGTGATCTCCTGCATCAGGCCCAGCAATCTAAGGCCATCCTCGCGCCGCTTCGGATGCTCGACGGCTTCAACAAAGGCCCGGGGATCTTGCGCGGCGGGACGGGTTTTCAGTTTGGCCATGGGAAACCTCCAGCTTTCGGATTTGAGTGCCTCAGTTGACCGAACCGTTGCGCAGCAGGTTGCCGCGACCCGTGGGCCAGGCCAGGCAGTTGTCGGCCGACCCGGGGACCTCATAAACAAGCACCTGACGCTCCCGGTCAACCGCATCTTTGAGACTGACCACAATCTCCAGCGCCTCGGTGGTATTGGCCTGGGCAATGGTCGGGACGGGCATGGCGCCCCGGTCCGGCAGGGCAATCGTGTGGGCCACCTGGCCCCCGGCATCCAGCACAAACAGGGCGCCTTTGTTGTTGTCCGGCGAATAGGTGGCAAAAACCACTTCGGGTTGCCCATCGGAAGACAGGTCCGCAATCACAACGCCGCCGGTCAGTACCCGACTGTCGGTGGTATAGCGCGTCGACCAGAGCAGATTGGCCGCTGAGTCCACGGCGTGGATCCGCCCGTCAAATCCGGCAAACACAAACTCCGGGCCCGGACGGCTCGCGTCGAGTTCGGCCACGCTGACCTGGTTGGTGGCGGCGACCACATTCGTGCCCGGAAAATCAACCAGTCCCGCCAGGTACTCCGGCACGTGGAACGGCGTGGTCCAGCTGCCGGGCCGGGTACCGTCGGGATTGACCGCCCACAGAGCCACGCCGAGTTCCCGATTTGTTTGCGCAGCGTTCTGCACCGAGGCAAGCACCACAAGCTCGTTCAGCCCGTCGCCATCAACATCGGCAAACGTTGGCGCCGAGTTGGTGAAATGGGCCTGCAGCGCCGTGGCCTCGTTGTTGGCAAACCCCTGCATGGCCTCAGACAGGTTGTGCAGAAACCGCACGCCGAGGACCTTGGTCGGCGTTGAGAAGATGGGTGAGGAATCAAACGCGCGGCCGTCGCCATCGTGCAGGCTCAGGTAGGCGTTGTCGTGAGGCGCAAAGATCTCCAGCTCGGCGTCGCCATCCACATTGCCAAGTCCTATGTTCTGATCAAATCCGCCCGTCACAAAGCAGGCCGCATCGCAGCCCGCTGCGCCGGTCGTGTTTGGGGGAAAACCCGTCACGGTGGTGCCGTCATGATGCACGGCAAACACGATGTCCCGCTGGCCGTTTTGACTCAGGCGGCTGGTGGTGACGGCCACCAGTTCCAGATCACCATCCCCGTCGATATCACCGCCCGCCAGCGAGCGGATCTCGTCCCGCCAGGTGACCGGAAACCCCGGCAGTAGCGCCCCGGCGGAGTTCCAAAGCAGGATCTGCTCTCTCGAAGCAGCGGCCACTTCCAGGCCGGCGCTGCCCGGCACGAAGTCGGCAACCAACGGTGACGCCCAGATGCGGCCGCTGACCGACGCCTCGAACACGACCTGATTGTCCAGATGCCAACCCAGCATCAGGTTCTGCCGCGGCGCCAGAATCTCCATGACGCCATCGCCGTCCAGATCGGCGACGGCCGGTGAACCCAACCAGGCTTCCCGGAATCGGTTACTCAAGGTGGCGATGAGCTGCGGTGCGGCCACCTGGCGATCACCACCAGTGCTGGCCGCCGCGCATGCGCCCGTCGCCTCGAAGCCGTCAGAAAACAGCGGCATGGGGCCGGCGTGAACCGGCAACGACGCGGCGCATAACAAGGCAGCAGCCAGGGCTCTGAGGTATCCCGCTCTCAAGACAAGTTCCGATTTGTGGCGGACCTTCACCCTACCACGGCGACCGGTTTCGGCGCGGCCGAGGGGAGCTTGGCACCACCCTTTGCGCTGCTACACTGCCAAAAGCTCATTGTCTGAGATACCCGCCCGTGAAAGCCTCCCCTGTTCTGGTCGCTGGTGTGCTGTTTTCCGCCCTGCTGTCCCGGCCGCTTGGCGCTCAGCCGGCGCTGGAGATTGATCTGGCGGTCACCAGGGATGATCCCGACGTCCTGACCCGGGTCTACGGCTCGGTTGGAGATGGCGACGCCGGACTGCCGGTGGCCGGCGGCTTCGACATGAACGGAGATGGCTTTCCTGACTATGCCTTTGCTGCGTTTCGCGCGGATGTTGGCGGTCTGATACAGGCCGGCCAGGTGTTCCTGGTGCTGGGCAACGGCAGCATCTCCGGTTCGGTGGACACGGCCCAGGCGGACACCCGGGTGCTGCCGATACTTGGCACCCAGACCAGCGAGCACACGGGCAGCGAAATCTGGATGGACGACGTTACCGGCGACGGGCTGGGGGATCTTCTGATCTGCCGCCAGGACCATACGCCGGTGGCCGGGCGCATCGGTGCCGGCGCGCTCACCATTTTGGCCGGCAGCAGCAACCTCTCGGCGCTTGCGGCAGGCAGTTCGCTGGATCTTTCTGCGCCGCCGACGGACATCACCCTTTTCACGATCGTGGGCACCGACGTGCAGGACCGTTTGTGCATGTGGGCGCGGACCGGAGACCTCACCGAGGATGGCATCGCGGATATCACCGTCGGCGCCGATCAGTTTGGCCCCGGCGACTCTCACCGCGGACGCGTCTATGTCGTCCGCGGGGGTCCGTTGCTGGCTCAGAACGCAACCGCGGACCTGGCCCTGGCGGCGGATCCGGGTTTTGTGCTGGCGGGGCACCTGGCGCAGATTTCAGCCCCTGGCACGGCCACCCACACCCACTTTGGCGCGACGGTGCAGATGGCCGATCTCGACGGCAACGGCCGCACCGAGGTGCTGGCGGCGGCGGCGTTGAACCGCGCCGGCGGCAGCTTCGGACCCAGTCCCCGGCCGGAGGTGGCGCACGGCTTCGGCGGCGCTGCCGGCGGCGGCACGCTGTATATCTTCTGGGACAATAATTTTCCCACGGGTGCCTGGCCCAGCCCGTTTATCCTCGATCCTGCGGCGCTGCCGGGGGACAGTTCGTCCATCAACGGCACGTCCATCAACAGCGTGTTTGGCGAGGAGGTTCTCGGCGGCCTTGATTACAACAATGATGGTGAAGCGGACCTGTTTGTCGGCGACCTCACCGGCGATCCGCCGGGCCGGGGAGACGCCGGGGTTGGCCATGTTCTGTATTCCGCCAACAGGCTTCGGAACCAGAACTTTGATCTCGATGCGCCGCCCGCGGGACTGGTCGAGTCCCGCATCTACGGACCGATCCCCGGCGCCATCGGTGCCGACACTGCCATGCACGGCGATTTTGACGGGGACGGAACGGATGATCTCGCTTTCTCCTCACCCCACGACCGGCCTTTTGACCGCTTCAACGCCGGCACGATTCACGTGCTTTTTGGCGATGATACGGGCTGGCCAGCGCTGATCGACCTGGCTCCCGGCGCGCTGCCGTCCACCGCCGAGCTGCGGATGACGGAGGTGTACGGCGCCAACGGGCAGATCGGATCTGATACCGGCGACACGCTGGCCTACAGCGGCGCCGCCGGCGACATCAACAACGATGGTCGTACGGATATTCTGACCAATGAGATGGTGGGCAACGGCCTGGCGCCGGGCACCATCGATGTGGGTAATCTCATCATCCTGAGCGGGACCGTGCTGTCCGAACCGCTGTTTCAGGACTCCTTCGAGACGCCCTGAACCAGGCCGAACCTGCTTGCCTCAGATGTACTTGAGGGGACTGGTTGGATAACGCTGCTTGGTTTTGCGAAACCAGATGCAGAGCGGGTACAGCACCGGCAGGATCAGCACGGCAACGGTGGCCGTCACGGCCAGCGTGCTGTTCAGGTGCATTCCCGTCGCCCTGGCGCCCAGCTCCAGCATTAAGATATGCACCACGTAGAAGAACAGCGAGGTCTGTCCGAAGACCAGCAGCGGATTGGTGCGTCGGTACGCCGGGCTGCGGTTCTGGATCGCAAAGGCCCCCGCCAGCAGCAGGCACATCAATCCCAGCTCCATGGTGATAAAGCTGATGGAGGGTGGATACTTGCTGAAGTGGAGCCACTGAATCAGGCTGTCGTCGTAGCGCAGCAGGCCCAGATTGCCCCAGGCATTCACACCGCGCACCAGCGCAAACAGACCCAGCAGCACAAAGCCCGCCGCCAGCAGTCTTAAGGGCAAGCTTTCAAATTGCCCGTTTAACGACAGCAGATGCTGACCAAACCACCAGCCGATCAGCATCATCCCCAGCCAGGCGCCCACCGGGTAGGCCACCAGGATGGATCCGGCCGCCGGACCGCCGGCAAAAAACAGGCTGTTTAGCGCAGACCAGATAGAGCCCGTCGGAGGCCGGAGCAGCGGCTCCGTGACGGCGATCATGGCAATACCGAGGACTAGGGCGACCAGCACCGGCAGCCGCCGCAGCAGCGTCATCGCGATCATCGACGCGCCGATCGCATAGAGCACCTGAAACAGAATGCTGCCGCCGCCCCAGAACCAGCTGATGAACGTCAGGTCCATCAAAATCAGCACGCCTCCGCGAACCAGGAGATCCCGATCGATGGACCATTCGCTGGCGCCGTTGGCTCGCCGCTTGGTGATACTCAGCGCGAGCGCGGTGCCGGCCAGAAACAGAAAAACTGGCGCGCAGATATGGCTGATCCAGCGGTAGTAGAAGTCCACCGGCGGCAGCGGTATTTCCGGGTTGTAGATAAACACGGTGTCGGTCACGAGCCGATTTGGGTTGAGCGCCGCGCTGGCGTGATCGGTCACCATGACAATCAGAACGATGCCGCGCATCCAATCGATGGCCGGCACCCGGATTGGCCGCGCGTCAGCGTTCACTCAGATCTTGCCCTCTTGCGTCCGCCAAAGCGTAGCGTACCGCCGCTGGAAACGCCCGGTGGGCGCTTCTGCTAGCATGTGCGCCGGGAGAAATTTGGGGATTTGCTGAGTGGAACTTTTTACCCTGGACAACCTTGTGACCCTGGCCATGCTCACCATGCTGCAGGCCGTACTGGGGTTCGACAACCTGCTGTACATCTCGCTGGAATCCAAACGGGCGCCGGCGCATCAGCAAGCCATGGTCCGAAAGCTGGGCATTGGTCTCGCGGTGGTGCTGCGTATCGTGCTTCTGTTCCTGGTGATGCAGATGATCGCCGCTTTCACCAACCCCATGTTTTCCGTCAACGTGGAAGGCATCATCGAGGGCACTTTTAACTTCCACGCGGTCATCGTGCTGGTCGGCGGCGTGTTCATCATGTACACCGCCACCAAGGAAGTGCTGCACATGATGGTGCTGGAGGAAGAAGGGCACGCTCAGCGCAAACCGCAGAGCATGTTCAAGGTGGTCGGGATGATCGTGACCATGAATCTGGTCTTCTCCTTCGACTCCATTCTCAGCACCATCGCCCTGACCGACGTGTTTGCCGTGATGGCCACCGCCATTCTCATTGGCGGAGCGCTCATGATCTGGCTGGCCGATCGCGTTTCCGAATTTCTCGAGAAAAACCGCATGTACGAGGTGCTGGGACTTTTCATTCTGTTTGTGGTCGGCATCATGCTGCTCACCGAGGGCGGCCACCTGGCGCATCTCGAGCTGTTTGAAAATCCGATCACGCCCATGACCAAGACCACGTTCTACTTTGTGATCGGGGTGCTGGTGGTGATGGAGATTGTGCAGTCGCGCTATAAGCGGAAACTGATGCTGATGAAGCAGGCCGGCGACCTGGCGCAGAACCCGCCGCCCACCGCCTGACGTCAGGTACCGTCAAAACGATAGCTAAGCCAGATCTCCTGATCCGGCCGGGCCATCGGCTCACCGTCCACGATCAGCGGACGAAAGCGGGCGGCGCGGAAGCGCGTGATGGTGGGATTGACCAGGCTCGGACGGGCGTTGGTGTCCAGCAGCTCCACCATGCTGGGCCGACCGTCCGGGCGAAGGTCAAAGGCGATGCGGAAGTAGGTGCGGTTGGCGGCGCTGGCTTCACCAATTTCCTCAAACGGGCCGGCCACCAGACGGCGGGCGCCGAGCAGGCCCTCGGCCCAGCCGAGCGTCTGCGGATGTTCTTGCCAGGTCTGCCAGGCCTCCGAGTAGTACTCGAGGGCGTCGCGCTCGTGAGAAAAGATCATCAGCGTGTCGGCCAGCTGCAGATTGGCCATCAGGTGGTCACCCTCGGTGAAGTGATCCTGCCGCTCCTCCGTCAGTTCCGTCACCCGGCGCAGCAGGTTCAGCGAGCGACCCCGCTGGCGAGACGGGAAGTACAGAAAGGTGCGCGCCATACCCTCCAGCAGTGGCGCCATCTCCGGCGTATCGTTTCCGTCCGCGTCCTTCAGATTGTTTAGTCCCTCCCGATAGGCCGACAGTGCCGGGCGGAAGCGGCCGGCCCGGGTCAGCCAGGTACCCAGAATATTGAGCGCACCAATCGTCTCCGGGGACGTAGGACCAAAGTTGTGTCTATGGAGGCGGTACACCGCATACTGCAGCTGCTCCGCCTGCCACAGATCGCCCTGGGCGGCGACCGAATCGGCTTTGGAGTACACCAGCGGGATTTGGCTTTCGTTCAGCATGCCGAGCTGCCGGTGAGTGATGTGCTGGGCGCGGCTCAAATGGTCTGCCGCCGCTTCGTGCTGGTTGAGCTTCTGCAGGCTGAGACCGAGGTACCCGAGCGGCTGCACGAGCTCAGCGTTGAATATTCCCACCTTGGGCTCAAGCGTTGCCACCGCCCTTCGCAGCTCCACCACCGCCGGCAGCGGCTCCCGGTTGAGGTAGAGCAGGGCCCCGAGCTGCGATCGGGCCCGCCCGACCGCGATGCTGTCTTCCCCGTGTGTCCGCAGGGCCTCGCTCAGCGATTTCCGGGCCTCGGCAATGTCCCGATCAAGATCTCGCTGGACGTCGAAAGGTCGGTCGGTGGGGGCGTCCGGGGGGGCGCTCGACTGGGCAAACACCGGCAGGGTGAGGCCCAGGGTCAGGCAAAGGGCCAGGCACAGGATCAGGCATGCGGATAGCAGAGATTGGTTCATGCGCTTCAGCCCACGTCAGGTAGAGCCACTCACGCTTCCAGCTTAGCCCATTTTTCTTCCCCGCGCGTTGCGCCCAGTGAGTCCTCCGGGGAGGGCAGCGGCGACAGCCGCGCGCCGTGATCAACGCCGTCCGGCAGCCGCAGCTGCCACGTCACACCCGCGGACTCGAGCATCTTGAGACACCACCAGCCCGGGTCCGACTGACCGGGATACAGACCGATGCGCGCGGAGTTGGGAAAGGCATGATGGTTGTTGTGCCAGCTTTCGCCCATGGTGATCAGCCCCAGCCAGGGCACGTTGTAGCCCTGCACGCCGGCCCCCCGGACGTGCCAGCGCCGCTGCCCCTGGTTGTGGGCAAAGTAGCCGACCAGCCAGTGTCCCAGTATCGAAACCGAGACCCGGCAGCAGATGCCCCAGATCACCCAGGACAGGTCTCCCAGGAGATACAGGCCTAAGGCGGGCAGCAGCTGCTGCCCGCGCCAGGTGCGTTCCAGCCAGCGGTAAACCGGGTCGTCCGCCACGGTGGCCTCGGGAACAAATCGGGGGCCGTTCTTCAGGTGGATCGCGCAGTGCAGCTGCCACCAGGCGTCCCTAAGCAGCGGCTGCCGGTGGGCAAAGTAGTCGTGGCAGCGGGTTTGCCGCTGGGCCCAGTCGCGCAGGTCGTGCGTGGACATCATGCCTAAGGGACCCCCCAGTCCTACCAGCACGCCCAGCCAGACAAAGACATATTCGATTGGTTTGAACGTGCGATAGCTGCGATGGATGAGCAGCCGGTGCATGCCGAGCGAGTGACCGAAGCAGAGCGTCCCGGCAGTGGTGACCAGAAAAACCAAAACGGCTTCCAGGCTGAACGTCAGGTACCCGCCGATGGCTCCGGTCAGCGTCATGGCGGTAAGCCACAGGGATTGGGCAACCGACCATCGCACCTGGCCGTCGCTGGCGTTCTGACCGAGGGTTGCTTCAAAGCGGGGTTTATCCATGGTTCATCATCTCCGTGATCAGGTGCTGCGCCATGAGCCCAACGGCGCGTTTCTGCAGCGGCCCGAAGTACCAGGCCGGACTGAGCTTGCGTTCGAAATCAATGGTGAGGGTGACCTCGGTGCGCTGGCCGGTGGGTCGAAAGGCTGCTTCCGCCCGGAGGATTCGCAGGTAACCAGCCAGGTAGCTCGTATCGCTCACCGTTTTGATGGCGATGGAGTGGTCATCGGAGTGGACCACCCGAAAGGTGCTCGTGCCCTCGTGAGTGTTGGTGACAAACCACCGGTGGTAGCGGTAGTGGGCGCGGTGCTCGGCCCCCGCCCTGAGGCTGCCGGCTTCCACCGCGTAGGGCATGGGAAACAGGTGCAGCAGCAGGTTGCGACTCGCGCCGATCGCCGGTGGGTTGGCCAGGCGCTGGCGGATTTCCGCTGGCGTCCTGTCGACCGTATCGGTCACCGTCACGCGGTAGTGGCTGGGCAGCGTAAGCTCGGGAACCACCCCTTCCACCGAGCTCAAGAGCAGCAGCAGCGGGAGCAGGGAAACCCGGAGCCGTCGCTGCCGCGTGGCCGCGGCTTGAACCAGCGCAGCCAGGCCGAACACCAGGCTGACAATCAGTGCATAGATCGGCAAAAAAAACAGCACGCAGATAAAACCCTCCCGCAGCAGCACCGCCGAGGCGATAAACACAGCCAGCGAATTGCCTAGAAACCAGCGGTAGGTGTGGCGCAGGCCTTGCTTGCGCGGGGAGTGGCTGAAGACCAGCAGCGTCACCGCCACCAGATACGGAACGCCTACGTAGAGCAGGGCGCTGTCGCCCAGGGGTATCCGCAGCAGCAGGGCTAGGGTGGCCGTACAGACCGCGATCAGCCCGAGCACCACGACAACCGCGGGGCTGCGCAGGCGCTGCAGCAGAGGGGCCCGGATCGGCGACGGTGTGGGTTTTGCAGGTGGTGGCTCAAAAAATGTCATGGCGGCTCCCCCGCTAGGCAAGGCTGGGGGCATTTAAGCCGCTGGATGACGGCGTCGTCTTCCGAACCCGCAAATTGGGAGCGTCAGAGGCTAAAAGCTTGAAAAATTAATGGTTTGGCTGATTACGGAATGATAAATCGGTAACCCGATGGTCAGTTGGCTGTCGCGCCGCCGCCGGGATCACGCCGGTACTGGCCGGGAGACTGGCCGGTTTCTTCCCGAAAAGCGGTGTAGAACGTCGACTGGGAAGAAAACCCCACCGCCAGGGCGATGGAAAGCACGGACGCATCCCGGTCCTCCGCGAGCAGCCGGCAGGCGTCACGCACCCGGTGTTGGCGCAGGAAGCGCGAAAAGCCCAGGCCGAGATGCTGATTGAGCAGCTCCGAGGTCTGGTGCGGCGACAGCTCAAGCTGCTCCGCCAGGCCGGCGAGATTCAGCGATTCGTCCCGATACAGCTGGTCCTGGGACATCAGCCGGGTGAGTTCCCGTAGCTTCTGGGGAATATCCGTGCCCTGCAGCGTGGAATGAGCCCGGGCCATTTCCAGCGCCTCCTCGGCCCGGGACAGCACATCGGGATAGCGCACCAGCAGCAGCATGGCGGGCAGAAAACTGGCGCCGTTGAGCACCGCAAAAACGGCGACAAAAACCGATTGGTCGATCCAGGGGATCAGCAGCCCCAGCACCAGGGTCATACCCGCAAT
>JBCCVP010000129.1:0-15109 GCA_039195135.1 Pseudomonadota bacterium | reverse complement strand
GACAAGAAGTACTCGACCGTGGACGGTTAATCGGGCATTTTTATGATTGTTCATTCGGGGTCCTCGAAGATTGGTTTGGTTCGCACCTCCAATTCTCCGGGTAAACCCCGAGTGAACAACCTACCGAGAGATCACAGCTAGTCGCCGGCGCGCCGCAGGGAAATGGAAAAATAGACCGGCACCGCCATGGAAATGGAGGTCAGCCCGGCAATCTCCCGCAGCTTTTCAATGCCCGTACCGGCGCCCAGCACCCGCATGTTGAGCAGCACCGGCTCCCGGGTGACCGCCTGCAGCCGTCCGGCACTGGCGCTGACCTCGGTTCGCGCCAGGATGGGCGTGGTTTTGCCCAGGAAGCTCAGCTCTCCTTTCAGGTCGACCAGCGCGGACTCGCCGATTCCGATGTCGCCCAGCACGGCGGGGTCCACCGCTCCGCTGACGGTTGCCTGCTCAGCACCAGCGAACACATGCTCGGCGATGCGGTCGTCCCGGATGGGAATTTTGGTGTCGACACTCTTCAGATCGATCACCAGCGCAAACTTGCCGTCTGCGTCCAGCGTGCCGGTCACGGCGCGAAACTGGTGAGCCTCGGCAATATCGACGTTTTTGGTCGACACAAAACTCAGCGAGGACCGCTGCGTATCCACCTCCCAGGTGGCCGCCAAGCCAACGCTGACCGGACCAAGCAGCAGGATCGGCAGCAGCCGCAGTGACAGTTTCATGACCAACTCCTTAAGAGATCAGCGCGCATGATAGCGCGGTGCGAGTAAAATAGGCGTCATGATGTGCATCCGCGACAGGCGGCCCGGGCCCTTGCTTCGATGAGCAAAACGCAGCGGCTTTATGATCTGCACAACATCCTGAGCCAGCGTCGCACGCCGATCAGCCGCCAGGACCTGATGGCGGAGCTCGGCTGCTCCCAGGCGACGCTGTACCGCCTCATTGCGGACCTGCGGGATCACCTGGGCGCGCCGCTGGAAGTCGATGAGGAGCGGCGCGGTTTTTACTATGCCCGCTACCCGGGCGTGCGGCCGTTTGAGCTGCCCGGCGTATGGATCAGCAGCGATGAGCTGCGGGCCCTGATGTCCGCCAAGGAGCTGCTGGCCAACGTGCAGCCCGGACTGATGGATCAGGCCCTCACCACCCTGCAAGGCCGCATCGAAAAGCTGCTTGACGCCCAGGGCGTGAGCATCGAAACGCAAAGCCGCCGGATCCGCATCATCCATCAGGCCAGCCGCCTCGTCTCGGCCGATCAGTTTCAACCGGCGGTCTCGGCGCTGATCGAGCGCCGGCGGCTGAAAATCACCTACGAGGCCCGCGGCAGCGGCGAGACCACTGTGCGGGAAATCTCACCGCAGCGCCTGACAAGCTACCGGCACAACTGGTACCTGGACGCCTGGTGCCACCTGCGAAAGGGGCTGAGGAGTTTTGCGCTGGAAAAGATTCTTAAGCCGGAAACGCTGACCAGGAAAGCCAGATCCGTTCCTGACGCGGACCTCAATCAGCACTATGCCAGCGCCTACGGCATCTTCTCAGGACCCGCCAGCGATGAAGCGGTCATTCGCTTTTCCCCCCGCATCGCGCGGTGGGTGGCGGATGAGCTGTGGCATTCCCGCCAGCAGGGCGAGTGGCTGGAGGACGGATGTTACGAGCTGCGGCTGCCGCTGGGGCACCTGCAGGAACTGGCCATGGATGTGCTGCGCTACGGACCGGAGGCGCAGGTGATGGCACCGCCGGCGCTGGTCAACCGGGTTCGCGATCTGGCCCGGGAGACGGCAGCGCGCTACGCTGACGATCCAGCCAGCTGAGGTAATCCGATGCCATCTGCTGCGGCGCTTCGATCTGCGGCAGATGCCCGATTCCGTCGAGCACCACGTATTCTGCCTGCGGCATAACCTTTTCCAGCGTCAACCCGCCGGCGGGATGCAGCACCCGATCCTGCGCGCCCCAGCTGATCAGGGTCGGGACCGTCACCCCCAACGCAATTTCCTCCGCCGGCCGGGACTGGTACGCCATACCGTCGAAGATGGCGGTGAGTCGGTCCTGCCGCGCAACCTGCTGCCGCGCCAGGTAACCCACCACCGGCCCCGGCAGCCACGGTGGCTGGTTGAACACGAGGTCCAGCATGGCTTCAAAATCGGCTTCGCTGGCGGGGATCAGCTGATTGGCCTCCCCGGCAACGATGCTCTCCACGTAGAGACTCAGGGGTGGCGTTTGCACGCCGCCGGGCGCCATGAGCCATAGGGAGGTCACGCGCTCCGGCGCCTGCTGCGCCAGCGCCAGCGCGATGTAGCCGCCCATGGAGTTGCCGCCAACGTGGGCCCGGGGGATTTTGACGGCGTCCAGAAACTCGAGCACCCGGGCCGCCTGCGCCTCTGCGCTGTAGCGGTTATCGAGGGCTGAGCTGCTGGCGCCAAAACCCAGCAGATCCGGCACCACAACGCGAAATCGGTCGTCCAGGCTTCGGACCAGCCGGTTGTAGTTGTCCTTGTCGGCGCCGAATCCATGAAGCAGCAGCAGCACCTCCCGCTCACTTTGCTCGCTGTCCAGATAAACCCAGCGCTCGGCCCCCAGTTCGATGGAGCGCTGCTGGAGCCCCGCAAGCTGCCGCTCAGCGCCGAGAAACAGGGCGTAAACGGTGCCCGGGGCGCCAAACCAGGTGGCCAGCAGCGCCGCCAGCACCGCGCCACCGATCCAGAACTTGGTTTTCTCAAGAAATGAGAAGGTCATCGTTCAGGCTGTGCGTATTCGCAGGGAGACATTCATGAGCGCAATGATACGGAAAGATCTAAGCCAGGTGCTGATCACATGGATCATGCTGAGCAGCCTGATCTGGCTTGCCACTCCCTGGGGCTCCTGGCTGACAGACCGCGTTGGTTCGGCGTGGCTCTGGTGCGGCCTGATACCGCTCTCGCTGCTGCTGGCGGTGCAGCCCCGGGCCGCCGCCGCATCCCTTGCATGGGCCCTTCGCCTGGCCCTTCGCTCCGCCGGCATGTTTTGCCTGCTGCTTGCCGGTGAGCTTCCCCCCAACGACGGTAGACACCGCCGGCGGATTCGCGCCCAGGCTCGCTAATGGTCCGCTAGCGGGCCGGCGCGCTACGCAACGCCGGTTAGCGGCCCCAGCTCTGGGACGTCACCGACAGTCGAATGGTGGCGGTGGCGGTGCCGCCGAAGCCGTCCTCCACCGTGTAAGTGAATTCGTCGCCACCCCACCAGCCCGACATGGGCGTGTAGAGAATCTGCTGGTCGGCGGTGATGACGGCGGAACCAAAAGGCGTTTTTCCATCCACCGCGGTAATGGTCAGCGGGTCCCCGTCGGGATCAAAATCGTTGGCCAGCACATCGATCAGCACCGGCGTGTTTTTGCGGGTCACGGCCTCGTCATCGGTCGCCACCGGCGGCGTGTTGAAGGCATCCACCACAATCGTCACCACCGCGCTGGCCTGCTGGCCGGTCTCATCTTCCGCCGTATAGGTGAAATTGTCCGACCCCACGAAGGACTGTTCCGGGGTGTAGACCACCTGCGAGCCCTCGATGGACACGCTGCCGTTGGCCGCGGTGCCTACGCTCACAAGCGTGAGTCCTTCACCGGTATCGTTGGCCAGCACGCTCACGCTGACCGGCTGCGTTCTGCGGGTGGTCGCCTGGTCGTCGAGGGCCTCAATCGGCGGCTGTTCGAGCACCGTCACCGTGACCGTGGCTGACGCTTCCCCGCCGGCGTCGGAGGCGCTGTAGCTGAACGTATCGGTGCCGAAGAAGCCGGGGTTGGGGGTATAAAGCACGCCGCCGCCGCTGAGGCTCGCCGTGCCGTTGGCCGCGGCGGTAACCGCTGTCAGCGTCAGGGCGTCGCCGTCCGGATCAGAATCGTTCGCCAGCACGTCGATGGTAATCGCCCGATCCTGGAACGTGGTGGCGGTATCGTCCTGCGCTGTCGGGAAGGTGTTGAACACCACCTGCGGGCCGAGCCGCTGTGCCGTGTCTACCTCCGCGTAGCGATAGGTGTCCACCTCCCGCTTGTGCGCCACCGGATTTTTCAGCGCCCGCTCCAGCCAGGCCGGATCATCAATTTCTTCCCGCTCCCAGGTCACCTCGGTGCCACCCGGTACCGCAGGCTCAATCACCACGTCCTCGGTGCGTTCTTCCAATGTCACGAACTCAATTTCCACCCGGCGGTTGCGCTGCCGGTTGGCCTCTGAGGTGTTGGGCACCGCCGGCTCGCTTTCGCCCAGGGCACGAACCTCAAGATCGTCTCCGGCAATCCCCTCGCCGGTCAGGTAAGCCACCACCGCGTCAGCCCGGCGCTGAGAAAGGGCCTCGTTGTATTCGTCCGAAGCCAGATCGCAGGTGTGTCCTTCGACCCGGATAGCGCCAACGATGTTCATGCTGCGAATCTTCTGCAGCACCGCGTTGAGGTTTTCCTGGGCGCCAGACTTAAGCGAAAAGCGATCAAGATCAAACAGCACCGCTTCGTTCAGGGTAGCCTCGTTGCGTACCAGGCGAGCCTCGGTCACCGCGGGCCTTGGCTCGGTGACGGTTTCGATCCGTCGCTCAATGATGTCCCGGGCCGCCTTGTAGCTGGGGCGATGGCGCTGGCCAAAGGCATAGCGATAGTAGAGCACCGCCCGGGTGTCACTTTCGTCCGTCACAAAGTCGCCGGAGCGGTCCAGATATTCCGCGGTCAGCGCCAGCGAATGGGGGGTGCCGGCAAAAAACTTCTCGATGCCCAAATTGATGCTGCGCTGGTCCGCGCCATCCCGACCCTGCTCGAAGTCCAGTCCGCCGCGAACCCGCACCAGCTGGTCATCAAAATAGCGCCCCACCCGCAGGCCGCCACCGTGATCGTAGGCGCGTTCGTAGATGGTGGTGATGGTGTCCAGAAACTGGTCCTGGACAAACTGCTGGTTGCCGCTGACGCCGGAAATCTGACTCACCTCGGTATCGATGAGCTGATCGATGAGGCGGCGCCCGGTGACCGCCTTCATCACGTAGGCGCCCCAGAACAGATCCGGCCCCTCCCAGCCCAGGCCGAGGGTGACTTTCCGATCATCATGCTCGTTCTGGTCCAGCGCCAGAAAGGTCTTGGCGATGCGCGCCTGACCCTGATTGCTTGCTGCTTCTTCCAGGGAGCTGGCGCCGGTGATCCAGTGGTAGTTGAGCTTGACGCCGCCGCGCTCGTCGCTGAGCCAGAGCTCTCCGATCCAGTTGGAGTTTTCATCTTCTCCAAAAACGTGCAGGTATTCGCCGTGCAGATCACCGTCATCGTCGATGCCGACCCCCAGTCGCTGGTAGTCGCCGGTGTAGGAAAGCCGCGCGTTGCCGTCGCTGCCGGTAAAGCGCACGTCGGGATCTGAAGCCGCATCCTGGGCGGCCGCCCCGGCACAAAACGTCAGAGCGGTAATCAGAGCGGTGAGGGGAGTTTTCATCAGCGTTCCTTGTGTGCGCGGCGGCACATTTGTCTGCCTCTTCGGCGCAGGCTAACACAAAAAAAACCGTCACCCGCTGCCGGATGACGGTTTTTGCAACGTGCCAGAAAAAGGTCAGTCTTTGAGCACAAATGTGACCTTTAGATTGACCCGGTACTCGGTGATTTTGCCCTTGCCGTCGACGACTACTTTCTGTCCGTCAACCCAGGCCCCCTGCACGTTTTTCAGCGTTTTTGCGGCCCGCTTAACGCCTTTGGCTACCGCGTCCTCAAAACTCTTGTCGGACGAGGCGATGATTTCAGAAACTTTGGCTACTGACATGGTGTGCTTCCTTTGGTCTCGTTGTGCGCCGCCATTGGAGCAGGTTTGACCGGCAAAACAAACCGGCGAACCACGATTGTTTACGCCCCGGGGCCCGCAGCCTGGCGCTGGCGGCGAGCCTCAAACAGCATGACGGCAGCCGCCACCGAGACGTTGAGGCTTTCCATGCGGGGGTCGATGGGTATCGACACGTGGTGGTCGCAGCGTTCCCGGACGAGACGCTTGAGCCCCCGTTCCTCGCTGCCCAGCACCAGCGCGATGGGGCCGGTGAGGTCCAGATCGTAAACCGACCGGGAGGCCGTTCCGGCAGCGCCGGCAATCCACAGGCCCGCGCTTTTCAGCTGATCCAGAGCCCGGCCCAGGTTGACCACCCGCGCCAGCGTCACCTGCTCGGCGCCTCCGGCAGCGGTTTTGCGAGCCGCCGGCGTCAGGTCCACGGCGCGGTCTTTCGGATATACCACCAGGTCGGCGCCCGCCGCCGCCGCGCTGCGCAGGCAGGCGCCAAAGTTTCGCGGGTCGGACAGATGGTCCAGCACCAGCACCAGCGGATTGTCCACCGTTGCAAGCGCCTCAACCATACCGCTCTCGTCCAGCGGCTTAAGGGCCTGGTAGTGGGTCACCACGCCCTGGTGCCCGCGCCCGGCCTGATCCAGCTGCCGGCGCCCGACCGGCACCACCGGCACCGCCGCCGCGGCGGCCAGCGCCTTCAGCTCGTCGATGCGTCGATCCGAGCGGTCTGCCGCCACCTCCAGCCGCACCACGTTGCCCGGGTCATTGCGCAGCGCGCTCTGCGCTGCGTTGATGCCGGTCAGCAGCTTTTGCTCCCGCCCGGTCACTTCTCGCTGATGCCAAAGTCCACCTGCCGGTCGTCCGTGTCGACGCGCAGGACCTGAACCCGGACGTGATCCCCCAGCCGGTACTCCCGGCGCTTTTTCTCACCGGTGAGCGTGTGGGCAAGCGGATCAAAATGGTAGTAATCGTTCGGTAACGTGGTGACATGGGCAAGACCTGATACGCCAAGCCCGTTCAGCTCGACGAACAACCCAAATTCCCGCACCCCGGTCACCAGACCCTCAAACTCATCACCGAGATGGCGCAGCATGTAGGCGCATTTGAGCCGGTCATCCACGTCCCGGGACGCATCCTCAGCCCGGCGCTCTGCCATGCTGGCATGTTCGCACTGCCGCGCCAGCACATTGCGATCTGATTCTTTTGGTCCCTTTCGCTCCGCCAGCAGCGCCAGCGCCCGGTGTACAAGCAGATCCGGGTAGCGCCGGATCGGCGACGTGAAATGTGCATACGCGGTCAGCGCCAGGCCAAAATGGCCCAGGTTTTTTGGCTGATACACCGCCAGAGACTGGGAACGGAGGATGAGCGACTCCACCAGCGATCGCTCCGGCCGATCAATGAACTTCTTGAGAATGTCGGCCAGGTGCTGAGGCTTGAGCCGGTCCGCCGCCGGCAGGCGAACGGCCAGGTGTTCCAGCGCGCCGCGCAGATCTTCAAGCTTGCGCTCCTGCGGTGGCGGATGCACGCGGAAGGCCGCCGGTGTCTCTGCCCGCTCTAACGTCAGGGCCGCCTGCACGTTGGCGGCAATCATGCACTCTTCGATAATTTTGTGCGCGTCGTTGCGGCGGGTGGGCAGAATCTCGTCCACCTCGCCGTCGGGGTTGAATTTAAAGCGCACTTCGCGGCCGCGAAAGTCGATGGCGCCGCGTCGTTCGCGCTGCCGGCGAAACGCGCGATAGACCTCGTGCAGCGCCTTGAGCGACTCGGCCACCGGTGCCGGCAGGTCGCCCCGGCCAGCGTCAAGAAAAGCCCAGGCTTCCTGATAGGTCAGCCGCGCGTGGGAATGCATCACCGCCTTGTAAAAGCGGCTGCGGGTCACCTTGCCTGCCCCGCTGACCTGCATTTCGCACACCATGCAGAGGCGATCCACCTTCGGGTTCAGGGAGCAGATGCCGTTGGAGAGCCGCTCCGGCAGCATCGGGATCACCCGATTGGGGAAATACACGGAGGTGCTGCGCCGGCGGCCCTCCTCGTCCAGCGCCGAACCGGGCCGCACGTAGTGGGAGACATCGGCGATGGCCACCAGCAGCTGCCAACCGCCGCGGCTTTTCGGCTTACAGAAAACCGCGTCGTCAAAGTCTTTGGCATCCGCCCCGTCGATGGTGACCAGCGGCAGACTGCGCAGGTCCTTGCGGCCCTGGTGTTCCGCTTCGCCGACGTGGTCCGGGATCTTCAGTCCGGCAAACGCCTCGGGCCACTCGTAGGGAATATCGTGGCTGCGGATCGCCACCTCCACTGCCATGGGCGCGTTGATGCTGCTGCCCAGCACTTCGATGACTTCGCCAACCGGCTGATGCCGGGCGTCCGGCTGCTCGGTGATGCGCAGGTAGACGAAGTCGCCGTTGGCTGCCTTCCCGACGGCGTCCGCCGGCACGAGGATATCCTGGCTGATGCGTTTTTCATCCGCCCGCACAAACGCGATGCCGGATTCAAGGTATAGCCGGCCCACCAGGTGCGAGTTGGCCCGCTCCAGTACGCTGACCACGGTGCCTTCCGCTCGACCGCGGTGGTCGAGCCCGCGCAGGCGCGCCAGAACCCGGTCGCCGTGCAGCACGGTGCGCATTTCCCGCGGCGACAGGTACCAGTCGTCGCCCCCCTCGTCCAGCGCGAGGAATCCAAAGCCATCCGGGTGGCCGATAACCCTTCCCGCCTTCAGCTCCAGGCGCTCCGCCAGGCCATAGCCGCCGCGGCGGTTTTTCATCACCTGGCCGTCCCGCAGCATGGCGGACAGGCGTCGTTTTAAGGCCTCCAGACTGCGCTCGTCGGTCAGACCCAGCGCATCGGCGATGTGTTTTCGTTTCATCAGCTCACCGCGCTGCTCGAGCAGCAGCAGGATCGCTTCCCGGCTAGGGATGGGGTTCTTGTAGCGGCTCTTTTCGCGGGCGGCCTTGGGGTCTACCGGTGGGGGCTGGTCGGGCATCGGCGCATCCTACCGGCCGGCGACCAGCCTGGCCACGATTACCGCAAGTGGATCACGCCCGCGCGGTAACGATTTGGACACATTTTCGGCATCAAATCCTCATGGTGTGCTGTGAGAAATTTCTGTAACCTACGGAAAAATATCGAGAAAAGAGAGCATGGACGTCAAAAAAGCACTGAGAAGTGAGATCGAGCGCGTCGCGCGTCGCCAGATCAGGCAGGAAAATGAGGCGCTACGGAAAGCGGCAACCCGGCACCGGTCGGATATTGCCGAGCTGAAGCGCCAGCACAAACAGCTCCAACGACAGATCGACCGGCTGGATAAAGACCTGGCCCGGGCCCGCTCGCAGGCGCCGAAAGCCGGGGAGGCTCCGTCCCAGCCGACCCGACGCATTCGTTTTTCCGCCGACTGGCTGCGCAAACATCGCGAGAAGCTCGGCCTCTCGGCCAATGACTACGGCAGCCTGGTGGGTGTTCACCCGATCACCATCTACAACTGGGAGCAGGGCAAGTCCAAGCCCCGCCTCGCCCAGCTGGAAAAGCTGGCGGAGGTCCGCGGCATCGGCAAGCGTGAAGCCGTGCGGCGGCTGGAAGCTTCGAGCTAGCCTGCCTCTGAAGCCGTCCGCAGGCACCGCGGACCGGCCCAGGCCCCTCGGGCCTCACATCTGAGTTTCCGGGAGGAGATCGCTAACGCTTTCGGTTGCAAGTGCTATTTTTTTAGCATATGCTAAATTTTCAGCACTAACGAAGCGCGCTGATTCAACGGTCGGCGCCAGCGATCAGGAACCATGACCCCATGACCAAGCACCTGACCCGGCGCGAACGGCAGATCCTGGATCTGATTCACCAGCGCGGAGAGGCCAGCGCCCGGGAAGTGATGCAGGGGCTGGAGGATGCGCCCGGCTACTCGGCGGTGCGAGCCCTACTTGCACGGATGGTGGAGCGGGACCTGCTGCGCTTTGAGCCGCGGGGTCGCCAGTACATCTACCGGCCCGCCGAATCCGCGCGGCAGGCACGCCTATCGGCCGCCCGCCATCTGGCCGACACGTTTTTTTCCAGCTCACCGGTCGAAGCGGCCAGCGCGCTGCTCGGGCTGCAGAAGCGACCGCTGAAGGCTGCGGAACTTCAGCAGCTCAAGACGCTGGTGGAACAGCTGGAGCAGGCACCGGAAGCGCAGGACGATGAGTGAGCTGCTGCTGACTTGCGCGGACCTGCTGGCGCGCTCGCTGCTCATCTGCGGACTCACCGCGCTGACCGCCGCCGGCGCCGCCCCTGCCGCGCGCGTCTGGCTCTGGCGTTTTGCCGTGGTGCTGCTGCTGTGCCTTCCGCTGGCCCGGTTGGCGGGCCCGGAGTGGACCCTGCCCCTGCTACCGTCGATGGAACTGACCAACCCGGCCGTTTACCCGGGCGCAGCGGACCCGCCGCCGCTCCCGGTCCTCGCCGAACGGGCGCCGGCGACAGTTGGCGATCGGGCCTCAAACCTTCACTGGCTGGGGCTGGTGTATCTGCTGGCCACCGCCGTGCTGGGCACGCGGCTGGCGCTGCAGCTGGCGCAGCTGTCCGGGCTGCGTCGACGCGCAACTTTCCTGCGTCATCAGCAAACCGGCGGCCACCGCGTGGCGGTGTATCTGAGCGCCGAAATTGCCTCGCCGGTCAGCTTCGGATGGCGTCGACCGACCGTGTTGCTGCCGCAGGCCTGGCCGCAGGAAGCCGCAGATCACGTGGAGCACGCCCTCGAACATGAGTTCTGCCACCTGCGCCACCACGACTGGCTGTGGCTGATCGCCACCCGACTGACGGTTGCGCTCTACTGGCTCAACCCACTCACGTGGTGGGGTGCCCGGCGCCAACTGCTCGACACCGAGCTGGTGCGCGACCGCGAGGTCCTGCAGGGCGGCGCCGCCGCCGCCGCGTACGCGCGCACCCTGTTGTACGCCGCCGGCGCAGATCCGGCGCAACCGGCCGCAACGCCAGCGGCCACGCTGGCCATGGCCGGCAACCGCTCGCCCGCCGGCGCCTGGAACGAACGCATCTGTGCCCTCTTTCAAAAGGAGCCATCACCCATGAATCACACCAACCCCTACCTTCGTCGCGGTTTGATGATTGCGCTGGCCCTGCCCCTCGTGGCGTGCCAGATTTCCCGGGCGCAGAACGCTGTGCCGGACGCGGATGCCATTCCGACACCTTCGACGGCGCCGGCAGCGGTACCAGCGGCCCTTGCCTCGCCCACTACAGCGCCCGATTCGGCGCCGGAGCCGGTCGTGGCCCCGGACGCTGTGCCGGAGGTCTCAGCGCCGCCGGTACCCCGAGATCCCGCCGCCCCGGCATCGGCGCTGACGCCAACACCGGTGCTCGCTCCGGCGCCGCCGGTGGAAGCCCGGGCCGAGGCGCTGCGCGTCCGGGCCGATGCACTGCGGGCGGAAGCGGCCCGCGGACAGCAGCGGGCGCTGCAGGCACGGGAGAAGGCCCGCGCCGAAACGCTGCGGGCCCAGGTCCAGGTACAGCGGGAGCGGGCTCGCGCGCAGCGGGATGAGGCCAGGTTACTGCGGGACCAGGCGCGGGCGGAAAGCGCTCGGGCCCGCGCTGAGGTCGCGCAGCTGTCGGAAGCCACCGCCACGATCCAGCGCCTCCAGGCCCGCATCGAGCAGCTGGAATCGGAGCTTGCACGTGTGGAGCCGACACGCCGCTGATGGCGCAAACCGCGGGGTATTCTGGCACGCCGCTAAGCCGGAAACTGGGGATTAAACCCGGATTTCGGGTCTGGACGTTTCGCGCGCCGGATCACTATCCGGCGCTGCTTGCCCCGCTGCCGGAGCAGGTGCAGATCTCTTCCCGTCTGCGCCGGCCGGTGGATCTGGCCCACGCGTTTGTGCACACCCGACGCCAGCTGACGGACGGCCTGGACCGGGCGCAGGCGAGAGTCCCCGATGACGCCATGATCTGGATTTCCTGGCCGAAAAAATCGTCCGGCGTTCCGAGCGAGGTCACGGAAGACACCGTCCGGGAACTCGCCCTGCCCCGGGGACTGGTCGACGTGAAGGTGTGCGCCGTCGACGAGGTGTGGTCCGGCCTGAAGCTGGTGGTCCGCAAAGCAAACCGCCGCTCCTGAGCCGAAAGCGCCGGCTAGGGCTGGAAAGTCGGCTCGGGAAACGGATCCCGAAGCTGCTCGACCAGATGGGCCACCTTCAGCGCGCGGAACTCATTGGCCCGCCGCACCATCACCGACATCCCCACCGGCAGCCCGTCGACCAGGCCCATGGGCACTGTGATGTGGGGATGACCAGAAATGGCCGCCAGCGTGGAGCTGCTCACGGTGAACTCATCACCTTGGGGCGCGGTGGGCCAGGCCGGCCCGTTGGTCACGCTGATCAGGTGGCTGAGCTTGTGCCGCTGCAGCGCCCCTTCCAGCTGCACGTTGGCTTCCCGCAGCACGGTGGCCTTCGCTTCGGCAAATTCCAGCTCCGACATGTCGATGTTCTGCGCTGCCTGAAAGATGTCCTGCCCAAACAGCGGCAGGGCATCATCCGCGTGGGCTTCGTTCCACGCAATGAGTTCCGCCAGGCTGCGGGGCGCGTCGGTTGTGGCCGGAAGCCCACCGAGGTAGCGGTCCAGGCCGCTGCGGAATTCGTACAGCATCTTGCCGTAGCTGCGCTCGCCCAGATCGCCGGTGGACATCTCCACCGGGTCGATGATTTCGGCTCCCGCCGCCTTCAGTCGGCTGATCTGCTCGTCAAACAGTGCGTCCAGTTCCGGATTGGTGCCGGCCCCGGGATACTGGCGCCACACGCCGATGCGCATGCCCTTGGCGTCGGTAACCGTGGGCTCGAGGATGGAATAGCGTTTGAAACGTACCATCGTTGCCCGATCCCGGCGGTCCTCGCCGTCCAGCACCGACATCAGCAACGCCAGATCCCCCGCCGTATTGGCCATGGGGCCCGCAATGTCCTGGGATTCGGCGATGGGAATAATCCCGTGCCGGCTCACCCGGCCCATGGTTGGCTTGAGCCCCAGCACGCCGTTGGCGCCGGCGGGACAGACGATAGATCCATTGGTCTCCGTCCCTACCGCCAGCGGCGCCAGCCGCGCCGCCACCGCGACGGCGGAGCCGCTGGAGGAACCGCAAGGGTTCCGGCTCAGGCGATACGGGTTGCGGGTCTGACCGCCGAGCGAAGACCAGCCGCTGATGGAATCGGAGTCGCGAAAATTGGCCCATTCGCTGAGGTTGGCTTTGCCCAGCAGCACCGCGCCGGCTTCCCGCAGACGCTGAACGATATGAGCATCTTCCGGCGCGTAGTGTTCCGCCAGGGCCAGGGACCCGGCGCTGGTCGCCATCTGATCGGCGGTATCGATGTTGGCTTTGACCACCACCGGCACCCCGTGCAGCGGGCCCGGCGGGCGGCCAGCGGTCAGCGCCACATCCAGGCTCCGGGCGATGTCCAACGCGTCGGGGTTGACCTCGATGATAGCGTTGAGCCGTGGGCCGGCGTCATCGAAGCGGGCGATGCGGCTGAGAAACGCCTTGGTTACCTGCTCCGCGGTCAGTTCGCCGCCGGTCATGGCGGCGCGCAGATCCATCGCCGACAGCGCCGCTATCCGGTCCGCTTCGGCCCGGTCTATATCCGGTTCCTGCACCGCCTCCGTCACTCCTTCGGCCGCCGCCGGCGCCGCGCTGTCCGGATCGGAGCCCCCGCACCCGGAAAGGCAGAACGCGAATCCGACCAGGGAAAGAAAAGCTAACCAGCGGGTTGCAGATTTTCGACTCATCGGTCTTCCCGAGACTTCAAAGCCGCGCATTCTACGCGGTCTGCTAAAGTCCGGCAGGAACAACGCGGACCAGGAGAGAATCGTTGGCCAAAGAATCGAAGATCCCCAGCCGGGCGGACGCCGAAGCGGCCGTTCGAACCCTGTTGCGCTGGGCCGGCGACAACCCGGATCGAGAAGGGCTGCTCGACACCCCCGCGCGGGTTGCCCGGGCCTATGAGGACTGGTTCAGCGGGTACCGGGAAGATCCGTCCGAGTACCTGCGCCGCACCTTTGAGGAGGTCGAAGGCTACGACGAGATGATCGTGCTGCGGGACATCCGCTTTGAGTCCCACTGCGAGCATCACCTGGCCCCCATCATCGGCGTGGCCCACGTGGCCTACGTTCCCACCAACAAAGTGGTGGGCATCAGCAAGCTGGCGCGGGTGGTGGAGACCTTCTCCCGCCGGCTGCAGGTGCAGGAAAAAATGACAGCGCAGATTGCCCAGTGTGTGCAGGACGTACTCAAACCCCGGGGCGTGGGCGTGGTGGTGAAAGGCAGCCACGAATGTATGACCACCCGCGGCGTGCATCAGACCGGGGTTTCCATGGTGACCAGCCAGATGCTGGGCGTGTTCCGCGATGACGCCCGCACCCGTTCCGAGTTTCTCAAGATGATCGACTAGCCGTCCGCCTGGCCCGATCGGTTTGGGCTGGCGACGGCCCAAAAAAACAGGCCCCGGTTGGGGCCTGCTTCGTTTCTGAAGGTGGCACGGTGATCAGCCGTCGGCAGAGAAGCGCAGCTCCACGAAGTAGTAGCGGCCCAGGTCGCGATGCACGTCGGCGTAGTAGCCAAAGAAGCGATCCGCCAGCGGCGCCCGCTCGTCGGTCACGTTATTGATGCCAACGCGGGTGCGCACGTTGATGTCATTCCACTCAAAGCGGTAGTCGGCGGAGGCGTTGTACGTGGTCATCGACGGGATTTTGTACTCGGTGCCGTCGGACAGCGTCAGGCTGCTCTGAATAAAGTCGCCGACGCGCAGCCCGCTTACCGCGGCGCCCCAGTTGCCGTTGCGCCAGTTCAGGCGCGCCGAGTGTTTTTCGTCGATGTTGCCGTCGACCCCCTCCAGGTCGCGGAATCCGGCAACCGGGAAGTTGGCCGGCAGCAGCCCGGATTCCTGGGCTTCCACCAGCACGGCTGCCTGACCACCGGCCTCCTGCTCAAATTTATCGAGGAAAGACGCGTTGTAGTTGAGCACAAAGTCGCCGAACTGCGTTTCCAGATCCCAGTAGATGCCGATGTCGTGGCCGCGAACGGTGCGCGTATCAAGGTTGGCGTACTGGTCCGAGACAAAATCGATATCCCCGGCCGGGCAGATGCCCGCCGCGGTGTAGATGGCAGCTGCGTCTGCCTCGATGTCGCTGTCGCGAACCACCGCCGGGTTGCCCTGGAAAGCGGCGCAGTTGTTCAGGCCATTTTCGAGCCGGCCAACCAGGTCCAGCAGCGTGTGGTTCTCCTCGCCGAACAGGCCGATGGTTCGTTCTTTCTCAATGGACCAGAAGTCCAGGGTGAAGGTCACCGTCGGAATCGGCTCAATCACCAGCCCGACGGAGTAGTTGTCCGACTCCTCCGGCTCCAG
>JBCCVP010000128.1:0-15163 GCA_039195135.1 Pseudomonadota bacterium | reverse complement strand
GTGCGCTACTGGCGGTCATCTGTCTGATGACGGCGGGTTCCGCCGTTGCCGTGGGGTTAGGCGAGCTGAAGGTCCACTCGTACCTGAACCAGCCGTTTGACGCCACCGTCGAGCTGCTGAACACCGAAGGGGTGCGCAACCTGCAGGTTGATCTGGCCGGACCTTCGCGTTTTCAGTCGATGAACGTGCGGGTGCCCAGCAACCTGAGCACCTTCACCGCCAACATGGCCCTGGTGCAGGGGCAAAGTGTCGTGCAGATCACCTCCCGGGTGCCGGTGACCGACCTGGTGATCGATCTGGTGCTGGTAATGAGCGCCGACGGCAGCCAGAGCGTCCGCCACTATCCCATCATTATCGATTTTGCGCCGCAGATTGATGGCGTGGTGACCACGCCGCTGCCGGTGGAGCCGGTTTCTGAGCCCCAGCCGGCTGCTCCCCCGCCGCCGCGACGGGTCGCCGCGGTGCGCTCCGACGATACCTACGGGCCGGTACGCTCCGGCCAGACCCTGTCGGGCATTGTCGACGAGATAGCCGCCGGCCAGGGGCTGAACGGCTACGCGCTGATGCAGGCGATCGTGGACCTGAATCCGCAGGCTTTTATCAACGGCGATATGAATCGGCTGCGGGCGGGCGCCAGCCTGACGCTGCCGTCGCTGGACGGCTTTACGCCGCTGGCGCTGACGCCAGGACCCGACGCGCCGCCTCCGGTGCCGACGGCGGAACCGCCGCAGGCCGTGCAGCCGCAGGCGGACAGCAACCTGCCCGAGCCGGGCGGCGACCGGCGGTCGCCGGCGCGCTCCGGTGATGACCGGCTGGAACTGGTCGGAACCCCCGACAGCGGAGAAATCCTGACGTCGCTGAACGACTGGCTCGACGAAGACGACACGGAGCTGGGCCTGCGTGCGCAGGAAGCCCGGCGGGACCTCGCCTACGCGACCGCCGAGATCGAAACCTACCGGAAAGAAAACACGCTGCTGAAAGACCGGGTGAGTGAGCTTGAGACCCGTCTGGATACGCTGCGCAAGCTGATTGCCCTGCGGGCGGCGGAAGAGGCCGGCACGCTGACGCCGGAAGAACAGGCGCTGCTGGATGAGGAAACCGAGGCGCAGATTGATGAGGAGCTGGCTCAGGCGCCCTCCGCGCTGCCGCCGCCGGCGGATCCGGCAGAGGCGCCGGCGCCGGAGCCGGAAGCCAGCGCGCCGATTGAAGTGGAATCGGAGCTGGCGGCCGCCGTCCAACCCACCGAATCGGACAGCTCCAGTTCCGGCATCGGCTGGTGGCCCTGGGCCCTGGGTGTTGTCATCCTGCTGATCATCACGTTTGTGGTCTGGTACCGGGGACGCCGGGAAGATCAGATTCGGGCGCAGCGAACCGCGGATCTGGTGCACCGGATTCAGCAGGCCGGCAAGCGAAACACCGGTCAGCTGGAGTAAAGCGCCAGCTGGCTTGCCGGCCGTCGATGCTTTCGGTGAGCTCCGGGGGGCCCTTTAGCCCAACCTGGTGACCAACCCCGGCCCTGGCCTCACAGTTTTCGCCTCTCACCAGACCTCATGAACAACGCAGGCTTTTACCCATGTCCGACATTCTGAACGACGCCGTCAATATCACGCCGACCCGCGGCATGGACGTTCTGTCTCAGCAGGAAGTGGCGCGGCTGAAGCTGGCCGGTTCCGGCGGTTTGCACGACCTGTTTCGACGGTGCTGCCTCGCTATCCTCAACAGCGGTCACGATCAGGACGATGCGCAGGAGCTGATGCGCACCTTCCAGGACTTCAAAATCGATGTGCTGCAGCAGGACCGGGGTATCAAACTCCAGCTGACCCATGCCCCGTCCGAGGCATTTGTTGATGGGCGCCTGATCGAGGGCGTGCGGGAGATGCTGTTCGACGTGCTGCGGGACATCGTCTACGTCCACAGCCAGATGGCGGCCAACGAGTTTGATCTTGAGTCGAGTGATGGCATCACCAACGCGGTGTTTTCCATCCTGCGCCATGCCGGCGTCTTCAACCCGGGGGACGACCCCAACATGGTGGTCTGCTGGGGCGGCCATTCCATTTCCCGCACCGAATACGACTACACGAAACGTGTGGGCTATCACCTGGGCCTGCGGGGCCTGGACATCTGCACCGGCTGCGGACCCGGCGCCATGAAAGGGCCGATGAAGGGGGCGTCCGTGGCCCACCGCAAACAGCGCACCTATCCGGCCCGCTACGTGGGAATCTCCGAGCCGGGCATCATCGCCGCGGAGGCGCCCAATCCGATCGTCAATCAGCTGGTGATCATGCCGGATATCGAAAAGCGCCTGGAGGCGTTTGTGCGCTTCGGCCACGGCATCATCGTGTTTCCCGGCGGCGTGGGTACCTGCGAGGAGATTCTTTACCTTCTGGGGCTGCTGCTGGACCCCAGCAACGCCGACACGCCGTTTCCGCTGGTGTTTACCGGCCCGAAAGAAAGTGCGGCCTACTTTGAGCAGATCGACGAGTTTATCGGCGCGACGCTGGGCCCCGCGGCGCAGAAGTTGTACGAGATCTTTGTCGATGACCCGGAAGGCGTGGCGCGGCGCATGATGTCCGGCATGGCGTCGGTGCGTCAGCATCGGCGGGACACCAAAGACGCGTTCTTCTACAACTGGGGCCTGACCATCAACGAATCGTTCCAGGTGCCTTTTGATCCGACCCACGAGAACATGTACAACCTCGCGCTGCACCGCGACCAGGGGGTGCATGACCTGGCGGCGAACCTGCGCCGGGCCTTTTCCGGCATCGTGGCGGGCAATGTGAAAGAAAACGGTCTGCGGGCCATTCAGGAGCACGGCAAATTCCAGGTGCGCGGCGAGCCGGATATCATGAGTCGGCTGGATGATCTGCTGGCGTCGTTTGTGGCCCATCAGCGAATGAAACTGCCCGGTACGCGCTACGAGCCCTGCTACGAGATCGTAAAGCAGTAACCGGTGGCTGCGCCCGCGGGGCAGCACTTTGGCCTGCGCGGGAACAAATGCACTTTTCTGTCATGACTGCAGCGGCATAATGACGCGATGAGCCAATCACGCTTCTCCCGCTGGCAGTGGGCCGGCATCATCTTCTGCGGTCTGTTTGTGCTTTACGTGCTGCTCGGCTTTTTTGTCGCGCCGGGTCAGCTCAAAAAGCAGCTGATTGCCCAGGCCGGTTCCCAGGCCGGCGTTGACCTTTCCATCGAGCGGGTGCGAGTCAATCCGCTCGCCCTGTCGGTCACGCTGGAAAACCTGGCAGCAGTGGATGCGCAGCGAAGGGACCTGCTCAGCGCTCGGGAAATCCACGTCAATGCGCAGCTCTGGCCGCTGATCGGTCGCCAGATCCGCCTCAAGCATCTGCGGCTCCTGGGACCCGACGTCAATCTCATTTTGACCGCCGAGGGAGATCCCCACTGGCTCGACAGCGTCCCGCCGGCGCCTGCCGGGGGTGAGGAGCAAGCGCCGAGCGGTGAGCCCTGGGTATTCTCGGTCGACCGCAGCGAGATCCAGGACGGGTCGTTCCGCTATCGCGAAGCGTCCCACCCGGAGGAATACGCCACGGTTATCGGCGGCCTCAACTTCACGCTGGAGGGGCTGACAACGGCGGCCGGCGAACCTGCGCCCATCAGCCTGAGGTTTGCCCACGAGGGGCAGGGAGAGGTGGCGCTTGCCGGCAGCTTTGCTCTGAACCCCCTGAAGTTTGACGGGCAGCTCCGGGTGAACGAGCTGGAGCTCAAGCCGTCCTGGCGCTACGCCCGATATCTGCACGGCGTTCAGTGGCGCCAGGGCACGCTGAACGGCAGCCTGGACATTGCCCTGGCGGGCGCCGACGGCCTGGACCTGACCACCGCTAACGGCTCGTTTGTGCTGGCGGATACGCAGCTTGATCTGGCCGGCGGAAGTCCGCTGCTGCGGCTGGCGCGGCTGGAGGTCAGCGGGCCTGTGGTTGCCCTTGCGGAGCGATCCGTTCTGATCCCGGCGATCAGCCTGCAGGACGGAGAACTCAGCCTGAGCCGCGACGCTCAGGGTCGCCTGGTCCTGCCCGCGCAGCTCAGCGCCGAGGCGGCGATTGCGGACGATGAATCCGCAGCAGAGCCAGCATCTCCCGCGGCGCCGGAGGAGGGTGCGGCGCCCTGGACGGTTACCGTGGCGTCTTTCAAGGTCGAACAGCTGCCGATCCGCTGGCGCGATGCGTCCGTGGCACCCCCGGTAGATCAGGTGCTGGACCTTCAGTCCATCTCCGTGCAGGACTTCTCCCTCGCCGAGGGCCAGTCCATGGCCGTGGAGCTACAGGCCGCGGTGGAGGCGGGAGACATTCGCTGGGCGGGTACGCACCAGCTGACGCCGGTCACGGCCCAGGGGCGGCTGGCGGTCACCGAATTTCCTCTGCCCTGGCTCACGGGCTATGTCCGGGAGGGGGCGCTGGTTGATCTGGCCGCCGGCACCCTTGGGCTGGATCTGACCGTAGCGGTGGGCGAAGAGCTCGCGGTCAGCGGGGACCTCGCGGTGAATAGTCTGGCGACCGAAAGTCAGGGTAACCCGCTGTTTTCGATGGACAATCTTGCTGTCAGCGACCTGAGCCTGAAGGTGCCGCCGGAAGCCCCGCCTGCGCTCACGGTGGCGGAGCTCAGCGTCACCGGACCGCAGGCTGTCGTGGCGCTGGCCGCGGACGGTGCGAGTAATCTGTCGGCGCTCACGCCGCCCGCAGTCGTAGCGACGCCGGAAGCGACCGAAGCTGCGGCAGCGCCCGAGACGCCAGCGGAGCCGGCGGCGGGTCCAACGTTTGCGGTGGACACCTTCCGCATAGAGTCCGGAGCGCTTGAGTTCAGCGATGACAGCGTGGCTCCGGCCTATCGGGCAGCCATCCAGGAACTTAACGGCACGGTCACCGGGCTCAACTCGGCGATTGACCAGCCGGCCACCGTCGACTTTGCCGGCCGCCTCGAAGGTTATGCCGACATCAAGATCACCGGTGCCCTCAATCCTGCCGATCGCTATACCCAGGTCACCCTTTCAAGCCGGAATGTGGATCTGACCTCCGCCAATACCTATGCCGGAAAATATGTGGGCCGGCTGATTGAGCGGGGCCGGCTGGATCTGGATTTGAGCTACGAACTCACCGGCGAATCACTGAAGGGCAGCAACGACGTCACGCTTGGGCAGTTTTCCCTTGGCTCCTCGGTCGAGAGCCCGGACGCGGTCTCCCTGCCGCTGGACCTGGCGGTGGCGCTGCTGAAGGATCCGTCCGGCAATATCGACCTGGGCATCCCGGTAGCGGGGGACCTGAATGATCCGCAGTTTCGCGTCGGGTCGGTGGTGTTCAAGGCGTTTATGAACCTGATCATCAAAGCCGCCGCCAGTCCGTTTTTTATTCTTGGCAAGCTTATCCCGGGGGGCGGCGAAGACCTCCAGTACGTCAATTTTGATCCCGGCGCGGCGGGGCTTGGCGATTCCATGAGCGGTAATCTGGAACAGCTCGCCGCAGCACTGGCGCAACGTCCCAATCTGCGCATGGACGTGCCCGGGGTAGCCAGCCGGGCGCTGGACACGCCGCTGCTGCGGGCCGCGGCGCTGGAGCAGTCGCTCAGCTTGAGTGAACTCAGCCCGGAGGAACGGGGCCTGGCGATCAGCAATGCCCACGAGACGAGCATCGGGCCGGTACCAACCCTTCCACCGGCGGAGGAGGGGGGCGCTGCCACCGCCGACCTGGCGGCGGCGGAGCAGGCGCTG
This sequence comes from Pseudomonadota bacterium, assembly GCA_039195135.1. GTDB lineage: Bacteria > Pseudomonadota > Gammaproteobacteria > Xanthomonadales > SZUA-38 > JANQOZ01. The sequence goes on along the minus strand of JBCCVP010000128.1, from coordinate 9,444 downwards.
CTCGCCGCCATTGAGATTTCCGATGAGGCACTGCTCGAGCTGGCCGGTCGTCGCGCCGCGGCGATCAAAACCGCGCTGTCGGAGGTTGATGAGACGCTGACAGAACGCATCTACGTGCTGGCGCCGCGCATCGTTGATCTGAGCGGCGGTGAGGAGGTTACGGTAGAGCTGGTGCTGGCGCCGCTTTAGGTCCCGCGGCGCGCAGTCCGTCGATCAGCTGCCCAGCGGCTCCTGGGCCGCCTGGGCCATTTCAAACTCCGGTTCTGCGTCGGTCCACAGTCGTTGCGCATTTGCCTGGGCAGCGGCGGCGGCTTCGCCGTCTCCGAGCTTGTGGTGCGCCTGGGCGGCCAACCAGTTGGCTTCCGGGTGCATGGGCCAGGAGGTCAGAATCGGATTAAGTACGGCCAGCGCGCGATCCGGCCGGTCGGCTGCCAGCGCGGTGTTGGCGAGCTCAAGTCGCACATCTTCGATGTCCGTTTCGCCGTCGTCATTCACCTGCTGGATGGATTTTTTGGCCAGCGCCAGGGCGTTTTCCAGGCGGCTTAAGCCCTCCTCCACTTCGCCCTCGGACCGCTGAATAATCCCCAGCGTGTACTCCGTCAGGTACTTAAGATCGGTGCGGTTGCTCTCTTCGATGGCCTGGTCCACTTTGCGGTTGTGCAAACGGGCGTCTTCCGCATTCCCCTCAGCCATCCGCAGAATCATGTAGCCGATGCTGGGTATGAAGTCGAAAGGGGGCGCAAAAAGGTCATCCATGCTTGCCAGATACGCTTCGGCTTCGTCGTTGGCGCCGGCCTGCACGTACACCAGCATGGCGCGCATGTGGTTGATATTGGCATCCAGCCGGCTCTGCGTCTGGGACCCAATTTCCAGCTGTTTTTTCAGTAACTTAAGGGCCGCCTTGGGCTGCCCCAGCAGGGCCCGCACGCGTGCCCGGGCGCCGAGCACCGCTGCATGCTGCCGCGGCGCCTCGGCGATAAACTCGGCTTCGTCGAACAGGACAAAGGCTTCGTTCACGTTGCCCTGACGCGCCTGGTTCATCGCCAGCCGGAGCACCGGAGTCACCATCTCGGTTTGCGCCAGCTTGCCCTGATTGAAGTAGTTTTCCGCTTTGGTGAGATCGCCGCGGTGGGTGTAGATATCGCCCAGGGCGATCAGCGGCAGGTAGTTCTCCGGCAGGATCTTGTGATAGCGCTCGTAGGCCTCGATCGCCAGGTCTTCCTCGCCCCGAACCTGATGCAGCCGGGCGATCTGCCAGATCAGCCAGTGCTGATTGGGCATGATCTCCAGCGACTTCTGGAACGCCTGCAGCGCGTCGTCCGTCCGGTTGCCGTTCCACAGGTAGTTGTAACCGAGGCTGGTCCAGGAGTTGTGGTCTTCGGCGTGCAGCTCGGTCCACATCTCGAAGACCTGCGTGGCCTTTTCCATCTCGTTACGCAGCTGATAGCCCCGGGCCTTCAGCAGAATCTGTTTGCGCTCAGTGAGCTTGTGGGTGAGCCGGTTGAGCTGTTTGACGTAGCCCAGCGCCTGGTCATACTCGCCCTGGTTGCTGTGGGAGTTGACGAGTTCCTCAAATGCGGCCGCAAAGCTCGGGTCCAGCGCGACCGCTTCTCCCCAGCTGGCGATGGCGGCTCCAAAGTCGTTGCGCATCGTGATTGCATTGAGACCTTCGATGTAGAGCCGCAGGGCGTCCACGTTGTCCGTCAGCACCTCTTCCGCCGGCAGCCGGGGGCGCAGCACGGTGTCGTCGCTGGGGGCGGACAGGTGGGGGATCAGGCCGTCGATGCTCGCGTCCGCCAGCTCAAACAGGTTCGCACCGGCCACCTCAATGCTGGCCACTTCTTCCAGCGGCCTGGCGCGGAACAGACGCACGGTGGCCCGGTAACCTTCCTGCGTGGCCTGCAACGTGCCTGTGGTAAAAAAGTCCTGATGGTATCCGTTCGCGATGTCGGCGAGCAGCGTGACGGGCGCTCCCAGGCCGTTTTCGTGCCCGGCTCGTTTGATTTTCCAGATGTGGCCCTGGCTGTACTGCTGGTAAACCGAATAGGTTTCTACAAACAGGTCGCGGTTGAGACCCGAGCCGATCAGCTGGCTGAGGGCGTAGGCTTCCCAGGGCGCGACGTCGGTGAAGCTTTCCGGATCGAAGAAAAACACCGTAACGCGGTCCACCAGGTCCTGCCGCGGCACCTCCATGGTGACCGCCTGGCCATTTTCGTCCGTCGCCGTGCGCAGCTCCGAGGCGGCTTCCGGCGCGGTGGTGGCGGTGAGTTTCATCAGCAGCGCGCCGGCGACGAGCACGTTCAGCGGGATGCCCACCAGCTCCCGCTTGCGCCAGCGGTCTTTGCCCGGCGCGCCGTGGTTCCAGGCCAGCATCACGACCGACGGCAGCAGGGCGATGAGGCCCACCAGGACCGCGTCGACAAGGCCGTCCGACAGGCCGTATCGTTCGACGATGATGTCGGTAAACTCAAAGGCGGCGAAGGTAAAACCCAGGTAAATCGCGAGGATTTGCAGGATCCGCCGTTTGAATAATTCGTCGGTAAAACTCATGCCGCAAGCGTACCCCTTAAGTCGCCGGATCAGAAGGGCAGATAGTCCTTATTCCTTATAATCTAGCGGCAACAAATTTCACAAAAGGTTCCTTTAAATTCCTGGTGAAGGGCCTACTATCATTGGACCAACAAAGGAACTGTTGTGATGGCTAGCATTTTAGTTACGGGCGGCGCCGGCTATATCGGGAGCCACGTTGTCCGCCAGCTGGGAGGACGGGGCGAGCGGATTGTTGTGCTCGACAACCTGTCTACCGGCTTTGCCGACGCGGTACTCTACGGCGATCTGGTGCGCGGGGACGTGGGAGACAGGGAATTGGTCTCGCGCGTGCTGCGCGACCACGAGGTGGACACGGTCATGCACTTTGCGGCCCGCACGATTGTGCCGGAATCCGTCGCCGACCCGCTGCGCTACTACGAAAACAACACCGCCCAGACCCGCAACCTGTTGCAGGCCTGCCAGGATCAGGGGGTGGAACAGTTTGTCTTTTCTTCTACCGCGGCCGTCTACGGTATGCCTCCCGGCGGGGTTGCCAGTGAGCACTCGCCAACGGACCCGATCAATCCCTACGGCACGTCCAAGCTGATGTCCGAGTGGATGCTGCGGGACGTGGCCGCCAGCGGTCGGCTGCGCGCGGTGGTGCTGCGCTATTTCAACGTGGCCGGCTGCGATCCCGCGGGCCGCATCGGTCAGTGCACGCCAAACGCGACGCTGCTGATCAAGGTGCTGTCGGAGCTGGCCATGGGCAAGCGATCCGAGGTGAAACTTTTCGGTACCGACTACGACACCCGCGATGGCACCTGCATCCGGGATTACATCCATGTCGAGGACCTGGCGGACGCGCACCTGCGCTCGCTGGACTACCTGCGCGGGGGGGGCACAAGTGAGACCATGAACTGCGGTTATGGTCAGGGGTTCACCGTGCGCGAAGTGATTGATGCGGTCGAAAAAAACCTCAATACGCGGCTGAACATCGTTGAGACCGATCGGCGCCCCGGCGACCCGCCGGAACTGATCGCTCGCGCCGAGCGTATTCGCGAAGTGCTGCATTGGGAACCTCAATTTGACGATCTGGAGGCCATCGTCTCGTCAGCGCTGGCGTGGGAGCAAAAGCTGAGTCAGCGCCAGAAGCTGGCCTAATCCCAGCCCGGAGTTTTCCATGACAAATCCACTGGTCTGGATCCTGGCCACGGGTCTGATCGCCTGGCTGACGCATCGCCGCTTCCGGCTCTGGTCAAAAGTGTTTATGGCGCTCGCCGCGGCCACGGTGGTGGTTACGTTGCCCCCGATCGCCTACGGTCTGGCCGTGCTCTGGGAAGGCCCGTACCGGGGTGTATTGCCCTGCCAGAGCCGCGCGCCGGACGCCATCGTGGTGCTGCCGGGCGGCGTTCGAGGGCCGGCGGACCAGGGGGTTGCGGGCTTGACCCTGAGCTCCGTGGTGCGTCTTGAGGGGGCGCTGGCGGCCGCCGAACGGTCCGAATTTCCGCCCATCATCGTTCCCGGCACGGTCGATGAGATGACCCGCCTGAATGAGGCGGCGCTCACCCGCCGGGGCGTGGCTTCAGAGATTGTTTACCTGCCGGGCGCGGACGATACGGACGATGCGGCGCGGGAAGTGGCGGATTCCGGTCTGATCCAGTCCGAACACGTGTGGCTGGTGACCTCCGCGCTGCACATGCGGCGCAGCGTCCGGTCCTTTGAGCACTACGGCATCGAGGTCTGTCCCTACGCGGTGGATCGCACCGATGAATGGGTCGGGGCGCTACCGGATTACCGGTCCGTGCGCCGGGCCGACGCCTTCCTGCACGAGTTTGTCGGGCTGATTTACTACGAGCTGCGCTTTGCCTTCAGCGGCCAGCCGGTGCGGGGTACGCCTTCCGGGCCCGGCTTCGGCGGGTAGGGATGAGCGCGAATTTACAGCCCGGTAGTTTCTACGGCGCAGCCCCCTAGACCTGGTAGTACTCCCGGTACCACTCGGCGAAGCGGGCGATGCCAACTTCCACCGGCGTATCCGGGCGATAGCCAACGGCGTCTGACAGCGCGTCGATGTCGGCGCTGGTAGCCGGGACGTCACCAGGTTGCATCGGCAGGAACTCCTTTTCGGCCGTTTTGCCAAGCGTCTCCTCCAGCACCTCGATGTAGCGCATGAGCTCGACGGGCTGATTGTTGCCGATGTTGTACACCCGATAGGGCGCCCGGCTGGTGGCCGGGTCCGGCGTGTCGCCGTTCCAGCCTTCATCCGGCCCCGCGATGTGATCGGCGAGCCGCACCACACCCTGCACAATATCGTCCACGTAGGTGAAATCGCGCCTGTGTTTGCCGTGGTTGAAAACCTGGATGGGTTTGCCCGCCAGAATGTTGCGGGTAAAGATAAACAGCGCCATGTCCGGGCGGCCCCAGGGCCCATAGACGGTGAAAAACCGCAGGCCCGTCGTCGGCAGGCCAAACAGGCTGCTGTAGGTGTGAGCCATGAGCTCGTTAGACTTTTTGGTGGCGGCGTAGAGGCTCAGTGGATGGTCGACGTTGTGGTGAACGGAAAACGGCATGCGTGTGTTAGCGCCGTAGACCGAACTGCTCGAGGCGTAGACCAGGTGCTCCACCTGCTGATGGCGGCACGGTTCCAGAATATTCAGAAACCCCACCAGATTGGTATCGACATAGGCGCGAGGGTTTTCCAGCGAGTAGCGCACGCCGGCCTGCGCCGCCAGGTGGATCACCCGCTGCGGCTCGAAGGTGCGGAAGACCGATTCCACCGCCTCCCGGTCCTCCAGCCCGATGCGGGCCTCGGTGAATCCGTCCCGGTCTTTCAGGCGGGCCAGCCGCGCTTCCTTCAGGCTGACGTCGTAGTAGTCGTTCACGTTGTCCAGGCCGAGGACCTCGTCGCCCCGGTCGAGCAATACGTGTGCCACATGACTCCCGATAAACCCGGCCGTGCCGGTGACCAGAATACGCATCAGAACGAATCCCTTGTGTTTGGCCGGCTAGGCGGCCGGTTGATTGGCGAACCCGGCGGTATGCGGCGACCCCTCCGATTAGAGGCGGCCGTCTACTCCCTCCGCGGGGAACATGGACTTGATATCAAACAGCACGTGTTCCTTGCGTCCCAGCGCCCGCAGGCGCTCGATGCCGAGGTCCCGGAACTGCTCGTGGGCTACAGCCAGGATGATGGCATCGTAGCGGTCTTCCTCCAGCTGCTCCACCAGGCCGAAGCCAAATTCTTGCTGTGCGGCCTCGCTGGTCACCCAGGGGTCGTACACGTCGACCTCGGCGTTATAGCTGCGGAGCTCCTCCACGATGTCGACGACGCGGCTGTTGCGCAGGTCGGGGCAGTTTTCTTTGAAAGTCAGGCCCAGCACCAGGATCCGGGCTCCCACTACGTGGATCTTGTCCCGGGTCAACATTTTCACCACCCGGCCTGCCACGTGGACCCCCATGCCGTCGTTGAGTTTCCGCCCGGCGAGAATCACCTCCGGGTGGTAGCCGGCCTGCAGCGCTTTGTGGGTGAGGTAGTAGGGATCCACGCCGATGCAGTGTCCGCCCACCAAGCCGGGCCGGAACGGCAGGAAGTTCCATTTGGTGCCCGCCGCCTCGAGTACCTCGACGGTGTCGATGTCAAGGCGATCGAAGATTAGCGCGAGTTCATTGATCAGCGCGATGTTCAGGTCCCGCTGCGTGTTTTCGATCACCTTGGCCGCTTCGGCCACCTGAATACTGCTGGCCAGGTGCGTGCCGGCGTTGATCACAGCCCGGTACAGCTCATCGACAAACGCGGCGATCTCCGGCGTGGAGCCGGAGGTCACTTTTACGATATCGGTAAGGCGGTGCGCCTTGTCACCGGGGTTGATGCGCTCCGGGCTGTAGCCCAGATAGAAATCCTGATTGACCTTGAGCCCGGAAGCCTGCTCCAGCAGGGGGCCACAGTACTCCTCCGTGGTGCCCGGATAGACGGTGGACTCGAAAATCACCACGTTGCCAGGCTGTAGTACTTTTCCTACAGATGCACAGGCCGATTCCAATGGTGAGAGATCCGGCTGCTTGTTATCGTCAATAGGGGTAGGGACCGTAACGACAAAAACATCAGTGCCCGCCAGCTCGTCGATGGAAGCGGTAAATTGAAGGTGGTCCACCGCGGCCAATTCATCGGAAGAAACTTCCAATGTGGCGTCCTGGCCAGCCTTTAGCTGCTCGATACGAGAGGCGCTGATGTCAAAGCCGACGGTGTTGAATTTGTGGCCAAAAGCCACCGCGAGGGGCAGACCCACATAGCCGAGACCGACGACCGCAATTTTTTGCTCTTGCATGGACTTCATTGCTGACATTGTGGCTTTTCGCGTCGGTTCAAAGGGCCGCCAGTGTAACGAAAATAGGCAAAATTTCGACGCCCTGGGTTCGTTGGTCACATTCGTTTAACGAACAGGTAAGACGATGTAACAATTGTTTCCGGTCATGCCGTTCCATCGGCTTCCGTAATGAGTACGCTGTAAGTCCCGTGAGGTGTTTCTGAGGGGGAACGCCAAAGGGCCAACTAAAAAGGAAGGGAATTTTTCCGTCCGCCTGGCGGAGGGAAGCAGGGGTCAAATGCCAACAATTCGTATCTTCAAGCAGTATGTGCGGGTTCCGTACATCCTCCTGGCCGCCATCGACGGCCTGCTGCTCATTGCCTGTTTGTACGCCGGGTCGCTCGTGCGCTTCGGCGATCTCGGTCAGGCGTCCATCTACATGGGCGACGTGATGCCTCGCGCACTTGCGTTTGCCGCCTTCATGTTGATCGGCATGAGCGCCATGGGACTTTACCAGTATCAGCGCGCCGAAAAGCTCGGCGAATTCTGCGTTCGCCTTGCCGCTGCCTTCGGCATAGGCTGGCTCGGCCTGGCGCTGCTCTACTACATTTACCCAGACCTGCATTCCGGCCGAAGTGTGGTGCTTTTGTCCATAGTTGTGGCCGCAGCGGTAGTTGCGATCGTGCGGCCGCTATTCTTCCGGCTCTTGGATGTTCAGGGGCTTCGTAAGCGGATTCTCGTCCTCGGCGCTGGCGAAGCGGCGGCCAAGGTACAGCAGACCGTCAACACCACTCCTTCAGCTGGCTTGCGCATTACGGGATTCGTCCCAGCTCGAGGGCAGGGGGCCACCATGCCGGAGAGCCAGGTCGTCGAGCTGCCGTCCGGCCGACTGGCCGAGTATTGTCGCCGGGGGCGGGTGGAAGAAATCATACTCGCTGCAGATGACCGCCGAAACGCATTTCCGATGGGCGAGCTGCTTGAATGCAAGCTTATGGGTATTCGGATTTTGGAGCAAACAACGTTCTATGAGCGGGAAGAAGGTCGCGTGCGTCTGGAAATGCTGCATCCCGGCTGGCTGGTGTTCAGCGATGGTTGCAATCAAAACGTGTTTCGGTTCGTTAGCAAGCGGGCTTTCGACGTGGCCGCTAGCATTTGTGTTCTCGCGGCCTCGCTTCCCGTCATGTTGCTGACGGCAATCCTGATCAAAATTGAGGATGGGGTCCGATCGCCGATCCTCTATCGGCAGCAGCGTGTTGGCGAACGCGGGCGTTTGTTTGAGGTGCTGAAGTTTCGCAGTATGCGAGTCGACGCGGAGAAAGACGGCAAGGCTCAATGGGCACAGGAGCGTGATCCTCGCATCACCAAAGTGGGTAACTTCATCCGACGCACCCGAATTGATGAGCTGCCTCAAGTGTTTAATGTGCTCAGCGGGGAAATGAGTTTTGTCGGTCCGCGCCCAGAGCGACCGCAGTTTGTGTCGCAGCTGTCAGAGGAAATTCCGTACTACTCGGAGCGGCATGCTGTGAAGCCTGGTATCACCGGATGGGCACAGATCAAATACCCGTACGGTGCGAGTGTAGAGGACGCAAGAAAGAAGCTGGAGTTCGACCTTTTCTACGTGAAAAACCACAACTTGATGCTTGATATGTACGTCATGATGACCACGCTTGAGGTGGTTTTGTTCGGCAAAGGGCGCTGACGCTGCGGTAGGTCCGGTCCGTACGCCGGCAAATCCGCACGTTAGCGGCCCCGCCCAAACGTCCGTGGCGGAACGCCTAAGGGTCCGGGGACAAACCCAAAATCGCGGCCGCGGTCAGGATCAAAACCACACCGACGAGGACAAGCCACTTGCTAGCGTGCCCAGAAGGTGGCGATTTTGGAAGCGGGGGCGAATCGTGCTGACCGGGCGCGGGAGACTTGGGTGTGCTATACCGAGGTATCGGATTGTGGCGTAGCTTCTTCGGCGGTAAGTCGCCGAAGATTCGTCGAAACCTACGGAGTTCTTCAAATGATGAATTCAGCTCTTCGAAGCGACGACGGGCAATCTTTTCGATTCTTTTGTTGCCTCTGGCCCTATCAGGGTGGAAAGCCTGAGCTTTTCTGCGAAACGCCTTCTGAACAGCGTCCCAACCTTCTTCTGGCTCAACGTCGAGTAGGCGGTAAATCTTACTGAAATCAGTGTCCTGCGTCATTCTTAACTTATTTTAAATCGAACCGGTTGCAAGGCGCCATCTGGTATAGTGTCAGCTTAAATGCTCGTTTCTCGCTAAGCAAAAGAAATTCAGAGGACCATTCATCATGCGACGTTTGACCAGCTTGCTGTTTCCTCTCGTTCTGCTGGTTTTGCTCGCCGGCGGCTGCGCGGCGCCCGTCGCGGTGGAAAGGGCGCCGCAAGCGGCGGCGCAATCTGCGAATCTGGTCGATGAGTATCTCATCGGGGTGGATGACGTCGTCGAAGTCACCGTTTGGCGAAACGAGGACCTTAATGCCAGCGTGCCGGTGAGACCAGATGGGAAGATTTCCGTACCGCTGATCGGAGATGTTGAGGCGGGAGGAAAGACCCCAGAACAGGTCGCCGAGATTATCAAGGAGCGCCTATCGGTTTACATCAAAG
>JBCCVP010000127.1:0-15211 GCA_039195135.1 Pseudomonadota bacterium | reverse complement strand
GCGGCCTCATTGCGGTGACGGATGGAAGAGAGAAACGTCCGGGTAGTCCCGGACCGGCGCTCAGCCGAGCGGTCTTGCCAGGGGCAGCCGATGGGCCTCGTCCGGGCCAATTTCTTCCACCCGGTCGCGGCCACTGCGTTTGGCAAGATAAAGCGCCTGGTCAGCGCGCCGGCGTAGACTGTCACCGTCATCGAGGGCCCCAAGCCAGGTCAGGCCGATGCTGGTGGTGACGGTAAACTGGGCACCGCCGGCGCCGCGGAAAAACAGGTCCCGAAGCCGCCGCCGGATGTTCTCCGCCCGGTGCCGGCCGTGCGTCAGGTCGGCCCCCAGCAGCACGATGAGAAACTCCTCGCCGCCGACGCGAAACATCAGGTCGGAGGACCGGCAGGAATGGCGAATGATGCCGGCAAAGGCCTTCAGCACTTCATCACCCCGGTCATGGCCATGAACATCGTTCACCTGCTTGAAGTGATCCAGGTCGAGAATCAGCAGCGCCAGCGGCGAATTGGAAGCCATGGCAAGGCCCAGGGCGCTGGAAACGGCCTGCTCCATGCTGCGCCGGTTTCCCAGGCCCGTCAGCGGATCGGTTAGGGCCATCTGCTGGAATTCGGTGTGCGCCCGGCGCGTATGGTCGCTCCAGCGCCACAGCCCCAGCGCGGTGAGGCCCGCCCCCAGGATCAGCGCCAGGTTCTCCGGCCAGCTTCCCAGCAGGCTGGGCGTGGTGACGCGAAACTCGTCTAATAGGTCCGCCAGAAATCCCCCACAGAGCAGCGCAACGCCGGTGAACAGCATCCAGTAGTTGTAGGAATAGGCTGGCGCGCGCAGCAGCGCGAGCAGGGCACCGGTGGTTGCACCCAGCAGGAAACCGGCGCCGGCGACGTCGGGCCAGTCCACCATAGTGATCGGCTGGCCGGTAGACATGGACAGGTGTCCCCAGACGCCGAGTCCCACGACGACGGCCCAGGTCAGTGCGACCGGCAAAATGGCGGGTAGTCTTCCCATTCCCCTCTGTTTGGTGTCCCCTCAGGTCGAACCACAGTCTAGCTAAGGTAAGAATCGCGCCCGTGAGGTCAATCTCGAATCGGTCGACCGTCAACATCGTTTGCATTGGTAAAAAATCAGGTTTCCGCCCCAAATGATTGACATTGCTGGCCAATATGCGGACGCTTCAGAGCCTTTTTACTGTGCAAGGATGAGCCTATGCTGCCGCTGCTTGGCCGGATCGGATGTGCCCTCGGGGGACTGCTGCTACTCGCCTCGACGCCGCCCGGTGTTGCCGCGGAATTCGACAGTTCCCTTCTGGCGGGCCTGAAGGCCCGCAACGTTGGACCGGCCGCCATGTCGGGCCGCATCGCCGCGCTGGATGCGCTCAACAGCAACCCTAATTTCATCGTGGCGGGAGCCGCCACCGGCGGCGTCTGGATTTCCGAAAACGGTGGTCTCAACTGGACGCCGGTGTTTGACGAGCAGCCGTTTGCCTCCATCGGTGCGCTGGCCATCAACCAGGCCAACCCGGACATCATCTGGGTCGGCACCGGCGAGAGCAACGTGCGCAATTCCACATCCATCGGCGGCGGGGTATTTAAGTCGGTTGATCGGGGCCGCAGCTGGAAGCGGGTCGGGCTCGAGAACTCAGAACGCATCGACCGCATTGCGCTTCATCCGAACAATCCGGACATCGCCTACGTGGCGGCCCTCGGACCGCTGTGGGGTCCGGGAACGGAGCGCGGGATCTATCGGACTCGGGACGGCGGCGCAACCTGGGAGCGGGTGCTGTACGTGGATGACACCACCGGCGGCACGGACGTGAAACTGGACCCGGCCAACCCCCACAAGATTTATGCCGCGCTCTGGCAGTTCCGACGCTGGCCCTATCAGTTCAAATCCGGCGGGCCGGGATCCGGCCTTTATGTGTCCCACGACGGCGGCGACAGCTGGGTCCAGCGCACCACAGCGGACGGACTGCCGGAAGGGGAGCTGGGCCGCATGGTGGTGGCCCCCTCGCCGGCGGATCCGCAGCGCGTTTGGGTGCTTGTGGAGGCGCAGGAAAGTGCTGTGCTGCGCTCTGATGACGGCGGCCACACGTTTGCCAGGGTCAACTCGGATTTCAACATCGCGGATCGACCGTTCTACTACACCGAGCTGTTCGCCGATCCTTCAGATCCCAACCGGGTCTACAACATCAGCACCCGGGTGCGAACCTCCATCGACGGTGGCAAGACGTTTGAGTTCAACCCGGTAATCGACTGCTGCGCGCCGTCGAACACGATTCACATCGACAACCACGCGTTCTGGATCAACCCCAGGGATCCACGCAATATGATCCTGGGCAACGATGGCGGCATAGCGGTGACCCGGGACCGGGGCGAGACCTGGCGCTTTGTGCGGAACCTCCCCCTGGCCCAGTTTTATCACATCGCCGTGGATAACGATGATCCCTACCACATCTACGGCGGGTTGCAGGACAACGGATCCTGGCGGGGCCCGGCGGAGGTGCGGGAAAATGCGGGTATCCGCAATCTGCATTGGCAGGAGGTGGGGTTTGGTGACGGCTTCGATACGCTGCCGGATCCGCGCAATTCCCGGCAGGGCTATTCCATGTCTCAGGGGGGTTACTTGTATGCCTGGAACCTGGACAGCGGCGAGGTGCGACTCGCCCGGCCCGCGCCGCCGTCGCCCGACGTAGAGCTTCGCTTCAACTGGAATGCCGGACTCGCCATCGATCCGTTTGACCCCGATGTCCTCTATTACGGCAGCCAGTTCCTGCATCAATCCACCGACCGGGGCGCCAGCTGGACCGTGATCAGCGGCGACCTGACCAGCAACAACCCTGATTTTCAGAAATACAAAGAATCCGGCGGCATCACCCCCGACGTGACCGCGGCGGAAAACTACACCTCGATTGTGGCGGTGGCCCCGAGTCCAGTGACGGCGGGAGTCATCTGGGTGGGCACCGACGACGGCCGGATTCACGTGACCCGGGACGGCGGCGAAAGCTGGGATCGGATCGACACCCGGGCTCGCGGCGTGCCCGCCGGTGCCTGGGTACCGATGATTCACGCCAGCCCCCACGACGCGGGCCAGGCGCACATCGTGTTTGATGACCACCGCCGATCCGACATGGGTACCTACGTTATGCGGGCCGACAACTACGGCGCGCGCTTCAGGAATCTCAGCCGGGACGAGGATCTCGCCGGCTACGCCCACTCGATCCTGCAGGATCCGGTCGATCCCGCGCTGCTGTTTCTCGGCACGGAGCTGGGGCTGTATGTCAGCACCAACGGCGGCGATGATTGGAGCCGCTTTACCGCCGGGGTGCCGACCGTGTCGGTGATGGACATGGCCATCCAGGCGCGAGAGGTGGACCTGGTGCTCGGCACCCACGGCCGGGCCGCGTACGTGATCGATGACTACCGGGCCCTGCGCGGGCTTGAGCAGGACACGTTCGGTGAACGGTTTGTGCTGCTTAGCGCCGGTGACGCGCTGCAGTACAACCCCCGGCAGACGCCCGGCGGGCGGTTCCCCGGCTCAGGCGAATTCCGGGCCGCCAACGAACCCTACGGCGCTATGATCACGTTTATCGCCTCGGGTGACGACCTGCCGCATCCGGATCCGGAGCGCGAGCGCGGCCGCAAAGCGGCGGCGGAGGGTAAGAAAGACGAAGACGGGACCGGGGACGAAGCGCCCAAGCTCACCATGACAGTGGCCGACGCGAGCGGCACGGTGGTGCGCACCTACCGCTACCCGGTCCACCAGGGTATCAACCGCATCGTCTGGGACACCGCCTCGGACGGGGTGCGGCCCATGCCCCGGGCTGAGCCGCCGAAACTGGACGACGGCCTGCCGGGAGGCCCGCCGGTGGTGCCCGGCGTGTACAAGGTGACGCTGGCGTTTGATGGGGTGACCCAGGAAGCGGACGTCGAGGTAAAGATCGATCCCAACTCAGGCTTCACCGCGGCAGATCGCCGGGCCAACTACGAAGCGCTGCAAAGCCTTCAGGAGCTGGACGAACGGGTAGTGGTGCTGGCGGAAAAAATTGTCCGGGCGCGGGAGGACGTGCGGCAGGTGCTTACCTGGATGAAGCGGCGCGACAAGGCGGCGGCCGAGGACCTAAAGCCCGTTTCCGAGGCGGCGGAGGCGCTGGTGGAATCGCTGACCGACTGGGAAAAACGGCTGCGGGTGCCGGCAAAAACCAAAGGGATTGTGTACGACGAAGACAAGCTCACCGCCATCGTTGGTACTGCTCAGTTTTACGTTGGCAGTTCGCTTGGGGCGCCGACGGAGACCGCCCGGGTCTACATGACTGCCGCCGCGGCGGCCGTTGGGCAGGCGGAGGAAGCTTTTGCTGAGTTCCAGGCGGCGGAGCTGGCCGGTTTTGCTGATCTGGCCGCAAAAAATGGCCTCGGCCTGTTTTTTGAGGCGGGGCTGCAATGACGCTGAGCTTTTTCTTCATGGTCCTGATCGTGGTGGCCGCCGGCGTCGGTATCTGGGTCTTCAATGGCCTGGTTTCCGGCCGCAATCTGTGCGCGGCGGCCTGGGCGGACGTGGACGTGCAGCTGCAGCGGCGCCACGACCTCGTGCCGCGGCTGGTGAAGGTGGTGAAAGCCGCCGCCGGCCACGAGCGGGAAACGCTGGAGGCGGTGATTGCGCAGCGCGACGAGGCGCTGCGGGCCAACGCCATGGAGGACCGCAGCGCCCGGGAGCAGGTTCTCGAGCAGTCGCTCAGTCAGCTTATCGTGCGGGTAGAGGACTATCCGGATCTGAAAGCCGGGGAGAACTTCCAGCAGCTCACCGAGGAGCTGGTGGATATCGAAGACAAGCTTCAGTACGCACGGCGTTTCTACAACGGTGCCACCCGGGACTACAACAACCGTGTCGAGCGGTTCCCCGACCAGCTGATCGCAAACTCTTTTGGCTTTAACCGGGGCGAGTTTTTCCAAGCCGAGCAGGACGCCCGGGCACCGGCGGAGGTAAACCTGTGACGGCCGGCCGGCGGCACCTGCCGGGAGTGGCACTGCTGGCGGGACTGCTGCTGGCGTTCGGCTTCGGCACCGGCCACGCGGCGGAAGAAATTTTGCGCTACGACAGTCGCATCACCGTGCGACCGGACGGCAACGTGGAAGTGAGGGAGCAGATCACCGTCCGCGCCGAGGGCCGCCAGATCCGCCGTGGCATCTACCGGGAATTCCCGACGCGCTATCGCGATCGCTACGGCAACCATTACATCGTCGATTTTGAGGTACTTCGGGTCACCCGGGATGGCCGGCCGGAGCCGTTTCACACCGAGAACTATCGCAACGGGGCAAAGCTCTACGTCGGAAGCGAAAACGTATTCTTAAGCCCCGGGGAATATCGCTACGAAATCACTTATCGAACCAACCACCAGGTGGGTTTTTTTGACGACTACGACGAGCTCTACTGGAACGTGACGGGCAACGACTGGGCCTTTCCGATCCGCGCCGCCAGCGCCATGCTCGTACTGCCCGATGCGGTGGCCGAAGAGCAACTGGCGGTGGCCGCCTACACCGGCCGCCAGGGATCAGACGGTCAGGACTTTACCTCCCGCGTGCCCAGCCTGAACCGGGTACGCATCGAAACGACGCGCACGCTCAGCCCCGGTGAAGGTTTGACGATAGCCGTGGGTTTTCCCAAGGGTCTCGTGGCGGAACCCAGCGGGGCGGCCAAATTACGACGGTATCTGTTCAACAACCGCGGTGTGCTGGTGGGGTCGCTCGGACTGCTCGCCGTCCTCTGGTACTACCTGACCGCCTGGAATCGGGTCGGCCGGGATCCCAAACCGGGGATCATCATCCCCCGCTACGAAGCGCCGAAAGGCTATTCGCCGGCGTCCCTGCGCTACGTTCACCGGCGGCGCTACGATACGGGCTGCCTCTCCGCGGCGCTGGTCAATCTGGCGGTGAAGGGCTATGTGCGGCTCCATCAGGACAAGGGTTTAATGAGTAAATCTTTCGCCGTCAGCCGCCTCAAAACCAACGCCGGCGACGATCTCGCCCCGGGCGAGAATGCCATCCTCAATCGGCTGCCGGCCCGCAAGCTCGAGTTTGAGCGGGAGAACCACGCCAAGGTCCGAAAGGTGATGAACGCCCACAAGGCGTCGCTTAAGAAAAACTATCGGGATATCTACTTCAAAGAAAACCAGAAGGTGTTGCGGCCGGCGGTGCTGGTTTCCGTGGCGGTGGCCGGGGCCGGGCTGGTGCTCAACCAGGGGCTGAGCGCGGGGATTGTGATTGTGGTGGTGGGGCTGCTGCTGGTGAACGGGCTTTTCTTCAGCTGGATGGAGGCTCCCACGCCCCGGGGGCGCAAGCTGCTGGACCACATCGACGGACTGCGCCTGTACCTTGGCGTGGCGGAGCGGGATGAGCTGGAACAGCACAAGGAACCGCTGCCCACCTTTGGTGAGTTTGAAAAGATGCTGCCCTACGCGGTGGCGCTGGACTGCGCCAGCACCTGGGTGGATCGCTTTGAGACCGTGCTGAGTCGCCTGGAGGCGGCCGGAGGTCTTGCGCGGCGCAACTGGTACACCGGGAGCGATATGTCCTACCGGGGTATCGGCCGCAGCGTCGATTCGCTGGGTTCCGCCCTGGGTGGCGCCATCGCCGCCTCGTCGATGCCCCCCGGTTCAAGCTCTGGCTCCGGCGGCGGCGGCTTCTCCGGCGGTGGCGGCGGCGGCGGCGGCGGCGGCGGCTGGTAAGGCTACTGCTGGCGCCGGCGTCGGTGGCCGTCGAGGCTGAAATAGGTCAGGGCGATCAGCTCGTGCAGCTGCCCCAGATCTTTCTGGCAGTTATCCAGGTATTCGCTCAGCCGCTCATCGCTCGACAGTCGATCCACGTTGCGGGAAAAGCGGTGGGTCAGTTCCCGAAGATAGACCTGCAGGCGCCGGTTTCGCGGTAGCCGCTTCAGCGCGGCCACCATCTGCTCCAGGCAAAACACCAGGGAGCGGGGAAAGTGGGTGTCGTGCAGCAGAAAATCCAGCACCGCCTCCCGATGGATGGTCGCCTGCATCTCCCGCCGGTAAGCTGCGTCCGCAGACAGCGACCTGAGAATGCTGCGCCAGTAGCCCTGGCGGGCGGCTGGCGAGTCGGTTTCGATTTCGCTTGAGGCCCGCACGTCGATGATCCGCGTGGTCATATCGGCCCGCTCCAGGTTCATGCCCAGCCGCCGAAACTCAAACGCCTCGCCCCGCGACAGGCTGGAGTGGAGCAGCCCGCTCAGACGATGGCAGTGGCCGACGAGGCGCCGCAGGCGGTTGCCCCGGGCGGAGCGGGACAGGCTGCCGGTCAACTCTTCCCGGGTGTAAAGGTAAGCCTCGTTAATCAGCTCCCAGGTTTTTGGCGGCATGATGTCGCGAATGGTGCGGGCGTTTTCCCGTGCCGCCGCCAGGGACTGGTAGATGGACCCCGGGTTTTTTGCATCGCTGATCAAAAACCGGCAGACCGCCTGCTCCTGGTTTTGGGTATCTACCGCGGCGTAGTGGCTGGCACTCCCGGTGATGGCCACCAGGATCGACCAGCCGGTCTCGGTGCGCGTTGGGCGATCCAGCTGCACTGCGCTGGTGACCTCGATCAGGCGCGCGGTGTTTTCCACCCGCTCCATGTAGCGGGCCAGCCAGTAGACCCGGTCGGCCACCCGGGACAGCATGCGGGAACCACTCACGCCGAGTCCCCCGGCAGGTCGCCGCCGACAATCCAGGTGTCCTTGCTGCCGCCCCCCTGGCTCGAATTGACCACGAGGGAGCCTTTCACCATAGCCACCCGGGTGAGACCGCCGGCGGTGACGTGGACGTCGCTGCCGCTCAGGATAAACGGTCGCAGGTCCAGGTGCCGGGGTTCCGCGTGGTGGCCGATGAGCGCCGGCGCGGTGGACAGGGACAGTGTCGGTTGGGCAATGAAGTTGCGCGGTGCCTGGCTAATTTTGCGAGCGAAGGCGCTGCGCTCTTTTTTGCTGGCCCGGGGCCCGATGAGCATGCCGTAGCCGCCGCTTTCGCTGACGGGCTTGACGACCAGCTGATCCAGGTTGTCCAGCACGTACTCTCGTTCTTCCAGCACGTTGCAGCGGTAGGACGGGACGTTGGACAGCAGCGGTTCTTCATTCAGGTAGTAGCGAATGATGTCCGGCACGTAGGTGTACACCAGCTTGTCATCCGCCACGCCGCAGCCCGGCGCGTTAGCCAGGGCCACGTTGCCCTCCTGCCAGGCCCGCAGCAGGCCGGGAACCCCCAGCACCGAGTCCGGGCGAAAGACCTTCGGGTCAAGAAACAGGTCGTCGATGCGGCGGTAGATCACGTCCACCCGCGTGAGACCACTGATGGTGCGGGCGTAGACCCGGTGGTCCCGGCCCACCGTAAGGTCCGCCCCCTCCACCAGCAGCGCCCCCATCTCCTGTGCCAGATACGCGTGTTCAAAATAGGCTGAGTTGTAGATGCCGGGGGTCAGCACCGCGACCGTTGGCCGCCGGGCCTCGGTCAGGGAACTGAGGGTTTCAAAAAGCTGCGTGGGGTAGTCATCCACCGGACGAATCGGATACTCGGCAAACAGCTCCGGCAGCACCCGCTTCATCACCTCGCGGTTTTCCAGCATGTACGCCACACCGGAGGGCACCCGCAGGTTGTCTTCCAGCACAAAAACCTCGCCCGACTCATCGCGCACCAGGTCGCTGCCGCAGATGTGCGACCACACCCCATGGGGCGGCGAGATGCCGCGGCATTCCGGCCGGAAGTCTTTGGAGTTTTTGATCACCTGTTCGTCGACCACACCGTCGGCGAGGATCCGCTGGTCGTGGTACAGGTCATCGATAAAGCGGTTGAGGGCCTTCACTCGCTGCTTGAGACCGCGCTCGATCGTGCCCCACTCCTGAGCCTGAATCACCCGGGGAATAATGTCGAAGGGCCATTCTCGATCGATGGACCCCTCCGCTTCGGAGTACACGGTAAAGGTGATGCCCATGGTCCGGATCGCCAGTTCCGCGGCGCTTTTGCGCTCGCCCAGTTCCGCGTCGCTCAGGTTGCTGAGCGTTTGGCACAGGGTTCCCGCGCCCGGCCGGGCGCGCCCGCTAGGGGTGATCAGCTCATCAAAGCAGCCCGGCGATCGGTAGGACTTCCAGTCAATAGGCATGGCAGGAATTGATACTTGCACAGGAGCAGGTCACATGCCACTTTACGCGGCCATGACCTACTGCCTCGCTATCCGTGTCGACGCGGGCCTTGTGTTCTGCTCCGATTCCCGCACCAACGCCGGTGTCGACCACATCAGCACCTACAGCAAGATGCGGGTATTTGAGCAGCCGGGCGAGCGCACCCTGGTGTTGCTCAGCGCCGGTAATCTCGCCACCACCCAGGCGGTAGCCAACCGGCTGCAGCGGGACATCGACGACCCGCGGGCGAAGGTGGACCTGCACTCGATTGACTACATGTTTGACGCGGCGGAATACGTCGGGCAGATCAGCCGCCGCGCGCAGAGTTTGGGAGGCGCGGCCCAGGGGCGCGTCAACCTGAGCGCCAGCTTCATCCTGGGGGGACAGATCAAGGGTCAGCCGCCGCGCATCTACATGATCTACCCCGAGGGTAATTACATTCAGGCGTCCGAATCCCAACCGTTTCTGCAGATTGGCGAGACCAAGTACGGCAAGCCGATTCTGGACCGCATGGCGCAGGCGGAGCTGACGCTGGACGCGGCGGCGCGGCTGGCGCTGGTGTCCATGGACTCAACGCGCCGCAGTAATGTGTCCGTAGGCCCGCCGTTTGAGGTGGCGATCTACCCCGCCGGCGCCCTCAAGCTGGAACGCCACCTGAGCCTCGACCGGGAAGATCCCTATTTCGCTCGGCTGCAGGACGCCTGGGGTGATGCGCTGGAAAAAAGCTTTTCGGCGCTGCCGGCCTTCGACTGGGAATAGCCGGTTCGCTCAAAGGTCGTGCACCACGCGGTGCACAAACTCCAGCTTATCGATCACGGCCTCCGACAGGGCGAAGGGGTAAACATCGCTGAGGCCCAGGCTTCGGTTCATGGCGTTCAGCGTGACCGTCAGCGCCTGCCAGCGACGGACCAGCTCATCAAATGACACGAAGCCTTCCTCCCAGGGCAGGGCGGCGGATCCATCGGGGCCGGTGTACAGCGGGCCGAAGCTGATCTCGCCCAGCTCAAGCCCCTGCGCGAAAGCCGTGTCCAGCCCGTCAATCATGTGCAGATAGTGGGCCCAGGTTTCTGCCCAGTCCTCCCAGGGATGGGCGCTGGCGTAGGCGCTGACGTAAAGACCGGGCCAGGGATCCGGCGCTGGCCGGGCGTAGTAGCTGGCCAGAGCCTCCTGGTAGGGCGTTCGCTCATCGCCGAACAGAGCCCGAAATTCATCCTGCCTCGACGTATCGCGGATCAGCCGGTCCCAGAAATAGTGCCCACTTTCGTGGCGAAAGTGGCCCAGCAGCGACCGGTAGGGTTCGTTCATGGCTTCCCGGATGGATTCCCGAGTGCCGGTGTCCGCCTCCTTCAGGTTGATGGTGATCACGCCGTGGTGGTGGCCGGTGTACACCGGTTCGCTGCGGTCGTTGGCGCCTGGGACTTCTGCCCGGGGCCCCGCTTCCGCCAGGAACCGAAACGCGAGGGCGCCGGCTTGCCTGGGGTCGGTCTCGAACGGCAGGTTTAGCTGCAGCAGCGTGTACAGCAGGCGCCGTTTGGCGGCCTCCAGCCGACCCCACAGCACCAGGTGATCCGATTCACCCAGGTTGGGGATAATCTGGTTGAGGCGACACGAGTCGCAGCGCGCGTTGGCGCTGCTTTCCGGAATCAACCAGTTGCAGACTCCGTATTCGGTGCCGTTGGCGCAGATGCGCCGGCGTTCCCCGGTGCCGGAGATCTGCCAGACGTTATCACCGGCGGGATCCAGCGCCACCATGGTGCGGGTGCCCGTATCAAAGCCCACCTGTCGGCCGCAGACCACACAGTGGGTATTTTCAAAGTGCAGCGTGTTGCCGCAAGCGCAGGTGAAGGTTCTCACAGCCTCTGTCCCACCGGCGACCGGCTCAGCGTCGCAAAATGGCCCACCAGCGGCCGATATTCAAGAGGCTCATAAGGGAGCTGGAAACGTAGGTAAGAGCGGCTGCCGTAAGCAGGCGTCGGGCATGCGGCAGATCCACCGGCTTAAGGATATTTCCGTGCTCCAGCAGCGGCATGGCGCGTCGAAAGCTGGCATCCAGTTCTGTCGGCAGGGTGACCAGGTGTACCAGGGTGCTGGTGGCCAGACTCAAAAACCCGCCGACGAACATCAGGATACCTACCGCCGGTGCCCGGGACAGCAGCGCCACGAAGGGAGCGGCTACCAGGATAGCCGCGCCGGTTTTCTGCAGCGGGATCGACATCTTCACCAGCCGGGTACGCCAGACCAGCGCCGGGTAGTGATCCCGGTGCTGCAGCGCGTGGCCCACTTCATGGGCCGCGACGGTGATTGCGGTCAGCGATCGACCATCGTGCACGTCCGGGCTGAGGCGAACCGCCCGGGCGCTTGGGTCGTAATGGTCCCCCACCTCCGAAACTTCCACCGGCACGTCCGGCATGCGCAACCCGTCCAGCAGGTACCGCGCAAGCTCCGCGCCGGTGCCGTCGTAGCGGTCTTCCGGCCGGCTGTAGCGGCGCATCACCCGCTTGACCCAGATGCCGGGTCCGAGGATGAGGGTGATAAGCGCAACGGTGGCGACCAGGGCCAGGGGCATCACACAGCTCCGGTGGCCGGATCAGGCCGGATCCACAAACGCGGGGGACTGGCCCGCCATACCCGCTTTGACCGCCATCATCTGATTGGGCGAGCCCATGAGCTGCTGCTGCAGCTGGGCTTCGAGCTTTAGCGCATCCAGCTCGTTCATGCCGGCCGAATCCCGGAACAGCCGTTTCGCTGCCCGCACCGCGTCCGGCGAACCCTGGGCAATCTGCGCCGCCAGTTTGAGCGCGGCCGCTTCCGGGTTGTCGTCCAGGCGGGTGATCAGGCCCAGCTGGTGACCCTCCGTGGCGTCGAAGACCCGGCCGGTGGTGGTCAGCTCCAGCAGGACGTCGGGGGCGATGAGCCCGCGGCTGGTGACGCTGATGCCCATGTCCGGCACCAGGCCCCAGCGAATCTCCATAACCGACAGCTCCGTCGCGGGCGCAGCGATACGAATGTCGCAGCCCAGGGCAATCTGCAGCCCGCCGCCGAGGCAGTGGCCGTGTACCGCGGCAATGACGGGAACGGGCACGTGACGCCAGCCGGTGCAGATGCGCTGATACAGATTGGCGCCGTCCGCGTCGCGCTCAAAAAGTACCTGGTGCGCGGCTTCCAGGTCGCCCGCCTGGGCGGCAAAGCTCATCAGATCAAGGCCAGCGCAGAAAGAGGCACCTTCTCCGGACAGCACCACCGCCCGCAAACCGGGTTCGCTGCGCAGGCGGTGGATGGCCGACTCAATTTCGGCAAAAAGCTCTGGACTCAGCGCATTGCGCTTTTCCGGGCGGGTCAGGCGGACGTGCGCCACGTGGTCAGACACGGAAATCGACAGCAGCTGGCTCATAAGGGGAAGGGCACCATTAACGTTGGACTAAGGCGCCCATTGTCGCCGCCGCTCGGCGCGAAGAAAAGCGATCGCGAAGCGCGATGCCCGGGTATTTTCAGCGGCTAGGCGTCAATCGACGCCTGCGCGGCGTCAAATTTTTGACGCAGGCTCTCCGCCGGCGGTGGCAACCGGGGTGGTATCCCCCAGTACCCAGTTAAGGGTGCGCTGGAGCCCGTAGGACAGCGCCGCCAGGGCAATAACGCCCAGCGTTACAGGAATCAGCAGCAGTCCGGCTGCGCCGCCCACCAGGACCGCGACGGCGGTCAGGAAGCGGTTGGAACGTCCTTGTCGGGCCGAATAACTGCTGAGGCAGGGATGTGGGAGTCGATTCATGACGTGCTCTCGGCTTGACATTTATTATGGGTAAGCAAATTCCGGGCCAGTTTTTCTGCGTCCTGACAGGGGAGGCCCGGGAGCGGAGGAGGTTGGATCGTTGCCGTTTTGGAGAACGGCAAAGAAGGGCAAATCGGTCGATCTTCTTTCTTAGCGCAAAGATTCAAATGTCGCCTTATCTGCGGTTTCTGCGGGTCCCCGGCCCCCAACGTGTTCCCCTGTCGGGGAGAAAAGGCAGGACCCAAACTTCGCAGGCTCCTCTCGCTTGGGCGCACTATGGCGGTCCAAGGGGTGAAAAAAGTGTGAACTGCGTCACACTTTTGGAGACACGGTTGTTTCGTTCGACGAGAAGTTTGCGCCAAAAATTCGGGCAAAAATCTTAATCGCCGCAGCGAAGACGTTACCCATTGTTTACCTAGAATGATGCCCCGGGGTGCTAGCCTAGGGCGGTGAGTCACTGATCTGGATGGTGTTTTTGCTGAATCTTTACCGTGCCGCGGCGCTGCCGAAGCCCCCCGGGGAGCGATCCAAACAGCACCCTGTTGCAGGGCAAATGGCCACATCAGGCCCGTCATGACAGATCGGCCCCGACTGCTTGTGGTGGAAGATGAGGCGCCGATTCGGGAGGGCCTTACGGATCTGCTGACCCACCATGGGTTTGCCGTGACCGCGGTGGGTGACGGCCAGGAAGGCCTCTGCGAAGCCCGGCGCGGCGCCTACGACCTGGTGCTGCTGGACGTGATGCTGCCATCGCTCGACGGCTTTGCCGTTTGCGAGGCGCTGCGCCGGGACGAGCCGGACCAGCCGGTCATCATGCTGACGGCGCGTACCGCCGACGAGGACATCATTCAGGGCCTGAAGCTGGGTGCGGATGACTACGTCGCCAAGCCCTTTTCGGTGGAGCAGCTGGTGCTGCGGGTAAAGGCGGTACTGCGGCGCGCCGCACCAAAAGTGGGCACGGAACAGCTTGAGCTGGCTCCGTCCTGCCACGTTGATCTCGCTAACCTCACCGTCCGCCGCGGAGCTGAGGAGATCCCCCTCACCCGGCGCGAGGCCGATGTGCTGCGCTACCTCGCCGGATTTCAAGAGCGCCCGGTGCCGCGGGAAGAACTCCTGCACCGGGTATGGGGCTATGGGCCGGAGCTGGCGATCGAGACTCGCACCGTCGATATCCATATCGCCCGCATCCGTCGCAAAATCGAGGCGGACCCGGCGCATCCGGAGCTGCTGATCACGGTGCGCGGAGCTGGCTATCGACTGCTGCCCGCACCGTGACGCAGACCGCTCGTCTCAGATGGCTGCTGGTGGGCTTTGTCGCCGCGCTGGCGCTGCCGGGGGCCTACCTGCTTTGGTACGCCTACGATCAGCTCCGCTGGCAGGCGTTCTCCAATGCCCGGGAAACAGCCCGGGGGGCCGCTCAGACTCTGGAGCAGGTGCTTACTTCACAGCAGCAGGTGCTGGTGGAGGCGCTGGAAAGCTATCGTCAGGCCACTTCCGGAGCGACCGCGGATCCAACTCTGCAGCGGCTGATGCTGCTGGCTCCGGTCGACACGCCGAGCGGAGATTTTGGCCTGCTTGGTTTTTTTCAGGTTGACGCCGCCGGCGGGTTCTCCTCGCCCCTGCTGCCGGCCGGTGTGCGGCCGACGGATCTGCCGGAGAGCGCGGCCCGCCAGCTGCGCTTTGCCGCCATTCGATCCATTCTCAGCGGGTCGACGCTGCTGCAGAATGCGCCCGCGTCGGACCGGTTCCGGGCGCTTGCTCCCGGGCGCTCGGCCAAACTCCAGGCAGCGCCGGCGCCGGAAGAGCAGGTGCTGCAAGATGAGCCGACCGCCGAGGCCGCCGAGGCCGCTGCCGCCGTGGATGTAATCGGAACCACGGCGTCGTCGCCGGCCGCGGCTGCCCCGCCGCCGGCGATGCGGAAACAGGAGGGCACCCGCCTCGAAGATCTGGAACTGGATCAGATCGGGCTGAATCGCGCCCGGCGCCAGGACGCGCTGGCGTCGGCGCTGGTCAGCCTCGATGAGCGCGCCGTGGAGGCCTTCCGGCAGCCCAACAGCGACGTACGCTTCGGCCGTCTTTCGAGCGGCCATTTTGTTTTGTTTCAGGAGCTTTGGCAGCCGACCGGGCGCCTGGTGCAGGGCGCCCTGCTCGAACCGGAGGCATTTCTGCGCGCGCTGAAGGCGCCCCTGGCAACCCTGCCGGCGGGGGCCGCAGCCCTCGTGACCTACAACGGTACGCTGCTGGGTTCGGATGAGCCGGCGGGGCGCGCCGCAGCGGGGCGGCAGCTGCTTTATC
>JBCCVP010000126.1:0-15320 GCA_039195135.1 Pseudomonadota bacterium | reverse complement strand
GGTCGCCGCCCGCGTGATGGTGCGCCACGCGACATTCAAAGACGGTCAGGCAATCGTTCAGCAGCGGGATACCGTTAAGCCCCGCGCGAAAATCTAGGCCGGCAAAGCGGTCAGCCCCGCGCGTGGCAAAAAGGCGCGCCAGCTGTTCCTGCTGCCGACTGAGCACGTGGACCGCAAACGCATCACACTGGGTAAACGCCTGATAAGAGTCGGACGCTTTGCCCACGTTCCAGAGGATCAGTGGTGGATCCAGCGAAACGCTGGCAAAACTGTTGGCGGTCATGCCCCGGGGGGCACCGTCCAGCCGCGTCGTCACGATGGTAACGCCGGTGACGAACTGTCCCGCCGCGCGGCGGAAATGGTCGCTGGAAATGGGGTTGGGGGCTGCGGGCGCCTGCTGCGCGTCGCCGCCATCTTTAGCGTCAGAGTCGGGCATCCGATCCTGTCCCGCATCGGGCATGGCCTGGGCCATGGGTCCGCTCCCTGGTCCTTGAGAGCGGCTATCTTACCAATCAACGCGGTGGGTCAGAACCCGTGGCGACGCTTCGACACAGTTTTTCTCATCTGCCGGTCGACCGGCGCCGGCCCGCGGCGGACTCAGTGCCAGCAACTGCCCAGAGATTTAAGCTCCGCAGTTTTCATGGCCAGAACGCTTTCCAGCACAAACTGAGCATGTTTGTGCTCGTTCGACTCCCCAAGCCGCGACATGGGAAGCTTTCGGTACAGGCTGCGGATATCGCTGATGAGCTGTTCTTTTCTCTGTTCCATGGCTTGTCGTTTCCCTGAGTGCACGTTCAGGTTACGGACCCGGCAGCACGGGGCGTATGGGAAAAATCTGACAAACGTGTAGGCCGTGGACGAATCGATAATCATGTTCAAACCATGCCAAACGAGCCGCCGCCGGTCAGGACAGTGGCTCCCCTGTTCCGAGGGGTGCATAAAAAAACCGCTGCCCCGTTTAGGGCAGCGGCTTAGCTGTTCCGAGGGGAACGGAACACGGGACAACCCGGCTGCGGTACGTTGGGACTGGGACCGCCGCCGGGCACAGTCAAGGCTACGGATCGCGGCCCAGCGCAGCATGTGCCGTTGGTCCGCCAACCATTGGCCCTTGTCGGCGGCGGGACTTCAGGTCAGCCTTCCGCCGGCCCGAGGTTCACGATCAGCACCACGCGATTGTCCGGACTGTTCGGCTCATCCGGGTTTAACAGTGAGCTTTCCCCCCGGGCGACCGTTTCCAGCCGGCCGGACTCCATTTCAAACAGGTTGATGAGGTAATTGCGTACCCCCTCCGCCCGGCGCCGGGACAGGTCCAGGTTGTAGGTTTCGTCCCCCTGTGCGTCGGTGTGACCCTCGACCCGGAACTGATAGTCCGCCAGGGCGGGTGAAGTCAGCGCCGAGCCCAGCCGGTTCAGCGTTTTCTGCGCAGCTTCGGTGAGCTGAAAGGAGTTGAGCTCAAACCGAATGCGCAGCGGGATGGCGCGCAGTTTCATCCCCGGCGCCTCGCCGTCGAGGGCCCGGGTGGGCAGCGGCGGCCGGGGTGTAAGCGCATCGATGATGTCCTGCTCAGACGGATCGTCGTTTTCAAACTCCGTCATTTCATACTCGGCATCGGGCTCCTGAGCGACGGCCACGGCCATCCAGGCCGTGAGCGCCAGTGCGGAAACCAGAATCAGCGCAAACCGCGCCAGAGATTTGGATGGTGTGGTCATGGCTACATCTCCTCTGTAGGCAATCCTGCTGCTTCCAGCAGGCTGTTCAGCGCCTGCTGATCGCCCGGCTCCTCCAGGAGAAGGTGCAGGGCATCAAACCAGAAACCGCTTGCTGCAAATTGCTCGATCCGAGCGCGGGAGGCCTCCGGCAGACCGGTTGGCGCAGCGCGGCGCCGCAGCAGCGTACTGGCAAAAACATCGTTGGACCGCGCCTGCGCGTCGGCGACCGCAGCAACGGACAGCTGGTAAATGGTCCCGGGGGTCAGGCGGACGGATTCCGGAAGTGCGATGGCATGCCGTCCGGCGGTGAGCGGCGGTGCGAGCTGCGTTTCGAAAATGGCTTCTTCTCCGCCTTCTTCGATCAACACAATCTCCACCGGGTTTTCGACCGGCCGCGACGCGTGCCAGTAAATGGTTGGCCGCGGCGACGCGGTGTCCGCCAGCATGGGCGGCGCCAGAATGGTCAGGGCGAGGGCCTCGCCGCCGCCCCGCGCGGCTCCGCCGACCCGCACCGGCGGTGCATCGGCGGCGGGCGTGAACGCCAGTGACTGGGCGGCGGCGGCTGAAACCAGCAGCGTCAGCGCCGCACAGCTGATGAACGTGAGCGCGCGGTTCACAGCCAGTTTCCGATTAGCAGAAATGGCGCCCAATAGCCCGGGTGCTGGTAGCGCCGATCCTCCAGCAGCGAGAGCTGCGCCAGGCGCAGCGCTTCGGCCTTGGTGTTTTCTGGCGTGCGGAGTTCGCCATAAAAGCGCGCGATCAGCTCGGAGGTGGCCTGGTCGTTGATGTACCAGAGCGTGCCAAGGGCGCTGCGGGCGCCGGCGCGGATCGCAATGCCGGCAAGGCCGAGGGCCGCGCGGTCGTCGCCGGCCGCGGTTCGGCAGGCGGAGAGCGTCAGCAGTTCCACCGGTTCATCGCTGAAGCGGCGTAGCTGCATGAACTCATCGAGCTGGTTCATGTTCAGCCGATCGTCGAAGGTGAGCAGAAACGACTCGCTGACATCGGCCTGAAACTCGCCGTGGGAGGCGAAGTGCACCACGTTGAACGGGCGCCGGGAGATTTCTTCCGACACGTTGCCGGCCACGAAGGCTTGATCCTGAAGTACCGTAACCTGGTCGGGATACAGGTCCCGCAGACTCTCAAGCTCAAATGCCACGGACGGCAGGGCCGGAAAACCCTGCACCGCCTCCGTCAGGCCGTTGAGCAGAATGCGCGGGCTTTGCCGGCTGATGGGCTGTGGGTCCGTCAGATTCAGCCCGGGCGTAATTGCTACCGCGTAGCGCTGAATCAGAAACTGCTCCCCGTCGTGCAGCGCGGCGAGGGGGATGTTGCGCAGCGCGCCATCGGGCACAAACACCAGCGTTTCCACCCCTGCATCGGCCAGCAGCGGCTCCGCGTCCCGCAGCAGCCAGTCATAAAGCCGCCGCCCCAGGGGCCGGTATTGATGTGAACTGCGCCGCTCCAGGGCCCGGCGAAATTGCTGCGCCACGCGGCCCAGGGGCTCAGCGCCGGTATCCACGCGAAACTGATGGATCACGCCTTCGATGCTGACCAGCACCTCCGTGCGGTCTTCCAGCAGCACCGGATACACGACGGCGGTGCGCGCGCCCACCGCGTCCAGCGTGGTGTCCTGCGCCTCCACGTTCACCACGCAGTCGTCGAGAAAATAGTCCTGCAGCTCTGCGCTCTTGAAGGCTTCGATCACCTGCCTTGCGCGGCGGCGCAGCGTCTGCGCCTCACCCACGGCCGCGGTGGCCGCCTGGGTCAGCAGGGCGTCGGCGTGGTCCTGAAACAGCGGCCCGACCAGCTGCCGGAACGGCTGCCGGCGGCCGCGCAGGCCGCTTAGCAGACTGCTGCGGACCTGAGCCAGGTCGCCGACGGCCTGGTCCAGCGCCTCCGCCGCCAGCGGCAGATTGCCCTGCGCCTTCAGCACCCGGCCGGACAACCAGCGCCAGCGGTAGGACAGCTCCGGCGCGTCGATGGACTGGGACTGAAAGGTGGCCAGCTGGCTGAGAGACGCGGCTTCGTCAAGACGTCCGGCTCGCAGGTACACCTCGCCCAGCAGGCCCGCGGCCAGGGAGATGTCTCGCGGCTGTTCCAGCGCTCGCGCCCGCCGCAGCGCGCCGCTGCCCGCGGCTGCCGCCATATTGAGGTCCCAGTTTGCCAGGCCCAGCGCTGCCTCTGACCGCAGGAGGGCGTCGACCGCCGAAAGCTCCAGACGCAGGCGCAGGGCCGGGTCCGGCACATTGGCGGCAGCTGCCAGCGATTGCTCCAGCGCCTGGCGCAGGGCACCGCGATTCAGCTGTTCTGCCGCCGTAGCCGCTTTACCCAGCCAGGCGCGCGCCACCGCGGCGTTGTCGCCGGCACTTTCAGCAGTAGCAATGACGCCGTCGAACAGGGCATCAGCGTCGTTGAAGCGGGCCTGGTAGGTGGCCAGTTTTCCCCGGGCGAGGGCGATGCTGCGCTGCCGCGCCGGCTGCCGGGCCTGCTCCCGGGCGCGATCAAAATGCCGCCCCGCGTCCGTCAGGTTGCCCTCAAACAGGGCCGCCAGCCCCAGGCCGGTTTCACAGTCAACGCCCGTTGCCGCATCTGGCGCTGCGCTCAGGCAGTTGCGGAAAGCGGTCGCCGCCGCCTCGAATTGTCCGGCGGCCAGCAGCTGATGGCCCTGGGCCCGCAGTGCCGTGTCAGCGTGAGCCGCCGCGCCGGTTGCCAACGCCAGGACCGCGACCGCAAGCGTTGCCCGCAAGCGCGTCCGAAGCGTACCTGCGGCGCGCCGCCAACGCTCCCATCTCAGGTGAATCCCCATGCCAAAATACTAGTGGGCGGCGCCCGTGGAAGCCAGCGAATTGTGCTAGTCTCAAGCCAATTCGCGCCAATTCGCGGCGTTTTCCTACAGGTTGAATCGCTAATCATGCCGTGCGGCCGGAGTGCTGCGAAGGCAAACTGTAGGTGGGAAGGAGCGAGATCGGAGGGGCAGGGAACAAGTGATCCGAATCCGCGGCACGTGGAAGGAGAGTGTCACACGGCGGCAGGCGTGGGGGTCTGCGGCTTTCATCACGGCGCTCCTCGGCATGACGCTGGCAGGGCCGGTGCGCTCGCAGGTGGTGTTCGACGGCTCCCTCGGGGCTCCCGGCGCAATCAACGGGCCGTCCTACCTGATCGATCAGGCTCGTGGCCAGCTGGTCGGCGGCAACCTGTTCCACAGCTTTTCCGATTTCAACGTCAACACGGGCGAAACGGCGACCTTCGGCGCCACCTCCATGCTCGACAACATCATCGCCCGAGTGACAGGCAGTTCCATCTCATCGATTGACGGCGAGCTGGCAACCCAGGCGCCCGGGCCGGTCAATCTCTGGCTGATCAACCCCAACGGCGTGGTGTTCGGCGCCAACGCCTCCCTGGATCTGCAGGGGTCGCTGTTTCTATCCACGGCGGACTACCTGCGATTTGCCGACGGCGGGCGCTTCTCAGCGACGGCCACGGGTCCTTCAACACTGTCCGCGGCGCCGGTATCCAGCTTTGGGTTTGTAGACCCGGCGGCGCCGATCACGCTCACCGGGGCGGTGCTTGAAGTGCCGGAAGGGTCCGATTTTGCCGTCGTCGGGGGTGACATCCTGCTTGACGACGCCCGGCTGCAGGCTCCGAATGGCCATGCGCAGCTCATTTCCGTGCGGTCCGCCGGCGAGGCCTCATTCACCGCGGACGGCAGCATCAGCACGGCAGGCTTCGGCGCCCTTGGAGACATTCGCATCAACCGGGACACCAGTCGGCTGCCGCTGACCGGCAATCTGGACGTCAGCGGTGGATTGTTCAGCGGCACCGAGGCGGGCGACATCACGGTGCGCGGAGGCAGCCTCATCAGCCAGTCCGGGTTTTTCAATTCCGTATCTTTCAGCGACGTAAATTCCGGCCGCACGGTGATCGAGGTCACCGGCACGGCCCGGCTTGAGGGCAACACGCAGGTGCTGTCCTCCACCTTCTTTGGCACCGGCGACGCTGGCGACGTAGAGATCCGGGCCGGGCAGCTGGTGGTGGTCGACAACGCCAGCATCTCTACCGAGTCCCAGGGTGCCGGGGATGCGGGCGACGTGATTCTGGCCGCTGATGACATCTTCATGGACGGCCGGGGCAAAGTCTTTTCCAACACCTTTGACAGCGGCCGCGGTGGCAACATCACACTCGACGCGAGCGGCTCCATCATCATGGATGGCCAGTCCTCGGTGCGCTCCGTGGCGCTCGGGGAAGGCAACGCCGGACAGATCGATGTCACGTCTTCTTCGCTCACGCTGCTGGATGAGGGCACCATCGACGTGTCCACCTTCTCCGGCAGCAGCGGTGCCGGCGGCGCTATCCGTATCCGCACCGGCGAGCTCATCGCCAGAGATCCGGGCGTGCTTATCACAACCCAGACCGGTGGGTCCGGCGACGGCGGCCGGATCGATATCCAGGCGACGCGGCTGACACTGGATAACGCGGCGGAGATATCCGCGGAATCGATGGCGGATGGCGATGCCGGCAGCATCGCCATCGCGGCGGATGAGCTGACGGTGAGTGGCGGCGCGTTGATCAACAGTGCGACCACCGGCGCCGGTCGGGGTGGTTCGGTCAGTATTCAGGCCGACAATATCCGGGTGACCGACGCCCGGTCAACGATCACCGCCGCGAGTGCCGGCAGCGGCGATGGCGGTGACGTGCTCCTGGAGGCGGACAACGTCTCGGTGGTTGCCGGCGGCCAGGTGACGGCCCAGGCCGTGTCCAGCGGCGACGGTGGCGATGTGACGATTACGGCGGCGGATACCATCGAGGTGTCCGGCGCCACGGTTAATGCATCGGCCAACAGCTCAAGGGGCGGCAACGTCAATCTGACGGCGGGTCAGGCCGTGGAACTTGCCGACGCCACGGTCAGCGCGGCGGTGAGTACGGGCCCGCTTGGGGGGGCGGTTTCCCTGACGGCCCCATTGATCGACGTCGCCGGTTCGACGGTCACCGCTTCCACCGGTGGGCCGGGGCAGGGCGGCAGTGTGACGCTGGATGGGGACGATCTCATCATCGCCACCTCGAGCGTCACCACCCGCAGCACCGGCAGCGGCGCCGCCGGGTCCCTGGCCCTCCTGGCGGATGGCGTGGTCGCCGTCAGCGATTCGCAGATCGCGTCGTCTGCGGTGTCGGGCGACGGCGGCGATGTGCTGATTGACGGTTCAGATGTCTCCCTGCTGCGCAGCGAGGTGGCCGCTTCCGTGGACGGCGGTGCCGGTGACGGCGGCTCGGTGACAATTACCGCGGACACTTTTCGGGCGGTCGACAGCGTGATTACCGCCGCAACCGGCGGTACAGGGGATGCGGGTACGGTGACCATCACAGTCGGTGGCAACCCGCTGGTTAAGGGTGAGACGGAAGGCGGTTCGCTGATCCTGACCCGGTCGCTGGTGAGCAGCGTAGCCTCCGGCGATGGCAATGCCGGCGGCGTGCAGCTCTCGAGCAGCGGCGCCACCCGGCTAAGCGACAGCGAGGTGTCGGCAACGGCCCGCGGTATTGGCGATGCTGGATCGGTGTCGCTGGAGGCGTCGGCTATTTCGGTTGCCGGAAGCCGGATCACCACCGAAGCCAACGAAGGTAACGGCGGTTCGATCGATCTGCGTACGCCTTCCGGCGGGGCCGTCGAGCTAACCGACAGTGTGGTATCCGCCACGGTTCTCGCGGGCACCGGCGACGGAGGAGATCTCAGCATCGATACGAGCACGCTGACCGTTGCCGCCAGTACTATTGCTGCGGCGACCGGCGGCACCGGCCAGGGCGGTACCATCAACCTCAACGTTTTCGATCTGATGCTCCTGGACGGCGCCCGAGTCGATAGCAGCGCTACCGGCGGCGGATCCGGCGGCACCATCCAGGTAGACGCGGACAACAGCCTGACAATCTCCGGCGCCGGCTCCGGCTTCAGCACCAACGCGGAAGGCGAGGGTCAGGGTGGGGATGTGATCGTCAGCTCGACTCGGGACCTGAGTATTTCCGATGGAGCAGCCCTCACCGCCACCGCAACCGGCGGAGCGGATGCCGGCAGCGTTACGCTCAGTGCTTTTGGCGATCTCGTGGTGGAAAATGCCACACTCAGCTCCAGCGCTGAGAATGGTCAGGGAGGCTCGGTCAGCGCTTTCGCTTTTGGCAATCTCGAAATCTCGGACAGCAATGTCAGTGCGGCCACCGTGGGTGGCGACGGTGGCTCGATTCAGCTCGGGGCTGACGGTAATACCGCTATCGTCCGGTCGTCGGTGACGGCCGCGTCGGAAACGGGACAGGGAGGCTCCATTGGTATCTTAGGCGGCGGCGAACTGGCGATTGCTGACAGCGTCATTACGGCCGAGGTTCGGGGCGCGGCGACTGGGGGTGACGTTAACCTGCGATCGAGCGGGTCGCTGCTGGTGGATCGGTCGGAGGTTACGGCGCAGTCGCTGGATGGGGACGGTGGGTCCGTGACTTTAAGATCTGCTCAGATTTCTGTTTCCGACAGTGAGGTCTCCGCGCAATCTGACGGTGCGGGGAATGCGGGGGACGTCACGGTGCAGGCCATGGTATTCCGCGACAACCCTAACGTGGAGCCCGATCTGTTGATCAGCGGAAGCACGCTGTCGTCCCGGGCAAACACCGGGCGGGGCGGCACGTTGAGGGTGCGGAGCGAAGGCGATCTGGCCCTGCAGGATTCCACTCTGTCAGCAGCGGTGGCGGCGGGTGAACAGGCCGGCGGCAGCATCCTTTTGGAAGGCCAGCAGCTGCTGATACAAAATACCAATGTGACGACGGAAACCGGTGGGGCTGGCACCGGCGGCAGCATTTTCGCCAGCGCCGACCAGATCACGGTGGATCAATCCAACGTCACGGCCCAGGCCACCGCCGAGGGTGATGCCGGCACGGTGGAACTGGCCGCCAATACCGCCGTCGCTGTCTCCTCCAGCACCATATCGTCGGCGGCGGCACGCGGCGATGGCGGTTCCGTATCGGTTCTCAGCGGCGGCGCACTGGACGTGTCCGGCAGCAATATCACGGCCACTGTGGCGGGCGGCCAGGGTGCCGGCGGAGACGTCACGCTCCGCGGCGCGCAGGTGTCCATCGATCAGTCAGTAGTGCAGGCCGCCAATCTCGCCGACGGAGACGCCGGCTCGGTGACGCTGGCCAGCGGCGATGTTTTATCTGTCAACGACAGCCGGATCTCCAGTACGGCGCAGCGCGGCGCCGGGGGCGATGTCACGCTGGAGGCGCTGGGGCAGCTGTTGATTGTGGACAGCACGGTGACCGCGCAAGTTTTTGCCGGGGCGCGGGAAGGTGGCAGCGTCACCCTGATCGGTGAAGATTCCATGCTGCTCGGCACCATCGTCAGCGCCGAAACCGGCGGTGCCGGCACCGGTGGCAGCATCGTGCTGGACGTCGGCACGCTGATGCTGGCGGATGGCACCCGGATCACCGCCCGCAGCACCGGCGCCGGCAACGCCGGCAGCATCCGCATCGATGCGGCCGGGGCCATCAACACGGCCGACAGCACGATCAGCACGGAGGCGCGCTCGGCCGACGGCGGCAACATTGAGATCAACATGGCCGGCGATTTCTTCCTGGACAACACCCGTATCACCACCGCGGTGGGCAGCGGCGAGGGGGCCGGGGGCAACATACAGATCGCCGAACCGGAATTTATGATCCTGAACGGCACGGTGATCAGCGCTAACGCCTTTGGCGGACCCGGCGGCAACATCACGCTCAACCCGGATCAGTTTGTGCCCTCCGCAGACAGCGTGGTGAGCGCGAGCTCAGCTCTTTCGAACGACGGCGAAATCCGCATCGTGGCGCCGGAAACGGATTTGAGCGGCAGTCTGCAGACGCTGCCGGCGGGCTTTTCCGACCAGAACGATCTGACCACGCAGCCCTGCGAAACGCGGGACAGCGGAACCCAGAGCCGCTTCGTGATCGAACGCGGACAGACGGTCCCGCTGGACGTGCAGGACGCCTGGGTGGTGCTCGACGCGCCGGCCGCGCCGACTCAGCTGGCGGCCGCTGACCTGTGCCGACGCCCCGGTGCCGGATGAGTTTTCCAATCAGCGGTAAATTGGGGGTTGGCGGAGCAATTGTTTCGCTTCTGCTGCTACTGGTGCCCGCTACGGCGGCGGCCGTGGCCAAGCGGCACGCGCTGCTGATCGGCGTCGCCACCTACGACGATCCGGTAAGCGCCCTGCTGGCGCCGCGCTTTGACGTCGGTGCACTGGAAAAAACGTTGATCGAGGCCTGGGGGTTTGAGCCGGCTCGGATCACCCGCCTGCTGGACGGGGATGCCACTCACGAAGGCATCCTGTCGGCGCTGCGGCAGCTGCAGATCACCACCGAGCCGGGCGACTTCATTTTTCTCTATTACGCGGGCCACGGCACCAGCGCGGCGGATCCCAGCGCCGCAGCGCCGCTGCCGCACACCAGCGGCGCGCTGATTCCGGCGGACTACCGGCGGGAAGCCTCGGGGGAGGAGGCGGCCCAGTCGCTGATTGTTGGCCGGCGCGACCTGCGGCCGATTCTCGAGCAGCTGGACGCGGGCGGCCGGGAAGTGTTTTTTGTGGTGGACGCCTGCTACTCGGGCAACACGGTCCGGGGCGCCAACCTCGCCGCCACCGGGCGGCCGCCCCTGCCGGTGCGGGCCGCGGATGTTGCCGCAAACCACGCGCCGCCACCACCCTCCGCTGCGATCGATGCGGAGGTCTATCCCTATGAACGGGTCTACTATCTGTCGGCGGCGGGGGAGCACGAGCCCGCCGGCGAAATCACCGAAGAACTGCTGCGCTGGTATCCCACCTTTGACGGGCAGCCCCACGGCGCCTTCACCGACGCGCTGCTGCGCGCCATGCGGGGGCTGAACCCGGGCACCGATGCCAATGCCGACGGGCAGCTGGGCTACCTCGAGCTCTTTATGTCGGTGCGCGAGTTCATGTCCGATCGCGGCTATCCGCAAACGCCCCAGTTTCTGCCAACGCTGGCGCAGGGCGGACCGGCCCTCAGCCAGGCTGTTGTGCTGCCGGCGGCACCTGCTCTCGCCACGGCGGACCAGGCGTCTGATGAGAAGCCGCAGCGCGTTACGGTGCGGCTGGTCAACCCACTGCCGGCGGACCAGACCACACTTGCCGAGCTCGCCGGCATCGAAGCCACCGACGGCGCCGCCGACCTGACCCTCGTGCGCGACACGCAGCTGACCCGGCTCCTGAACGCGGCGGGCGATGTGATCGGCGAGGTGTCGGATCCGGAAAGCCCCTTTGCCTGGGAGCGCATTGCCGGCGAGGTTTTTGTGCGGTCCCTCAGATCCCGCAATCCGGGCGGCCAGGTGGTGGCGCAGTTTGACGACATGGCGCTGGGTGCCTCCGCGCTGCGCGGCGACAACCTATCGCTATCTGTGCGGGCTACTCAGCTGGGTTATCTGTTGGTGTTTGATCTTGAGTCGAACGGCGGCATCAGCGTGCTCTATCCGGTCACCCCCGCCGAGTTTGGCCCGGTCACGCCGGACGCGCTCGTGCGCTTTCGCGACCTGCTCGTGGTGCCACCGTTTGGCGTCGACCAGATCGTAGCCGTGCTGCTGGAACAACCGCTGCGCGGCTTCAAGCCCTACGCCGGCCGGACCCTGGACCCGGGGAGCGCGCCGCTGAAGCAATTCCGGGAAACGCTGGCAAGCCGCGGCGATATCCTGTCTCGCACCCGGGTGACGTTAGTGACGGCCGACAGCATCAATCGCGCCCGCGGCGACGAGACTTTCCGCACCGCCGCCGAAGGGGATGCGGGATGATGCGCCAACGCTTTGTAATCACTGCACTGCTTGCTTTGGGATTGAGCGTGACCGGCGGTGCGCTGGCCCAGTCCGACGCGGAAGAACCCGAAACGGCGGCCCCCAGCGATACCGAGCGGGGCCTGCAGCGCCGACCCGGCGTAGAGACGGAACGACCGGCGCTGCCGGAATTTGAAGGCCTGGAAGACGTGCCGCTGGAGCTTCCCAACGCGGAGGCACTGGATCTGCCCCAGGATCGACTCTCCACGGCGCCGCTGCTGACGCTGCAGCGTGTCCGGGTGAACGAATCCACCGTACTGGATCCGGAGGAGGTCGGCCAGCTGTCCGCGCGCTACCTGGACCGGCAGGTGAGCGCCCAGGAACTGCAGAACCTGCGGGCCGAACTCACCGGGCTCTACGTGGAGCGAGGCTACGTCACCTCTGGCGTTTTGCTGCCGGACCAGCGCGTTACCGACGGGACGGTTAACTTTCAGGCGGTGGAAGGAACCTTGAGCGAGGTGGAGGTGCGCACCAGCGGGCGGCTGCGGCCGTCCTACGTTGAGCGGCGGCTGGCGCTGGCGGACGGCCCGCTGAACGTGGCGGATCTGCGGGATGATCTGCGTACGTTGCACAGCGACCCGCTGATCGAGCGCCTCGACAGCCGGCTGCTCCCGGGTTCCCGGCGGGGCGAGGCGCGTCTTGTGATCGACGTGCAGGAAGCCCGGCCCTACCAGGCGTCGATCACCGCCCATAACAATCGCGCGCCGAGCGTGGGCAGCGAATGGGTGGAACTGAACCTGGTGCATCGCAACCTGCTCGGCTTTGGCGATCGAGCTCAGCTTGGCTACGGCACCGCGGATGGGCTGGACGATATCTTTCTGAGCTACGCGGTCCCCGTGTTTGGCGGCGCCACGCTGGCCGCTAGCTATACAGACAGCGAAGCCCAGGTGGTGGAGGAGCCCTTCAGCCGCATCGACATCCGGAGCGAAAGCCAGGAGCTGGCGCTGGATCTGGTATACCCCTGGCGCCGCTTCGGCAACGCGATGGTGACCTTCACCGCCACCGTCGATCATCGGGAGAGTCAGACCAGTCTGCTCGGCATTCCCTTTTCCTTTTCGCCGGGGGTGCAGGACGGGCGAGCGGAGGTTACGGCGCTGCGACTCACGGCGGACTGGACAGACCGCCGCGCCAATCAAGTGCTGGCGCTGCGGGGCCGGGTGAGCGTCGGCATCGACGCGCTGGACGCGACCGCTAACGAGGGTGATATCCCGGACGGTGAGTTTGTCAGCCTGCTGGCCCAGGCCCAGTGGGCCCGGCGTTTTGAAAGCAGCGATCATCAGCTGATTCTGCGGGCGGATCTGCAAAAGACGCTCGACGGGCTGCTGCCGCTGGAAAAGTTTTCCATCGGCGGCCGCAACAGCGTGCGGGGTTATCGGCAGAACCTGATGGTGCGGGACAACGGCTGGGTGGCCTCCGCCGAGTATCGCATCCCGGCCTTTCGGGACGTGAATGGCCGCAGCCAGTTTCAGTGGACCGTGTTTGCGGACGCCGGGCGGGGTTGGAACGAAACCTTTGCCACGCCGGATCCCAAGTCCATCGCCAGCGTCGGGGCCGGTTTTCTCTGGGAGCCGCTGCGGGGGCTGCGCACGGAATTCTACCTGGCTCACGGCTTTGAAGACGTCAATTTCTCAGATGAAGACCCGCAGGATCGAGGCATTCATCTGCTGCTTCGCTATGAGTTCTTCTAGCGCCGCGCGTCGCCGGGGGTTAGGGTGATGCGGATCGTTCAGCCGGTCATCTGGGTGCTGTGTGTGGGCGTTGTGGCCGGGCTGCTGATGCTCACGCCCACGATGAAGCGGGTTGATCTGCAGATCTTCGACCTCACGCTGCGCACCGCCCGGGACCTGACGCCGCAGCCCGGTGCGGGCGGCGTCACGCTGATCGGCATCGACGAGGAGACGGTGGCCGGCATCGAGGCGCCGATGGCGCTGTGGCATGAATCGCTGGCACAGCTGGTCGATACGCTGAGCGCCGCCGGTGCCCGGGTCGCCGGCTTCGATCTGGTGCTGCCGGAACGAAGCTACGACCGATTCCTGGGCCGTGACAACGATCGGGTGCTCGCCCAGTCGATACTGAGCGCCCGCCGGCAGGGCCTTTCGGTTTTCTTTGGCCGCACCTTAAGCGATGGAGGACAGCTGTACGGGGTGTTGCCGCGCTTTCAGGCGGTGCTGGGCCGTGATGGCTTTGGCATGGTGCTCCAGGTGCAGGAGCTCGACGCCGTGGTGCGGCGTTTCTATGACGATCGCTACCTGGAGGCGCTGGGCCTCAATACGCTGGTGGGACAGATGGCCCGGGCCAGCGACGTGCCGGTCACCAACGGCTGGATCGACTACGCCGTGGGCGATCCTGTGGAGTACGTTTCCATGCAGGAGGTGCTGGCATTGGCGGCCAGCGGAGACCGCGGCCGGCTGCAAAGCCTGTTTCAGGATCAGGTGGTTTTTGTCGGCGTGGTGCTGCCGTTTGAGGATCGGCACCTGCAGCCGCTGGTGCTGGCCGGCTGGGAAAACAACCGCTACGCGCCGGGGGTACTGATTCACCTGCAGGCATACCGGGCCCTGGCGGCCGATCGCATGCTCCCCGGCGTGCCGGCTTGGGTCTATGGGCTGGTGATGGCCCTGGGCGCGGCCCTGGTGCTGGTGCGGGATCGCCCGCTGATTACGCTGGGCCTGCTGGTGTTCACGGTGGGCGCTGCGCTGGCGGCGGCCTGG
Organism: Pseudomonadota bacterium; assembly: GCA_039195135.1. Lineage (GTDB taxonomy): Bacteria > Pseudomonadota > Gammaproteobacteria > Xanthomonadales > SZUA-38 > JANQOZ01. The sequence goes on along the minus strand of JBCCVP010000126.1, from coordinate 1,062 downwards.
CTGACCTTTGCTGCGGGCTGGCGCTTCAGTCCCCTGCCGATGATGCTCGCCGCCAGCTGCGGCTGGCTGGCGTCGGCCTTTCGCGACGCCTGGGCCAACCTCAAGGAAAAACAGCGTATGCGGTCTGCATTTGGCGGTTATGTGAGCCCGCAGATCCTGAGCGAAATCCTGAGCGGCAACCTCACGCCGGACCTGGGCGGCGAGGACCGGGAAATCTGCCTGCTGTTCGCCGATCTGATCGGCTTTACTTCCTTAAGTGAATCGGAGGATGCGGAACGGGTGTTGACCCTGCTGAACCGCTATTTTGACCGGGTCACGCCGGCGATTCATCACTTTGAGGGCACCCTGGATAAGTACATGGGGGACGGCATCATGGCGTTTTTTGGCGCGCCGAAAGCGCTGGCGAATCCGGCCCAGGCCGGTTTTGATGCGGCCCGGGACATGCTGAAGGAGTTGGACGTGCTGAACGAAGAACTTGCCGCGGAGGGCATCGCGCCACTGAACGCCGGCGTTGGGCTGGGCATTGGCCGGGCGATCGTCGGCCATGTCGGCGCCCGGTCCCGATTTGAATATTCGGCCATCGGGGACGCGGTCAATGTGTCGGCCCGGATCGAGGGGCTGACCCGGGGCCTGAACTGCCGAATTGCGCTGACCGACGAAGTTGCCGGACGGCTGCGAGAGGAGGACCGGGAACAACTTAAGGCGTTTGGCACTCAAAACATCAAGGGACATACGGCCATCGGGGTCTGGGGCTGGGGTACGCTGAATGCTGACGCGCCGGTTCACCCGAAAGCAGCCGGCCATCAATCGAAAAAAGAGGAAACGGTATGAAGTGGGGAAAAACACCATGGCTGGCGCTTTTGTTCAGCCTCGCTGCGGGCGCGCAGCCCGTGGCGGTCGTGACCGATGCCACCGGCGACGTGCAGCGCGGCGGCCAGGCACTGGAGATTCTGGCGGAACTGAGCGCCGGTGAGCAGGTGACGGTCACCGACGGGGCCGGCGTCAGCTTCGTGTATTACAGCGACGGCGCCGAGTATCAGTATCAGGGTCCGGCCACCTTCG
>JBCCVP010000125.1:0-15554 GCA_039195135.1 Pseudomonadota bacterium | reverse complement strand
GGAGGAAATCGCTGTGCTGCTCGCACAGTTCGACGAGGTGCTGCAGCGGGTGAACTTCACCGATTCGGGCCGGGCCATGCTGGACGAAAATATCCTGACGCGGTCGCTCGAGACGATCGACAGCGACTACGCAGCCTCCTCCCCGCTGGCGCTGACGCTGCTGGGCTCGGTCCAGGAAACCTACTACGAGATTGGGCTTTACGATCCGGCCCGGTCCATCGGCGATGACCTGCTGACCCGCTCCCGGTCCATGCTGGGCCCGGAGCATCCCGACACGCTCCGCGCGATGAATAACTTTGGCAGCGCGCTGTGGGCGCTGGGTGAACACAAAGACGCTGCGCAGTATCTGACCGCCGCCCTCGCGGCCCGGGAGCGACAGCTCGGGCCGCTGCATCCAGACACGCTAACCACGCGTTACAACGTGGGCCTCAATTACTCAAGCCAGTTTGACCGGGAGGCGGCAGTCGCTGAGTACCGGCAGGTGCTGGACGGGCGCCGGCAGGTGCTGGGCAACGAGCACGAAGACACGATCACGGCCATGAATGCACTGGGCAACGTGCTGTCGACCGTGGACAACGATGCCTCGGAAACGCTGCTGGTGGAGGCGATTGAAACGGCGGACCGGGTGTTCGGTCCGGTGAACAGCGAAGCGACTATCGCCCGGGGAAACCTCGGCGCTCACTATTACAAAATGGGCCGCCCGGACGAGGCCATGGCGCTGTTTTCCCAGGCGCTGGATGATTCCCGGCAACTGTTTGGCAGTGACCATTCGCAAACGCAGGTACTGGCCAACAATCTGGGCATTCTCAGCCTCTACCAGGGGAAATTTGACGAGGCTGAAGCGCTAATCCGGGATGTGCTCGAAAGCCGGCAGCGCCTGCTCGGTCGAGAACATCCCAAAACGCTGGTAACGACGAACAGCCTCGCCGGCGTGTTTCAGCAGCGGAAAGACTACGCCGCGGCCATAGCGTTGTTTCGGGAGGCGCTGGACGCCAGCCGGGCCGGGCTTGGGCCGGATCACCCCGATACCATCAATACATTGGGAAACGTCGGTTGGACCCTGCTGCTGAACAACCAGCTGAAGGAGGCGGAGGCAGCGCTTCTTGAAGCCCGCAATGCGGCCAATCGCGTCCTGACCGGCCGTATCCGAGGCATGATTCTGGGCAAGTACGGCCGGTTTCTGCTCGTCGCCAAGCGCTACGATGAGGCGGAGCAGGAGCTCCTGAACGCGTATGAGATTCTCACCGAGGCGGTGGGTCCGGAAGGCCGCCAGACGCAGCTTGTCGTACCGGACCTGATCGAGCTCTACAAGACGCTTGGAGATGAGGAAAAAGTCAAAACCTGGGAGGTCCGGCGCGCGTGACGGGCCTGCCTCGGTGTTCCCGGCAGCGGGTCAAAAGCTGGTCAGGAAACGCACGCCATACACCCGGGGATCGCCGGCGATGGTGATCGCGCCGGAGTTTGGATCAGCGGGATTGAAGGTCAGATATTCCTCATCCAGGGCGTTGTTCACAAACAGCTCTATCGTGTAGCGATCCGTTTCATAGCCGGCCAGGAGATCGACGATGAACAGCGAATCGTTCACCCCGGTTGGATCATTGGCAGGCAGAGAAAAGGACTCGTCGGTGTAGCGGGTGCGCACGTTGGCGAAAAACCCGTTGGCGTGCTGGTAGCGGCCGCCGAGACCGGCGGTCCAGCGCGGCGCGTAGGAAAATTCCAACCCCGTGAGGTCAACGTCGCCGACCGTATTTCCTGCTTCTTCAAACTCGGTGTCGGTGAAACCGAGGTTGGCAAATATTTCCCACTCATCCGACAGGGTAGCCACGGTCTCCAGCTCAAACCCATACATGCGGGACTTGCCCACGTTATCGGTCAGCGAATCCAGCGGATTGGACGACAGCTGAATATTGATCTGCTGGTCGTCGTAGTCAATCCAGAACAGGTTGCCGTTGACCGTCAGCCGTCGGTCGAGCCACTGGGATCTTAGCGCCAGCTCGTAGTTCCAGGTGAACTCCGGGTCGAAGCTGTTTACCACGCCGGCCTCTTCGAGCACGCTTTGATCGTTCGGGTCTCCGCCGCCGGGAACGGGCAGGGCCGCCCGAAAGATGTTGAACGACAGACCCCCAGCGCGGTACGCGCGCTGCACCGTGAATGCGGTGGACAGGTCATCGGTCCAGTCATAGTTAATTGAGGCCTTGGGCAGAAACGCGCTGAAGTCGTTGTTAGCCTCCAGCTCAACGATGTTGGTGAACTGGGCCGCCAGGGCGTTCAGCACGCCGTCGATCAGCGGGTCACCGACCTGCGGCAGGGGCGGGACGGTGGTGCCGTCGAAGACGTCCTGATCGATGTCCTCGCGATCGTAGCGGGCGCCGAGGGTCAGCCGCAGGCGGTCGCTCAGAGACCAGGTTGCTTCTCCGAAGATCGCGTAGTTGCGGATCTCGTCGGACGCGGCCCGGTCAAACGCCACATCAAACTCAGGCACCAGCATCACGATGTTGCTGCGGATGAACGTGGCCTGGGCAATTTGCGCCGGCGTCGGCGCGGGCGTCATGAACAAAAGGCCCGCCAGCGTGACGGGATCGGGGAACGCAAACTCCGTTCCCACCGGAAACGCGGTTGAGTTAACAAACGCCGAGGTGCTGTCAAACGCGTAGGCGCCGACGATGGCATCCAGCCGGTCCCCGTCGTAGGTCAGCCGCAGTTCCTGACTGCGCACCTCGTTGTCCGTATCGGTGAAACCCGGCTCGGTGCTTCCGAAAGGCTCATTGTCGGGGTCGAACCGAAACGCATTCTCGCTGTCCTGATAGGCCGTCACGCTGGTGATGGAAAGCTGCTCGGAGAGGTCATAGCTCAGCTCCAGCGACCCGAGAAACGCGTCGGTAGAGTCGCGGGTCTCAATATTCTGTTGGCTGATGCGCTGCGGAAACAGCGACTCGATGATGCGGTTTTCACCGTCTTCGGAGTCGATAAACGTCAGATTAAGCCGCGCCGTCAGCTCGGGAATGCCCTCCGGCGTTAGTAGCAGCTTGGCGCGGGCAGTAGTGCCGTCACTGCGATCACCATCGTCGGTTCCCAAAAACGTATTGTCGTTAAATCCATCATCTTCGAGGTAGTCCACGGCAAATCGCAGGGAAGCCTGATCCTCCACCAGCGGCACGGTGACGGCGCCGGAGGCCCGAAGCTGGCCAAACTCGCCGTAGCGCAGCTGCGTCGCGCCTTCAAACTCGTTACCGGGATCGACGGTGCGGGCGACGATTGCGCCAGCCAGCGCATTGCGACCCTGGATCGTGGATTGGGGGCCGCGGAAAATCTCAACGCTGTCAATATCCCACAGACTCAGCCCGTTGCTGGTGAACAGGCCGCTGGGGATAAACACGCCGTCCAGATAAACCGTGGATACATCACTGGTCTGATCGCCGGGGGATGCACCTGAGTTTCGCAGTCCGCGAATGGTAAAGCCGGCGTCATCGAAGATGCTGGTCACGTTCGCGGTCTGATTGATGACGTCGTAAAGATCGGTGAAGTTCTGCTGCAGGATGGTGAACTCGTCGTACACGGCGACGGAAGAGGTCGTGTCCTGCAGCGAACGCTCGATCTTCTCGCCGGTCACGATGATTTCTTCGAGTTCTTCCTGTTCCTGTGCAGTGACAGTAGCAGCCAGCGCCAGCGGCACGGTCAGCGCGCCCCAGCGGAGGGTATTAGCGAGAGGCATGGATTGGATCCTCTTAACTTGGCGATATTGGTAACGCTGCGCATGCTAATTACAATAAGAATCATTTGCAATTAACGTGGCGAGTCGTCACTCGAACCAGCAAAGAGGACAAACATGACAACGGACAACACGCTTCGCTCCCGCGCTGCACTCATGCTGGCGGTTCCGCTGGCAGGTCTCCTGGCCCTGATCGTATTTGAGGTGATGCGGAACCTCTCGACCGGGACCTACGATCCTGCGGCGCTGCCGCCGGTGGATATGCTGGTGGGCGTGCTGAGCGTCTCGACGCTGGCCGTCATCGCCCTGTGTCTTTTTGCCGGGAGCGCAGGACGATGGTTTGCCCTGGTGGTGGCCGTGCTGATGACGCTGTTTCACGCCATGCACATACTCGAGCACGCGATGGCGCGCGATTTCAGCATGGGGGTGCTCATTCTCATTACGATGCTGATCCCCAGCGGCGCCGGGGCCTGGATGATCTGGAAGCTGCGCAAGGCACCGGAGCACGTGAGCGGCTAAGGCCGCCCCTGTAGCGCCCAGCGATGGGCCAGCGATGTTACCGTGCCTGCCTGCTAGCCACTGGGCGAGGGCCGAACGCCCACCAGATGATTGTCCCAGGCTAGCGGGAAGCTGCGTTCATGGCCGCCGATGCTGCGCACGCTGCCGGTACCGGCACTGAGCAGCACCCCGGGATTCGCGGCGGCGCCGCACACGTCAGCAATCTGGACGGACCGTACCAGGCGGCCGGTGCGCGCTTCCAGCGCCAGCGCGCGATTCCGACGGGGGCTGGTAGCGACCACCATCTCGCCGTTTGCGGCCGCGGAAACAGACCCCACGTAGCCGCCGAGCCTGCCCGCCAGTTCGGAATCGAGGTCATCAACAATGTCCAGCGCTTCGCCGCGCCGGTGCCGCAGCAGGGCCGGGGACGACCCGGATCCTTCAAACTGACCGCCGATCCAGACCTCCCCGTCCGCCGTCTGCGTCAGGTGCCTGAGCGACAGCTGATGCCAGCGGGTTGGCGCCGAGCACTGTTCGAGCAGCTGTCCATCGCTGGCTCGCAGGTAGGAAAGCGAAGGCCTCATCGAGGACAGATTGAGCTTGCGCCGCGGAAAGTCGGGGTGCGTTTCGATGCCGCCGTTGGCAACCACGATGGTTTCGCCATCGCGAAGCAGCAGGGCTTCGTGGGCACCGATGCCCCCCGTGTCGACCTCACCGATGCGCAGGAAACCCGCCGTCACGTCGTAAACGCCGAGCACACTGCCCGGGCGCTCAAAATCGTTTTCCGTCGTAAAGAAATGTTTGCCGTCCGCGGCGTAAAAACCATGGCCAAAAAAGTGTCGCCCCGGTGCGGCGCGCAGCTCCTGTTGCTGCGCCAGCGGATCGAGATCAAGCACCAGGGCAAATCGCCCGGGACGCCGGGCCAGCACCACGGCCTGAGCACCGTCGGGCGAAACCGCAATGTCATGTCCCCGGTTGGGAAGCGCAATGACACCGAGCAGCTCAAGGTTCGGGGACAGCCCGGCAACGCCGAAAGTGCCGTCCGCCTGGCGGCAGCAGCCAAGGAACGCCAACGGATGCGATCCTGCTGCGACGGCCGGTGCCAGGCATGCCAGGGCAGGGAGCTGCGCGGCGAGACGCAGCAGGCCGCGGCGCTTCAGACCCCTGGGGCCGGGTAAGGCTTCAGTCTCCATCCGCCGAGTTAAAACCCTGCGTCAGGTTAAGCGCAGGGCTCAGCGTCTCACTGAGAAGGGCGTGACCGCCGAGCAGCGGCTGTTGCAGGTAGTTAAGCCGAGCCCGATGCCGCGCATCTTCGAGCAGGGTGGACCAGCTGCCGCTGTCGGCCAACTGCTCCAGCTGGGTGCCGGCGGTGGCCAGCTCGCGCAGGAGTGCCTCACCCTGGTAGCGGCTGGCCGCCGGCAGCAGTTCCTGAAATGGCCCAGAGAACAGGGCGGTCAACTCCGTTGTCGCTTCGCGCAGCGTTGCGGCGGTCTGACCCCAGACGGCAAAAGGGGCAAGGCCCGGCCGGGCTGTTGCTTCTCCGTCGCCAAGCGGCGCCGCGATCTTATAGTCCGCCATGCCTTTGAGATGCTGGTCTGCCGCCTGCAGCACAGCCGCCAGCGCCCGGTCAGAGCTGAGCGATGCGCCGTCGGTGCCCAGCGCCGCCGTCAGATCCGCGGCAGCGGACCAGTCAGCGGCAAGCGCGGCGCTTGTTGCTGCAAGCTGCGCGGCAACTGCGGGGGCCAGCCGGCAGACGGACGCAGGTTTGGCGTCTCCGAACAGCAGGTACTCGAGCGCGGGCAGCCCCTGCACGGCGACACTTTTTTCCGCCAGCACGGCGGTTGTCATCGGCCCGGCGGACGGCGGATCCTGAAGCAGGCGGATGAGCTGTCGTCGCCCTCGGCCGCCGCGGTCGGGCCAGTAGAAAAGCCGCTCGAACCGGTGGTCCGCAACAATGGGGCCCAGCCGTAGCCACTCCACCGCCGACCAGGCCAGCGCCAGCTCCGGGAACGCTGCCCGCGCGGCTGCATGGTTGGCGTCGGTGGTGTCGCCGCACCATTGATCAACCGCATCACGCTGTGCCCCCGCTGCCGCCGCGAGCCTTGCATAGCCGGCGTCCAGGCGGTCGTAGACGTGCGAAAAGAACAGACTGCGGGGCGTGTCCTTCGGAGCGCAGGCCGCCACGGCCAATACCAGAAGGAATACGCACCGCCGTAACACGCGGTGATGCCGGGGCGCATGCTGGTGGAACATCAAAGAGACCTTAGAAAAGCGAGCAGCGCTTCACGCTGTTCCGGCTCCATCGCCACCACGGCGTCTCGCGAGGCCTGGGCTTCGCCGCCGTGCCAGAGGATCGCCTCCAGCAAACCCCGAGCCCGGCCGTCATGGAGCAGTTGCTCGTGGCCGCTCACCGCCTCGGTCAGCCCGATGCCCCAGAGCGGCGCGGTGCGCCACTCGGTGGGGGAGGCCTGTCCGACCAGGCTGTGGCTGCTCAGATCTTCACCCAGATCGTGCAGCAACAGGTCGGTATAGGGCCAGATCAGCTGAAACTGCTGCGGGTCGCCGGCGGCGTCCCGGCGGGTGACGTAGCTGGGTCGATGGCAGGCCGCACACTGAGCCTCGTGGAACAGCGCCTTGCCGGCCAGCACCTCGGGATGGTCGGTGTCGCGTCGACCCGGTACCGCCAGATTGGAAGAGTAGAACGCCACGAGATCCAGCACCTCATCGGACGCTTCAAACGGGCTTAGCGCCGGCTGCACGCCATGGGGACTTTCGATGCACTCGACCTGGGAATCAGTACATTCTCCCGCCGGCGCAGGATTCAGCGAGCTGGAGATGCCCATGTCGTTAAAAAAAGCGCCTGCGGACTGAGCGCGAACGCTTGGCGCGCCGGCTTTCCAGCCGAAGCGGCCGATGGTCCAATCGCCGGTGGCCGGATCCCGGACCTGCTGCGGGCGTCCGGAGATGCCATCGCCATCGGCATCGTCGGGGTCTGCCTGGGCGAGCAGGTCCCCTTCGTGAATTGCGTCCAGCAAGCCAAGGCCGATCATCGGCTGCGCGACCCGCGGTGACAGGGAGGCGTTTGCATCCATAGGCCCGTAGCCGAGATCCACCAGCTGGTAGTCTGGCTGGCGCAGCGTGACCGTCTCGCCGCCGTTCAGGGTGACGGTTTTTTCCGTGTAGGTCAGGCTGATCCTTCCTTCCCCCCGCAGGCCAGGCACGGCCCGATCCTGGATCTGACCGCCATAGACCGGATCCGGAATAGACAGGAGCTGGCCTTCCCGAAGCGCCTGCTGCTGCGCCGGCGTTTCCGCCGGCAGGCTGACCCGCAGCAGGTAGGAGGTGGCCTCGTCCTCGGCACTGGCTGGCGGGTGACCGCGGCCGTCTTTCAGGTGGCAGCGCTGACAGGAACGGGCGTTAAACAGCGGACCCAGGCCATCCGAGGCCTGCGTGGACGCCGGCGACGATACCCAGATTTTTCGGAACAGGGCGTTGCCCAGGGCAAACTGCTGCTGGCCCTCCAGCGACAGATTCGCCGCGGGCATCGAGAAGGCATTGCGATTGACCGGCCCGGTAAAGGACCCGGCGCCGCCGCTGTTGGCTTCGAAAGGCTGCGCCGTTTCAAAGTTCTCCGGAGCCGCAGTGGCGGCCGCGACGCGCGTTCGCTCTTCTTGTGTGAGATCGTCGCGCCAGACCATTGGCGAGACTATTGGCGAGTTCGCGGGCTGCGTCGGCGACGTTGGGCGCTTTAGCCACGCCACCGCTGCCGCACCCAGCAGTGCGAATAAGATCGCTGTCCACACCACCGCCGTTCGCTGCCGGCGGCCGGCCTGCGAGTCGGCCGGGGGGTTACTCACTGAAACACGGCGCCGGGCTGATCCAGCGAATCAGATCCTTCGATGTAGACACTGCCCAGTCCAAGGGCGGCCACCAGCTTCTCCAGCGGCTGCGTCTGGGCGATCAATGCCTGCACCCCGGCCTCGATCACCTGCTGCCCTGCGCTGTTACCCTCCGCGATCATCTGATCGTAGGCCTCCACCGAGTCCCCGCGGGTTTTGATTGCGCTCAGGGCTTCGCTGGCCGCAGCCTGGGTCGCGGCAAGCTCCGTCGACAACGTCGGCAGGTGCTCGGCGGCGAGGGCCGAGAGCGAAGGACCCGCCACCAGCGAGCCATCAATTCGGCGGTATTCACCGTTAAAGATGTTGGTGATGCCAACCTGATTGTAAAAATGCGAGTTGTGCGTGTTATCGGAAAAACAGTCGTGCTCTTCTTCCGGGTCATGCAGGAGCATGCCGAGCTTCATTCGCTCCCCCGCCAGTTCGCCGTAGGACAGGGAGCCGAGGCCGCTGATCATCGCGTTGACCCCGGTGACGGGATCCCGCTGGAGATTCTGCCGGGCCTCGCCGTCCGCTTCCCACAGCCCCACCACGTAGGTGAGGTCTTCCAGGAGCAGCGCCGTGGCGGCTTGGAGGTAGGCCACGCGCCGCTCGCAGTTTCCGCCCGTGCAGGCATCACCAGCGGCAAAATCCGTAGCGGGCCGCTGGCCGGCGCCTGGCCCGGTCCCGTTGAGGTCCTGGCCCCACAGCAGAAACTCAATGGCGTGATAGCCGGTTGCCACGTTAGCTTCCACCGCGCCGGCTTCGTGCAGCACCTCTCGCAGCAGCGGCGGAGAAATGGTGGCTGCGTCGACGCTCTCGCCGTTGATCAGCGGTGCGGGGTTGGCGATGACGTTAACGGTGTACAGGGGATTTGCATCGGACTGTTGGCCGTAGCTTGCGTCGACGTAGTCGATCAGCCCCTCGTCCAGCGGCCAGGCGTTGACTCGCCCTTCCCAATCGTCAATCAGCGGATTGCCAAAGCGGAACGCTTCGGTCTGCTGGTAGGGCACCCGGGCCGCCAGCCAGGCCTCCCGGGCTGCGTCCAGCGATGCCGGCGTCGGCGCCGCCGCGAGCTGGTCCAGAACCTCGGCCAGCGACCGGGCGGCCACCAGGCTGTCCTGATAAGTAGCCAGCGCAATATCGGCATAGGTCTCGACGATCGGCGCTGCGGTATCCGTCGTGAGGGAATAAGATTCAGGTTCGTCGCCGGCTTCGGCGGCGGGATCGGCGGATTCGCCGCCGCAGCCGGCCAGCAGTGCGGCCAGCAGGAGCGCGGCGGCGCTATTTCCAGCCGGCCCGATCGAACACCATGATGGCTTCCGCCTGATTTTGCCCAAGTAGTGACGCATTGAGTTGATCCTCTGCAAAGGTGCCCAGCGCCTCGACCACCGACGACGCGTCAAGCCCGGTTACCGCGGGATATTCGTTGTTGCCGTTGGCGAAATAGCGCTGGGCCTGGTCGCTGGTGAGATATTCAAGAAATTTGACTGCGTTATTGCGGTTGGGCGAGGTGGTTACAACGCCGCCGCCGCTGATATTTACATGAGTGCCGCTGGTTTCCTGGTTCGGAAAAATAATACCCACGGCGTTGGCCACCGCCTGCTCCGCCGGGTCGTCCGAGGCGGCCAGGCGCGCCAGATAATAGGTGTTGACGACGGCGATGCCGCACTCACCACTGGCGACTGCGCGTAGCTGCCCCGTATCGTTACTTTGGGGTGGCCGGGCAAAGTTTTCAACCACTCCCTTAGCCCAGGACTCGGCGGCCTCAGAACCCAGTCGCGCCACCAGTCCGGCCAGCAGGGAAATGTTGTAGATGTTGCCGGAGGATCGGATGCATACGCGCCCGCGATGCGCAGGATCGGCAAGGTCCTCGTAGGTATCCAGAGGCGCCGGGCGGCCCGCTTCTTTGTTGTACACAATGACCCGGGCGCGCTTGGAAAGGCCGAACCAGAGCCCGTCCGGATGCCGCAGGTTCTCGGGAACCCGATTGGTGAGCATGTCGGACTCAACCGGCTGCAGGACACCGGCCTGTTCCGCCCGCCAGAGGCGACCCGCGTCGACCGTCAGCAGCACGTCCGCCGGGCTGAACGCGCCCTCGTTTTTGATGCGTTCGATCAATTCGTCAGCGCCGGCCTCAATCAGGTTCACTTTGATGCCGGTGGCCGCGGTGAAATCGTCGTAGAGCCGCAGGTCGGTGTCGTAGTGGCGGGAGGAGTACAGGTTGACCTCGCCGCCGTTTTCGCCGGTCGAGGCATTTGCTGACGGCTGATCAGTAGCGACAGGTTCCGACGCCTGATCGCCGCAGGCGCTCAGGAAAAACAAGGTGGCCGCAGCAAGCAGACCGCGAAAAAACGCAGTAGACGGTCGGATCATAAGTTTTTGACGCGAATCAGGCCGGGAGAGAGCGGCATTATTGATGCGAATCATTCTTGTTTTCAAGGGATCTAGACGAGCTCGGCGAACACGGACCGGTCCTGCGGTAAGACCGCGACACAGTCCTGGTTCTTTAGCCCATGGGACCGGTTCTGGCGCACGTACAGCAGCGGCGCCGCGCGAGGATCGCGGTCGACGCCGTTCCCCGCCCCCGAGCCCTGTATCACCAGCATGTCAGCGCTGTCGGCGGTGCGTATCTCCAGCACCCGCGGACCTGCCCGGGCTGGCCCCACGCTGAGGTTCTCGGGACGCACCACCAGGTGCACGTCGCCTTCGCCCGCCAGAGGCTGACTCAAGCATCGGCTTGGCCAGTTCCCGAAGGGCGTCATGAGCTGATCACCCGCCAGCTGTCCGGGGAACCCCTGCGCGTCCCCAAACAGGCGGGCCACCGACAGGGACCGGGGGGCGTCGTAGAGTTCCCGCGGCGAGCCGCGTTGCAGAAGCTGGCCCTGTTCCAGGACCACAACCTGATCGGCAATTGCCATCACCTCGTCTGGATCGTGGGTCACAAAGATACCCACCGTACCGCTCTGCTGGATCAGCTGCCGGGCCTGTTCCCGCAGGCTGCGGCGGCGCTGCATGTCGAGATTGGCATAGGGTTCGTCGAACAGCAGGGCCCGGGGGGCCGGCGCGATGGCCCGGGCCAGGGAAACGCGCTGCCGCTGGCCGCCGGACAGGCTGTGGGGATAGCGGTCCGCCAGGGCGCTTAACCCCACCTCGCCGAGCAGCTGTTCAACGCGGCCCGTCGAATCACCCCCGGCGAGCCCGAACGCCACGTTCTGACGAACCGTCAGATGGGGGAACAGGGCACCTTCCTGAAAAACCAGACCCACCGGCCGCTTTTCCGGCGGCAGATGCCAGCCGGGCTTGGCCAGGGGCTCACGATTTAGCGTAATGTGTCCGCTCTGCAGCGGCATCAGCCCCGCCGCCAGGCGGAGCAGGGTGGTCTTGCCGCATCCCGAGGGCCCGATCAGGCAGGTGATCTCGCCGCTGGCGGCGGCAAAGGTCACCTCGTCGAGGGCCTGCTGCTGGCCATAGTGATGAGAGACATGATCAAAATTCAGCACAGCGCGAGTGTATGCTGAACGGACGATTCAGCATAGGTTGGAACGTGCCGGCGCTGTTGGTTTCGGCGGCGGTGGCGGTGCCGCTGGTGGTGGTGCTTGCGGCCCTTGTGTCCCCCCCTGGACCGGCCTGGGCGCACCTTAAAGAGACGGTCCTTGCCGGCTATCTGCTGAACTCGCTCAATCTGATGGTGCTGACTGGCTTGTTTGCGGCGGTGTTTGGCGTCACCAGCGGCTGGCTCGTGGGCGCCTGCGAATTCCCGGGGCGCCGGCCCCTGAGCTGGCTTCTGATGCTGCCGCTTGCGGCACCGGCCTACGTCGTGGCCTATGCCTATACCGACCTGCTCGAGGTCTCCGGGCCGCTGCAGACCGCGCTGCGGGCGGCCCTCGCGCTGACGCCGGAGCAGCTTCAGCTGCCGCCCATCCGAACGCTGCCGGGGGCCGCGCTGCTGCTGTCGCTGGTGCTGTATCCGTACGTATATCTGCTCAGCCGCAACAGCTTTGCCAGCCGCTCCGGCGTGCACTTTCAGGCGGCCCGGGTGCTGGGTGCCAGCCCGGCGAAGGCGTTCTTTCGCGTCTCCCTGCCGGCCGCCCGGCCCGCCATCGCCGGCGGGGTGGCGCTGGTGCTGATGGAAACTCTGGCCGATTTTGGCGTGGTGGAATACTTTTCTGTGCCTACCCTGAGTACGGGTCTGTACCGCACCTGGATTGGCCTTGGGGAAAAGGCGGCGGCGCTGAAACTGGCGGCAGTGATGCTGCTGTTTGTGCTGGCCCTGGTGGGTCTGGAACGCTGGGGCCGGCGCGGCGAGATCGATCGCAGCGACCTGTCTCGACCGGAACGCATACCGCTTACCAGCGGTTGGGCCGCCGGGGCCGTCGCCTTCTGCCTGGCGCTGGTCTGTGTGGGTTTCCTGGTGCCGGTTACGCTGCTCGGCTACTACGCCTTGACCACCGGGGACGTGATGCTGGGCCGAGGGTTTACCCAGTACCTCGGCAACAGCCTGAGTGTTGCGACCGGGGCCGCGGCGCTGTGTACGGGCGTGGCGCTGCTGCTGAGCTACAGCCAGCGGCTGGCGGCGGGACCGGTTAACGCGGGCCTCATCCAGATCGCCACGCTCGGCTACGCGCTTCCCGGCATTCTGCTGGCCGTCGCACTTTTAGGTCCGCTGGGTTCGCTGGACCGCTGGATTTCCGGGTGGTGGCCCTGGCATGACGGATCCGGACTGCTGCTGTCCGGCACGGTGGTCGCGCTGCTCTACGCGTACGTGTGCCGGTTTCTGACCGTCGCGTTCCAGACGGTCAACGCCGGCATGGAGAGCATCTCGCCGGATCTGGACGCGGCGGCCCGCAGCCTCGGGTCTTCGCCCGGGGCGGTGGTGCGGCGCGTCCACTGGCCGCTGCTGCGGCCCAGTCTGGCGGCCAGTCTGCTGCTGGTATTTGTCGACGTGATGCGGGAGTTGCCGGCAACCCTGCTGCTGCGTCCGTTCAACTTCGACACGCTGGCCACCCGCGTCTACCGCCTCGCCAGCGATGAGCGCCTCAACGAGGCGGCGACCGCAGCGCTGTGCATCGTGGCCGCCGGTATCCTGCCCGTGCTGCTGCTCAATCGGGTAGCCCGGTCGAGGGAAAACTGAAGACCCGCAAGATCTGAGCACTGGTTCGTAGCGATCGCCGACCTGCCCAGTAGTATCCGTAGTCATGGCTAGGCGGACAAAACCAGAAAGCCGCGCGCGGAAAACGACAGGCACCCTGTGGCCCCCTCGGCCCGGCCTGCTGGCGGTGCTGATGCTCAGCGCGGGCCCCGGCGCTGCCCGTACCCCCGATGCTGCGCCGCCGCTGCCGCCGCCGAATAGTGCATTCACCGTCATAAACGTGAACACGGCGCAGGCGCTGGCGGATGCCTGCTGGAATCTGTCGGACAACCAGGCGATTGTCATTGCGCCGGGAGACTACGACCTGGCGGGGGTGAGCTTTCCCAACGGTGTCGACGGTCGTTTGACCGTGGGTCGCTTCGGCGCCGCGCCCATTCGCAACATCCAGATCCGGGGCGCCACCGGCGACCCGGCCGACGTGGTGCTGCGGGGGGCAGGCATGCTGGATACCAGCGTGCCTTTTGGGCTGCAGATCTTTACCGCCACCGATGTGACCATCGCCGACCTGAGCGTCGGCAACGTCTACTACCACGCGGTGGCCATCCAGGGCGATCAGGGCGCGGCGCGGGTGCGGCTGTACAACAGCCACTTTTTTGATACCGGGCAGCAGATCATCAAGGCGTCCGGTGGCGGTGCGGACGACGTGACGATCGAGTTCTCCGAGATCTTTTACACGGTGGGGGCCATCGTCCATCCGGAGGGAAGTCCGCCCAACTCGTGCTACACCAACGGCATTGATGCGATTGGTGTCGACGGATGGGTGATTCGGGACAATCTGATCCGCGCCATCAAGTGTCAGAACAACGCGCTCGCCGGACCCGCAATTTTGATGTGGCAGAACTCAAGCAACTCGCTGGTGGAGGGCAACACGATTATCGACTCCTCCCGGGGGATTTCTCTGGGGTTGGTGGGCAACCTCGATCACCAGGGCGGTCTGATCCGCAACAATTTCATTCGCTGGGAGCCCGTGGCCGGCTACGCCCGGGACGTGGGAATTTACGTGGCATCGCCGGACGCCGAGGTGCTGCACAATTCGGTGCTTACCAGCGGCGCCTACCCAAACGCGGTGGAGGTGCGGTTTGCCTCCACCAGCAACGTGGCGGTGCGCCGCAACCTGCTGGATGGAAACATCGCGTTACGCAATGGCGCCACGGCGCTGCTTGAGGAAAACAGCATCGGGGCGCAGACGGACTGGTTTGTCGACGCAGCCAGCGGCAATCTGCACCTGTCGGCGGCCGGGCAGGCGGCGGTCCCACTGCGGTCCCGGGTAACCGCGGCGACTGACGATTTTGACGGAGACCAACGCTCCGGCCAGACCTATGTCGGCGCGGACGAACCGCCCTCGGTAGTGTTCCGCGACGGCTTCGAGCGACCCGCCGGCTCAGCCCGGCGGGTAGGTGTAGCTGGCCTGGATGCCCAGCGGAAGTCCCAGGGCGTAGTAGATCAGCAGGAAGACGGTCCAGCAGCTCAGGAACCACAGCGTGTAGGGCAGCATCATGGCCGCGAGGGTGCCGATGCCGGTGTTCTTAACGTAGCGCTGGCAGTAGACCACCACGAGCGGAAAATAGGGCATCAGCGGCGTGATGATATTGGTGCTGGAATCCCCGACGCGGTAGGCGGCCTGGGTCAGGTCCGGCGAGATGCCCAGGGTCATGAGCATCGGCACAAAAATGGGCGCCAGCAGGCCCCACTTGCCGCTGGCCGAACCCACAAACAGATTCACAAAGCCGGTAAGCAGCACGATGCCGACAATCAGCACGGACGGAAACTGGTCCAGCTGCTTCAGCGCTTCGGCGCCCTGTAGCGCCAGCAGCGTGCCGAGATTGGACGCGCCAAAGGCGTACACAAACTGGGCAATAAAAAACATGATGACCAGGTAGTAGGCCATGCTGTGCATCGCCTGGGTCATCCCCTCGATCATGTCCTTGGAGCTCTTGAAGGTGCCCGACACATAGCCGAAGACCACTCCGGGGAGCAGAAAGAGGAAGAAGATCAGGGCCACAATGGACTGCATGATCGGCGCGGTGAAGCTGGCCAGGGCGCCGGTGCTGTCGCGCCAGGGGAGCCACTCAAACACGATGGAAAGACCGAGCAGCGCGAGGCCGGCAATCATGGTCAGCACGGCCCACAGCAGCCCCTTGCGCTGTTCCGGGTTGAGGTCCTGCAGCTCCGGCAGGCCTTCGGCATCGCCGTCGATCTCGACGTTGGCGATGCGCGGCTCCACCACGCGATCGGTGAGCCACCACCCAAGGCCGATAATCAGCACCGACGACGCGGTGGTGAAGAAGTAGTTGTTGAGCGTGTTCACCGCGATGTTCGG
>JBCCVP010000124.1:0-15811 GCA_039195135.1 Pseudomonadota bacterium | reverse complement strand
AGCGGCGGGGCCTAAGTTACCGTCCAGTCTTTGGATCCAAAAATGACCAGGGTCCCTATCTGACCCACAAGCTCGAAGCCTTCAGACCCGTCGAGATCACCTGGTCCGTCGTCGTATCAATACCTTTGATACGACAACTTGGCTCAAGATACGAGACCCGCTTGGGGTCTGACCCCCGAAAGCGGCAGGGTAGCTCGCCGCCGCCAACGTCTGATTCCGGTATCCCTTAGAACGGCAGGGCGAACAAGATCCGTCGGAAACTGGGCTACAACGCTTGTTATCGACCGGGGCACTTTCGAGGGGCTGACCCGGTCTTTTCACTCGCCCCGCTCTGCGGTAGGTCAGTCTTGGAGGGTGTAGTTGCCGCGGCCGACGGTGACGCCGTTCACGACGACCTCCCAGTGGGCGTCGCCGGGATACAGGGTGCGCGTGGTCATGGGTCGGAAAGACACTTTTTTGCTTAAGGTCCTGGTTTCCCCGGCGGCCGGCTCTATATCTCCGAGCAGAAAAGACCGGGGCGCGTGGCCGCCCTGGCGATTCCGAAAATACACCCGCAGAAATACCTTGAGCTTCTGCGCCTTGCCCGATTTCAACTCGCCGGCCCAGCGCAGCGTTTCCCCGACGCGAACCACTTCCGGGCAATCCGCCGGGCCGAGCGTGACCTTGGGTTTCTTCGCGTAGCCCAGCAGCGTCAGCGCCCGCGGATCATCCTGCTTGACCAGCGTGCGCAGCGCGTGGCGCGTCAGCCACGCCTGCTCGCCGGCGCTCGGGTGCGGAGCCTGGGACCAGCGTTTGAGCGTTTTCAGCACCAGCGCCGGGTCATCCTTCGACACATCATTGAGGTTGTTGGCCACGGACCGCACCACATAGCGGGTCGGGTCCTGATAGAGCTGATCCAGCACCGCAACCACCTGTGCCGTCGGCACCCGCACCCGCAGCGCCCAGGGCAACAGCGGGCGGATGCCCTCCGAGGCGAGCCGGCGCACGTGGTAGTTCTTGTCCGTCGCCCAGCGCTGCACGTGCGCCAGGGTCTCATCGGGAAAAGCCCTAAGAAACGGGCGGATCGCAAGCTCGGAGGAAAACCGCATGGTGGCTTCCCGAAGAAACTTGAGGGACGACTCCAGCCGCTTCTCCTGGACCCCGTGGCGGGCGACGTATTCCCCCGGGACCACCCAGATGAATTGGCCAAAATCATCGTCGCTGAGGGTCGGGTCCAGCGGCTCCGGCAGCGCCCGACGGAGTATGGCGAGGGCTTGGGACCAGCGCGTCGGCAGCGCATCGCCCAGGCAGTCCACCATCCACTGCACCCGCTCCTTCAGTTCCAGCTCCGGAAATCGCTTGAGCACCTTGCGCTGAAAGGAGCGCCCGGGAAAGTCCGCCCAGGCGATGGTGAGGGACCCGGACAGCTGGGCTACGCTGTCGCGATTAAACAGGTCGTCTTTGAGCGAGAATCCCGTCTCGGCTCGAATACTCATCTGATGTCAGGGGACCTTGGCCGGCGCAAACACCGCCAGCATATTGCCAGGCGAATGGAAGTAAAGGCCATAGCCGGAGTTCAGGATCAGATGCCCGTCCACCACGATGGGGCCGGCGCCGCTCATGCCCCCGCCCCGGGCTTCCATGCCGTTAACGCCGGTGACGGGCTGCGCCGTGTCGTATTCCCACAGAACCTCGCCCGTGTCCCGGGCGTAGATGCGCACAAACGCGTCCAGGTGGCCGGCCACCACCGCGCCGGGAAACGCGGATACCGGCGCCGAAACGCCGGGGTCGCAAAACGGCCGATCCGCCGGGCACACGTTGGTCTGCACGTGGCTCCAGAGCAGTTTGCCGTCGGCGGCGCGAATACCGTGGACGCCGGGGCGGGCAAGCTCCGGATCCAGCACGTCGCCGGTGCGCGTGTCGTTCATGTCGTTGATCGGGGCGTAGACCACCCCTTCGCCGGCCGCCAGGCCAAAATGCACGCCGCCCTGAATGCTGCCGCGGCCGACGCGGGTTGCCCAAAGCAGCGCTCCCTCGGCGTCCGGGTCGAGGCCAAAGATGGTGCCGTCCTTGTGGCCCGCTACTAGCACCTCGCCACCGTCACCCGTGTCCACCAGGATCATGGGCGAGCCGTGGTCAAAGTCCGGCCCGTCTTCCTCGGGACAGTTTGGGTTGTCCTCCATCATGCAGGCCACGTTCCACGCGTCACCGGCGGTGCTCTGGCGGGTCCAGACCCGCTCGCCGCTGCTCAGGTCGATGGCGAGGATCGCGTCGCTGTTGCCGTCGGCGGGGGATGAGTAGTTTTCGCCCGTGCCGATGTAAACCCGATTACGCTTGGCATCCACCGCCGGCGACGC
This sequence comes from Pseudomonadota bacterium, assembly GCA_039195135.1. Taxonomy (GTDB): domain Bacteria; phylum Pseudomonadota; class Gammaproteobacteria; order Xanthomonadales; family SZUA-38; genus JANQOZ01. The sequence goes on along the minus strand of JBCCVP010000124.1, from coordinate 13,475 downwards.
CCAGGTGGGCGCGCCGGAAGGCGCCATCACCGCGGTCCCGACACGGGTGCGGGCAACCTCCCGGGGCGGCGAGGGGATGGTGTAGTGTGTCCAGACCTCGCTGCCGTTGACCGCATTCAGGGCCAACAGCTTGCCGCGGAACGTGCAGCACGCGTAGTTCGGATCGGCCGCCGCGGTCACCTCCAGCGACGATACGGGCACCAGCAGCAGATCTTCGTGGAGCGCCGGCGTGCCGGTCACCGTGGCGCTGGGGTGGTCATCCACCTTGAGTGACCACAGCAGCTCGCCGGTCAGCGCGTTGAGGGCATAAACGCGGGCCAGAATGTCGCCAAACAGCGCCAGCGGCGGCGCATCGCCAACGGCGGGACGCAGCACCACCCCGGTTCGCACCTCTCCGCCGGCGGTAAAGCGCCAGTGCGCGCAGCCGGATTCCAGGTCCAGCGCGTAGACGCTGCCGTCCTGGCTGCCGACAAAAATGGCGCCAAAGCCTACCGAGGGGTTAGACCGCGCGCGCAGGGCGCCGGGAAAGGCGTAGGCCCATTTGAGCTTTAGGTCCGGCGCGTCAGCGGCCGTCAGGCCCGCCACCTCTGCCGGAGAAAAACGATCCGTATCGTGACCCCAGCCGACGGCCGGCGGCGTGCGCGCCGCGTCCAGGGCGGTATCGGAGCCGCAGGCCGGCGCGTAGGCCCGGGCACTGCCGGCGCTGTCCCAGGGCTGAAGTGTCAGGTACTGGACTAGGTCCCGCTTCTGGGTCACGTCCAGTTGTGCGCTCTGGGTCTGCATGATGCCGTCGTTCATCACCGTCAGCAGGGTCGCCGGATCCATCATCTCCAGCCATACCAGGTGTGGTGCTTTGGGCACCGTTCCGTTGTGGCATCCGGCACAGTGTTCGGCGTAGAGAGTAGCGCCGGGCATCTGATCCCGGGGGCCAAAATCTGCCGCCTTGGCCTGGAATTCGTCGGTGGACTCAAGGGCCTCGGCGGTCCCCTCATCAGCCGTGTCGGTAGCGGTATCGCCGGTGGTGGCGGGGACATCCGGCTGATCGTTTTTCTGGCAGGCGGTCAACGTAAAAACGGCGGTTAACAGGAGCAAAAGTGTCCGGCTCATAAGACAAATCCCCGTAGCGAAGGTGGTGCAGCGCGCCGTCATTCAAACTTGAATCGGGCCCGAAAACAAGCCAAGGTGCTGGTTTTCTCAGGGCGGTCCAGATTTTGCCGACGCACCGCATCCCTTTGCAGAAAGCTTGGGTCGTGGACGACCTGGAGGCGGCCGCCCGCAGCTGGTCGGCACACCTGGGTGTTGGCCCGTTCTTTATCGCCGAGTATGGCGACCAGACCTTCGACGAGCTCCTTTATCGCGGCCAGCCCGGCCATCTGCGCATGAAAACCGCTATCTGCTACGCCGGTGATGAGCAGATCGAGCTGATCCAGCCGCTGGATAAAACGCCGAGCGCCTACCGCGACACCTTTCCCGACGGCGGGGGGCCGGGCGGCGGATTCCATCACCTATGTTTCTGGAGCGATGATCTGGACGCGGACCTCGACCACTACACGAGCCTGGGCCACGCCGTGGCCAATGTGGGTCAGGTTGTTAAGGGGCCACGCTTTGCCTACGTAGACACGCGCAGTGAGCTCGGGTGCATGGTGGAGCTCCTGGAAACCGCCCCGGCGATCATGCAGCTGTTTTCCAAATGGCGGGAAACGTGCGCGGCCTGGTCCGGCGGCGATCCGCTTGTGACTCTTTAAATCCCCTCAGGGCGAGGCGCCCGCGTCCACCCGCAGTCCCCAGCGTAGCCCTCGTCGCAAAAGCTCGTAAAACTGGGGCAGCTCCCAGCTGCAGCGCTCCACCCGCGGGTAGTAGTCGGTGAGCGGCTGCATGTCGTGGTGGCCGCGGCAGTGGCCGAGGGTGAGGTAAAGCACCTGGCCAGCGCCCGTGCGTTTGAGATACAGCACCGGGTGGTCTGCGTCGTCGGTCCAGTCGGTGTGCTCAAACGCTTCGAGTTCGCCCCGGTACTTGCAGTGCAGCAGCACCTCAAGCTCGCCCAGCGTCCGGGTCAGGTAGAGCTCGTCCACCGTGTCGAAGGACTCGAGCCCGGCTACGAGTGGATGGGCCGGATCACTGATCTCCACCCGGTAGGGACCAATCGGTGGATGGGCCAGAAACTGGCTGCCGAGCAGGCCCATAAAGATCTGCGCGTCGGCGGGGGTTTTGATCTTGAGCGGGCGGGTGGAGGCAAACTGAATAATCGAGTTACTGCCGTGCAGCGCAAACCAGCGATGCCCTCCCCCAAGCCATTGCTTAAGCGCCGCTTCGCCGGATTCATCCGGAATCTCGTCGCAGGTGTAGGTCACCAGCAGATCGCAGCCATCGAGCCGGGCTCCGATATCGCGATAGTTTTCGGCCACGCTTACCCGGGCCGATGGATGCTCGGCCAGCAGTTTGAGCAGTTCCAGCCGGGCAAAGTCAAAATCGTGATAGCGCCCCCCGCAGACGAGAAGCACCTGGCGATGTTTCGAGGCAGGGCTCATGGCGGTGGGGTTTCGATATGCGCTGGCATGGTGGCGCTACGGTACCGTGTCCACTGAATCCGTGCAAAAAAGTCAGGACAGCTTGTTTTTTTTCGGGTCTGTGATAGCCTCCAGCCTGGGACCGCCGGGTCGCCGTGTGAGGCGTGCCCGGCGCTCACGCCACCTTTCCTGCACTGACCAATCGGGGAGTTCCGCAATGACCTCGCTGGACAAACAGGCGCTGCTGCGGGCCTACCGCCGCATGCGCACCATTCGCGACTTTGAGGACCGGCTGCACGTGGAGATCGCCGCGGGCCAGGTTGCCGGATTTACTCATCTTTATGCCGGCCAGGAAGCCATCGCCGTCGGCGTCTGCGAGCACTTAAGCGAAAAAGACAGCATCATCAGCACCCACCGGGGCCACGGTCACTGCATCGCCAAAGGTGCTGACGTTAAGCGCATGATGAAGGAGATTTTTGGCTCCTCCGAGGGCACCTGCAACGGCAAGGGCGGCAGCATGCACATCGCCGAGGTGGACCGCGGCATCCTGGGCGCCAACGCGATTGTCGGCGGCGGGCCGCCGATTGCGGTGGGCGCCGCGCTGGCCGGCAAGCTGCGCGGTGACGGCACGGTGGCCGTGTCCTTCAGCGGCGACGGATCGACCAACCAGGGCACCACGTTTGAAGCCATGAACATGGCGAAAGCGCTGCAGGTGCCGAAAGTTTTTGTGATCGAGAACAACGGCTATGCGGAGAACACCGGCGCTGACTATGGATCCGGCGGCGTGGACATTGCGGCCCGCACCGAAGGTTTTGGCATTCCCGTGTTTCGCGCGGACGGCGCTGATTTTTTTGACGTCTACCGGGCCACCGGTGAGGCCGTGGCGCACGCTCGGGGCGGTGGCGGCCCGGCTGGTGTTTACGCTGAGATGCAGCGCTACTACGGTCACTACGAAGGAGACCCGCAGAAGTATCGCGCGCCGGACGAGCCAAAAAACCTGCGCGAAACCCACGACTGCCTGAAAAACTATCGCCAACGTGTGGCCGACGACGGCAGCCTCGCGGCAGCGGAGCTCGATCAGATCGATGCCGAGGTGGCGGAGCTGATCGAAGCGGCGGTGACGGAGGCCAAGGCGGCGCCGCGCCCGTCCCCGGAAGACGTGACCACGGACGTCTACATCAACTATCGAGGGGCCTCCGATGCCGGTTAAGTCTATGCGCGACGCGCTGAACGAAGCGCTGCACCACGAGTTTGAGCGGGACGACGAGGTGTTCGCCATCGGCGAGGACATCGCCGGGGGCCGGGGCGGCACCGGCGAGGTTGACTGCGTCGGCGGTATCTTCGGCGTCACCCGCGGCCTGATGGGCCGCTTCGGCGGCGACCGGGTTATTGACACGCCCATCTCCGAGTCGGCCATTATCGGCGCGGCGGCGGGGGCGGCGCTGGTCGGCATGCGGCCGGTGGCGGAACTGATGTTTGCCGACTTTATCGGTGTCTGCATGGACCAGATCTACAACCAGGTGGCCAAGTTCCGATACATGTTCGGCGGCAAAAGCCGCTGTCCGATTGTGATCCGGGCCACCTGCGGCACAGCCTTCAATTCCGCGGCCCAGCACTCCCAGACCATGTACCCGCTGATGACGGCCATTCCCGGTCTGAAGGTGGTGGTGCCCTCCAACCCCTACGATGCCAAGGGGCTGCTGATCAGCGCTATCCGGGACGATGACCCGGTACTGTTTTTTGAGCACAAGGCGCTCTACCGGCGCAAAGGCGAGGTGCCGGACGAACCCTACACGGTGCCGTTTGGCGAGGCGGCCATGCCCCGGGAAGGGGATGACGTTACCGTTGTCGCCTTCGGCCTGATGGTGGGTGTGGCGGAAAAAGCCATCGACGCACTGGCGGAGGAAGGCATCACCTGCGACCTGATCGATCCACGCACGCCTTCGCCGCTTGACGAGGAGACGATCCTTGAGAGCGTCGCCGCTACCGGCCGGCTGGTGGTGGTGGATGAATCACCGCCGCGCTGCGGGCTGACGGCGGACGTCGCGGGCCTGGTGGCCGACCGGGGCTTTTCCTCCCTGAAGGCGCCGATCAAACAGGTTACCGCGCCGCACTCTCCGGTGCCCTTTTCGCCGGAACTCGAGAAAGCCTACGTGCCGGGTCCTGCCGACGTGATCGAGGCCATCCGGGCCACGCTTCAATGAGCAGCCGCATCGTTCCCCTCGCCATCCCCAAGTGGGGCATCGAAATGGCCGAAGGCACGGTCAACCGCTGGCTCAAGGCGGAAGGAGACGCGGTGGCCAAAGGCGAAGAGCTGGTGGAGATCGAGTCGGACAAAATTGTCAACGCGCTGGAATGCCCGGCGGACGGCGTACTCCGGCGCCGGATTGCTGACGAGGGGGAAAGCCTTGGCGTCGGCTCGCTGATCGGCGTCATAGCCGGGGCGGATGCCTCCGACGAGCAGGTCGAGGCGTTTGCCTCAAGCTACCAGAACCCTGAGGCCGCGGCGGCGGAACCCGAAGCGGCGCCGGCCGCTGCCCCGGAGGCCCAGGTTCAGGCCCAGGCCGCGGCCGCCGCCAGCGACAAGCCGGTGCGCGTCAGTCCGCCGGTGCGGCGCCTGGCCGAGCGCCTCGGCGTTGACCTCGGCACGGTGCAGGGCTCCGGCCGCAATGGGCGCATCACGCAGGAAGATGTGGAGCGGGTGGCCGCCGGCGGTGATGGCAGCGGTGACGAGGCCTCGGCATCAGAGGAAACAACCGCCGCCGCGCCGGCGGACGTTGTGGTGGAACCGCTGAGCGCAACCCGCCGCACCATCAGCGAGCGCCTGCAGGCGTCGAAGCGCGACATTCCCCACTTCTATCTCACCGCCGACCTGAACCTCGACGCGGTGAAAAATGCGCGCGCCCAGTTCAGCTTCCGCGCGTCGCTTAACGACATCCTGAGCTGGTGCTGCGTCCGCGCGCTGGTTGCTGAACCCGGCCTCAACGGCCTGTTCATTGATGATGCGATTCATCGGGTCGGCGAGGTCAACCTCGCGTTTGCGGTGGCCGCCGACCGGGGCCTGATGACCCCGGTGGTCCACGGCGCAGAAAAGCTGGACCTCAAGGCGCTGGCAGAACGCATGAGTGCGCTGGCGACCCGGGCAAGAGAAGGTGATCTGAAGCGCGAAGACATGGCAGGCGCCACGTTCACCGTGTCCAATCTGGGGATGTTTGGTGTGACCCAGTTCGACGCCATCATCAATCCACCCCAGCTCGGCATCCTGGCCCTGGGCGAAGCCCGCCAGGCCGCGGCTATCAACGAAGAGGGCAACGTCCACGCGTCCACGGCCCTGTCGGCGACGCTATCGTGCGATCACCGCGTAGTCGACGGCGCCCTGGGCGGTCAGTTCCTCAAAGCCCTCCGCAAAGAAGTAGAAACTTTCACCACCCCATAACCCCAACAACCCGCAATCAAGAACGGGGACAGGACCAAGCAAGAACGGGGACAGGACCAAGTGCCAGGTCCGATTGGACCTGGCACTTGGTCCTGTCCCCTGTCCTTCTGTCCTTCCTGTCCCCTGTCCTTCAGACGTAGCGACGCCGCAGCTTCCTCATTCCGCCAATCCACCGCCCATAATTCTCCGCTTTGTGCCGCATATAGTCCCGCACCTGAGGATGGGTCAGAATCAGAAACTCTTCGGCTTCGATGCCGGCCACAATCGCCGCGGCCGCGTCGTCCGCTGACAGAATGCCGTCCAGGTCGTTGCCAAACAGGCCCCGGGGCTCCTCTTCGCCGTCCTCGTCGTAGCCGATCAGCGCGGTGGCGACCGCCTGCGGGCACACCACGGATACGTTTACCCCGTCATCCCCGTGGGCGATAGCCAGCGACTCGGCGAAAGCCACCGCGGCGTGTTTGGACGCGGAGTAGGCGGCGTCGCCAATCTGGCTCAGCAGGCCGGCGGCGGAGGCGACGTTGATCAGGTAGCCGGCGCCGCGGTCGATCATCCCCGGCAGCAGCGCCCGGGCGGCGTACACGTGGGACATCACGTTCACCGACCAGCAGCGGTTCCAGATCCGGTCACTCTGGCCGGCGATGGTGCTCGGGTCTTCCGGCAGCTCGCCGATGCCGGCGTTGCTCACAAACAGGTCGATGGGTCCATGCTCCGACTCCTGCCGCTGAACGAGCTGCTGGATCTGCGCCTCATTGCTGACGTCCACCTGGTGGCTGCTGCCGCCAATTTCCTCCGCGACCTGCCGGGCAGCTTCGCCATCGAGGTCGGCGACGGCAACGTGCGCCGCACCGCGCTCCGCCAGAGCGCGAGCCAGGGCGCGGCCAATGCCGCGGGCGGCGCCGGTGATCACACAGTGTCGGTTTGCAAGGTCCATAGACTCTCCTTTTGAACTAAAACCAGGGTTCGGCGCTGGACTCGATGCGCCAGAGTGCCAGGTCGGCAAACCGCTGGGCATCGTGCAGCGGGATATAGGGCACCGTCACCGAGTGGGAAGCCAGGTGGATGCTTAGCGTGGCAAGGCCGCGGCGACGCTGCCCGGGGCTTTGCTCAAGATCTACCCGCTGCACCTTGCGCAGCTCAAATACCGTGGTCAGGCTGCCGATAAGGCCGCTGCGCAGCACCCCGGTGGTACCGGTCACGCCGTAGCCAAAGCGTTTTCCCCGCAGCCGGATCAAAGGCACCAGCACCGCCAGCACCGCCGCTGCCAGAAGCACAACCCAGGGTCCCAGCACAAACGAGAGGCCGATGGAGGCGCAGGTGATGGGAATCATCGCAATCATCAGCGTGCGACGCAGATGGTACCGCCGGTTAATACCGCTCAGCTCCGGCGCTCCGTGGTCGGGGGCCGGCACAAAACGGGCGCTGATCGGAAACAGCTCCGCCGGCGTCAGCGCCGGCACAAGAAAAGCCGGTACCGTTCCGGGCACTCCGCTGGCCTGGACCTCCACCCCGGCGCTCACCAGCCGCAGCTGCAGGTTGATGCGGCCCAGCAGCCGGGCGATGGCGTTCTGACGCCACAGCGCCGCCTGCACCTTGGTCCGCTTGAGCGTCTGCTCCTGGCGGCTGATCAGGCCGCTGCTGCGGTACCAGGTGTCCTCATCCACCTCCAGGCGGTAGTTGGCGTAGCGCCAGATGGCACCGATGACAGAAAACAGCGCGAGCAGCAGAGGAATGCCCAAAAGGAGCCCCGCAGCAATGGCCCCTTTGGTGGCGGCGGTCCCGGTGTCGAACAGGTTACCCAGCTGGAGCCGCTCGATCACCCAACGGCCGGTCGCGCTCCAGGCTTCGTCACCAAAGCTGCCGCCAAGTACACCAAACAAAACCGCTACCCACAGCAGGCCGTTCGCGGTGAGCCCGTAGCGGACGATGTCCGGCAGGTCGCGCGTGAGCACCTGCTGCCGGGCTGGCACTGCCGCCGGGCCCGCGTCTTCCGCTTCGACGGCCGGGCGGGCCCGGCGCAGCACGTCCTGGCGCAGCTCCAGGGCCCGCTCATTGCGAATGCCGGCCAGCGCCACCTCGCTCTTGACGCTGCCCGCCGTGTCCAGCGTCAGCACCGACAGGCCAAACGGCCGCACGTAAAATGGCTGATCGATGGAGACGTCCTGTACCCGGTCGAAGTCGATATTCAGCTGCTCCCGGGTCAGCACGCCACGCCGCACCAGCACCTGCTTGGCGTCGACCCGATAACGAAACCGCAGATAGGACAGGACCGCCCAAATCAGGCCGAAAACCGCCATGGCCACCAGCCAGCCGATAGCCCAGATTTTTTTTGGGCCGCTCGCCGTGGCCAGCCAGGCGGCGGCCGGGGCAAACATGGCGATGCCGTCGGTGACGGCGAAGCGCGCGGCGCGCGCCAGATAGAAAACCACCGCTACCGGCGAGGTGCGGCGCCAGGCCGGACTCAACGTTCGGTCCGCTCCATGATGTGATCGCGCAGGCGGCGTGCGTGCTCGGTGCTCAGCCCGTCAATTTTCAGATCCACGGCGGCGCCGCCGGCGGTGTAGAACTTGAGCGACGCAAGGTCGAAGCGGCGCTGCAGTGGACCGCTGGACAGCTCGATGTGCTGCACCCGGTTTAGCGGCAGCAACACCAGCCGGCGAAACCACAGGCCACTTCGGAAAATGATGTCGTGTTCCCGCAGCGCCATTTTCTTCACCCGGGCCTGGGCGACGACCAGCCAGGTGATGAGGACCGCCAGCAGCGCCTGCGCGGCGGGAATGAATATGAGTACTTTCCTCAAGCCCTCAGGCTTGGCAACGATAACGACAGGAATGGCGCTGATCAGCATGATGACTCCCCAGACGATCAGACTCTGGGTGAGCACCTCCGTCCGGTAGCGCCGGTCAAGATCATTCAGCGCCACCTCTTCGGCGCGCGGCAGGGTATCCAGATCATGCTGGGAGTTTTCAAACATGGGAGAGGTTAAGGAGCCAGGGCGTAGCGAGCAATTTACCATCGCCCGGCAACCGCCGTGAGTGCCGATGGTGAGAGCCCTGGGTCAGCCCGTCAGGCGCCGGGTAACGTCGTAGGACGACAGGGACACGATGCCCCGGGAGACCGCCACGCTGCCGCTGCGCGCCACCGCGGAGATGGCGCCGATTGCGGCTGCGCGCTCAATCACGCGCTGGATTTCCGGCGGGTCCGCCAGCACGAGCATGGTGAAACTCTCAGGCTGCGAATCCAGCACTTCGCCACCCACCTCTTCGGCGAGGTTCTGGGCGCTGGCGAGCTCTGCTGCGCTGAGCCTGAGCTTCAGAATCAGCAGCTCCCGTTCGTAGTGCTCTCCCAGCGTCATGTCGTGGATGTTGACCACGTCCACCAGCTTGCCGATCTGGTTGGTGATCTGGCCGATGGCGTCGTCGGAGCCGCTGACCACGGTTGTCAGGCGAGAGACCCGAGGGTCATCGGTGGGTGCCACATTGAGGCTTTCAATGTTGTAGCCCCGAGTGGAAAACAGGCCCGTGAAGCGGGTGAGAGCCCCCACTTCGTTCTGCATCAATACCGAGATCACGTGTCGCATGGCGCGATGGTGGCCCCAGTGCCGGGCAATTGCAATGCTTGGGCCTTTGGCGGACACTCCGAACTTGTTAACCAACCTGATTATCGTCATGAACGCAGCAACCCGTGACTTGCCCGGCGACCACCCCAAAGCTGGCCAGAAGCTAAGCGGGGCCGAGGTGGTCGTGCAGCTGATGGCAGATGAGGGGGTCGGCACCATCTTCGGCTATTCCGGCGGTGCCATTCTGCCGACCTACGACGCGGTGTTTCGGCACAACGCGGAGGCCGGGGAGCGCACCATGCCGCTGGTCGTGCCGGCGAACGAGCAGGGCGCGGGCTTTATGGCGGCGGGCTACGCCCGCGCCAGTGGCCAGGTCGGCGTGGCGATGGTGACCTCCGGTCCCGGCGCTACCAACATGGTGACGCCGGTGCGGGACTGCATGGCCGATTCGGTACCGATTGTGGTGATCTGCGGCCAGGTGCCGACGGCGGCGATCGGCACCGATGCGTTTCAGGAGGCGCCGGTGGCGGCGGTGATGGGAGCGGTGGCGAAACATATTTTTCTGGTCACCGATCCGGAGCGGCTGGAGGCGACGGTGCGCACTGCCTTTGAGCTCGCTCGCACCGGGCGGCCCGGGCCGGTGGTGATCGATCTTCCCAAGGACGTGCAAAACGCCGAGATTGAGTTTCGCGGCGAAGGCTCGTTGCCGTTACCCGGCTACCGCGGTCGGCTCCAGAGCGTGATGAACAACCGCCTGACCGACAACGACTGCCGACGCTTCTACGACATGCTCGGGCAGTCGAAGCGGCCGCTGCTGTACATCGGCGGCGGGGCCATCAACGGTGATGCGGTGGCGCCGCTGCGGGAACTGATGGACACGTTTCAGATCCCCGCGTGCACCACGCTGATGGGCATCGGGGCCGTCGACACCACCGGGCCCCTGTCCCTGCACATGCTGGGTATGCACGGCATGGCCTACGCCAACTACGCGGTGGAGGACTGCGATTTTCTAGTCGCCGTCGGCGCCCGGTTTGACGACCGGGTAGCGGGCGTCCCCAGCCGCTTTGCCCCCGCGGCCCGTCACATCGCCCACTTCGACGTGGACGTCTCCGAGGTCGGTAAGGTGAAAAAGGCACACTGGCATCAGGTAGGGGATCTCAAGACCGATCTGGCGGCCATCGTTGAGTATGGCCGGCGCTGCGGGTTCGAGCGGGACTTTGGGGCCTGGCATGAAGAGATCCGGGAGCTCAAGGCTCGCCACGGGCTGAACTACGACCGCGGCAGCGACAAGGTTCAGCCCTACGCGGTGATCGAGGCGATCAATCGGATCACCGGCGGCACCGCGGTAATCACCACCGGCGTCGGTCAGCATCAGATGTGGGCGGCCCAGTACTTCGATTTTCTTGAGCCCCGCCAGTGGCTCACCTCCGGCAGCATGGGCACGATGGGGTTCGGCCTGCCCGCGGCGATTGGCGCACAGTTTGCTCGGCCGGACGCGCTGGTGATCGACATTGACGGCGACGGCAGCATGCGCATGAACCTGGGCGAGCTGGAAACCGCCACCACCTACAACCTGCCGGTGAAGGTGGTGGTGCTCAACAACTACGGCGACGGCATGGTGCGCCAATGGCAGAAGATGTACTTCGACAATCGCCTGTCGGGCAGCGACAAGTCGCTGCATCGGAAGGACTTTGTGAAGGCGGCGGAAGCGGACGGCTTTGAGTTTTCCCGGCGCCTGGATAAGCCGGCGGACATCGAAGGGGTGGTCTCGGAGTTTCTGGCCTTTGATGGCCCGGCATTTCTGGAAGTGATCATCGATCCAGATGCCGGGGTTTATCCCATGGTGGGGCCCGGCCAGTCCTACGATCAGATGATCACCGGAGATTTCATCGAAGGCCGGGACGCCAAGAAGGAAGAGCGCCTCGATCCCAGCGAAATGTTCTAACGCTGACCGGCGGTCGCTTGATTCAATCTCCGGGCGACCGCATGTCCGAACACTGACCTTGTCCGATTAAACCGGCGGAAATCCAACCATGACCGACATTATCGACGGCAAAGCGTTTGCCGATCGCCTCTGCGAGCAGCTGAAGGAGACGGTAACGCAGCTTCAAACCGACCATCAGGTGACGCCCTGCATTGCCGTTGTGCTGGTGGGCGAGGACCCTGCCAGTCAGGTCTATGTTCGCAACAAGATCCGCCGCTGCGGGCAGGTGGGCATCGAGTCCCGGGAGCACCGGCTCCCGGCGGAAACCTCCCAGGCGGACCTGCTGGCGCTGCTGGCTGATCTGAACGCCGATGCCAGCGTACACGGCATCCTCTGTCAGCTGCCGGTGCCGGCGCACATCGACGATGCGGCGGTGATCGAAGCCATCGATCCGGCGAAAGATGTGGACGGATTTCATCGCGTCAATGCCGGCGCCCTGGCGGTCGGCCAGCGGCAGATGGTGCCCTGTACGCCCCTGGGCTCGATGATGCTTCTGGAGGATCGGTTGGGCGACCTGAGCGGCCTAAACGCCGTGGTGGTGGGCCGATCCAACATAGTTGGCAAACCGATGGCGCAGCTGCTGCTGCAGGCCCACTGCACGGTCACCATCGCCCATTCGCGCACGCGGGACCTCGCCGACGTTTGTCGTCAGGCCGATATTCTGGTGGCGGCGGTGGGGCGGCCGCGGATGATTGAAGGCAACTGGATCAAGCCCGGCGCCACGGTGATCGACGTCGGCATCAACCGGATCGAGGAAAACGGCAAAAAGCGCCTCGTTGGCGACGTGGATTTCGACGCAGCGCAGGGCGTGGCCGGCGCCATTACGCCGGTGCCCGGCGGGGTAGGACCCATGACCATCGCGTGCCTGCTGCACAACACGGTGGCTGCCGCCCGGGCGAGCGTGCAGGCCTAAACGGGCAGCCCTCAGCAATCCATCACCGGGTACAGGGCCACGTGCCACGCCCCCGGGGCGAACCCGCTCCATGCCACGAGCACGCGGGGAAGCCTTGCCGATCCCGGGCTTTTGGTTTCACGGGGTGCCTGGGCGAACCTTCCCTGGGCGTGTCCGCTTTCGGCAAGAAAATGCCGCAGTCCATTGGCGGCGAGCTGCGCGTTGAGTGGTTCCGCCAACGCCACAAGGCGGCGGGCGTTACCGCGGGCCTCAGATAGCCGTCGATCTTGACCGGTTGCGACCTGGCACCGGGTCCCGTCCCCGGTAGTCCCCGGTAGTCGCCTCGCACTTTCCTGACATCTGTCTAGAAGCTCGGCTGTCCCCTCCCTTGGGGGCCTGCGGGCTGCTCAAACCACGCTCTTTCTACGCGTCAGCATCGCGGTCCAGCGGCCCTGTTGCGTGGGCCGCAAGTGTCATGTTTTCTTTACACATTTTATAGTCAAAATAGGTTGACACGATCTGATGTCTTCTGCATTATCGAATTACATCCCGGCAATCCGTCTGTTTAGCGGCAGACGTTGCCGGGGCGCTTGGGATGACCGACCCGGTCGGGAGTCGCCTTGCCTGTCGGGATCACAAAAATGAGTCTTCCCGGCAGTGCAGGTTTCAGGCACCTACGTGCGGGGTTCGCACGAGATCAGTACAGGAGATATGTCCATGGCAGATCATGCCGACTCAGATCGCGTGTGGCCCACCGGTCTGACCACCAAAGAATCGGAGGAGATCCATAAGCACGTCATCGACGGCACGCGGGTATTCTTCGTGATCGCAGTCATCGCACACGTCCTGATGGCCGTGTACACGCCTTGGCTAGGATGAGGAGGTCGCTACTGAATCAAAGGAGAATGTGGTGTGTAGTTAAGCCCACCGTTGGCCTGCCGCTGTTTCTTGGTGGTGTGATTACCGTTTCTCTGATTGTCCACGCTGCTGGTCTTATGGCCGTGCCGTGGTTTGCCGCTGTCTTTAGTGGCGGTGGTGGTTGAAGGAGGCTGATTCACTCTCTAGAGAATTTCGCCTTGGGGGGGTCGGGACTGCTTGCT
>JBCCVP010000123.1:0-15837 GCA_039195135.1 Pseudomonadota bacterium | reverse complement strand
GCGGACGCTATCGATCAATTTGCCTTCAGCGTGAGCGACGGTGTGAGCGACGCAGACAGCGGCCAGCCGGCCCGGACTCAGCCCGCCAACGTCGAAATCGCAGTGCGCCGCAATTTCCGCCCGCCCACCGCCACACCCGGCCTCACCGCGGTGGTGCAGGAGGATGTGGAGACGGCCATCATGCTCGACGGGGCCGAGCTGGATCCGCTCGACGTGCTCACCTTCAATCTCATCGACCCGCCGGAAAACGGCAGCGTAATTGTGGTGGACGACGAGGCACGCTACCTCTCCGACCCCGACTACGTCGGCCCGGACAGTTTCACCTTTGCCGCCTTCGACGGCCTTGATGAGTCGGCGCCGGAGCGGGTGGTGGTTGACGTGCTGAACGTGAACGACCCACCAACCGTCAGCCCCCTGGATGACGAACTGCTGAGCGCCGGCTTTACCTTTACGCTCCGTCACGACTTCGATGACCCGGACGCTGATGATCTGCACGGCCTGATTATCGACTGGGGCGACGGAACCGTCTCGCCGGAAGGTGAGGTGGATATGTCGGGGCAACCCACCGGTCCCATTCTGGATGAAGGTGACGTCGGGCCGGGACGGATCACCGCAGAGCATATCTATACAGCGCCCGGTAGCTACACCCTGCAGGTCTGCGTGAGTGATCAGATGAATGACACCGGTGCTGGCAAGGTGCCCACCGCGGAAACCACCACCGGCTGCGCCGAGGCCACCGTCACGGTGATCGACGGGCTGGATCTTCAGCTATCCAGTGTTCCTTCCAGCGACAACGCGCTGCCCGGCCAGATTGTGAGCTACGAGTTTTCGGTGCAGAACTCAACGCCGAGTTCCGGCGGCGGCCAAACCGCTACCGGCGTTGAGATGACCATCGACGTAGCGCCGGGTTTTGAGCTGACTTCCATCGCCGCTGCCGGTTGCCAGCGAGACCGTCGGCAGCTTACCTGCCCCCTGGCTGACCTGCCGCCCGGCGCCAGCGAAGCGATCACGGTAGGCGCCCAGGTACCCCTTGATGCGGCGCTGGGATTGCGCCTGCGCACCGATGTGACGGTGACTCAGAATCAGCAGGACCAGACGCCGGACAATTCGCTGGCCCAGATTACACCGGTGATCCGGCCGGCGGACTTTCAGGTGGGCAGCACCGAGCAGGCGTTAGCTGACAAGAGTGACGAAAACCCGGGCGACGGCGTATGCGCCAGCGAAGACGGCGCCTGCACGTTAAGGGCGGCTATCGAAGAGACCAATGCGCTGGCCGGTCAGCAGTCCATCGCCTTGGGCAGCGGCACCTATCTGCTGGATGTAGACTCGGTGCTTCAGGTCAGTGACAACCTGACTCTGCTGGGTAATGGCGCGGAGCGCACAATCATTCGGGGCGTCAACAATTTCCGTACGCTCGCCAACGATGCCGGTACCACGCTCCGGGTGGAAGATCTCACCATCTCCGGCGACGGTGGCGGCATCAGCGCCCGGGGTGATCTGGTGGCGCGCGGCGTGCGGTTTAGCGCAAACCGGGTGAATGGCTCCTTCGGCGGCGGCGTCTTCGCGGAAGCTTCCGTGGACATCCGCAACAGCACCTTTGACGGCAATACGACCAACGCTGACGGCGCCGCGCTGTTTAACATTGCCGGCACCAGCTATCTGGAGAACGTGACCGTGGTCGGCAACCAGGGGGGCGGCCTGGTGTTTAACAACGACGCCACGCTGGTCAACGTGACCATCACCGGCAACAGCGGCGGCTGTTGCTGGGTGGCCGTCTCCGCGGCCCTCAACGCGTTCGGCGCAGGCACCGAGGTGACCCTGGTCAACTCGGTGGTGGCGGGAAACCTGCCCTCCGCGACGTTTTTTGCCGGCCCCGATTCGCCCCCAAACTGCGTGACCGCCGACGGCGGCAGTATTGTGTCCCTGGGAAGCAACCTGCTTGGCGATCTGTCCGGCTGCGAGCTGTCTCCGCTCGCCAGCGATGTTCTCACCGAAGATGCCGGGCTTAACCCGGCTACGCCAAACGGGGCTCTCGTACCGACCCTAAACCCGCGCCTGACTTCCCTGCTGGTGGATCGAGGTGATGCGGGTAGCTGCCCGGACGGCGATGCCCGGGGCGTAGCCCGGCCGCAGGACGGTGACGATGACGGCGACGCGCAGTGCGACATCGGCGCCGTCGAGCTCAAGAAAGACGGGCTGTTTGCTTCCGGGTTCGAGCAGCTATGAAGATCCTCGTGAGTCAGCCTGCAATCGAGGCCTGCGTCGTTCATAAGAGTTGACAAATAGGCTCGGCCCAAGCTGTTACGGTTCAAGGTGGTCTCGAACCAGGGATGGCAGATGCCCAGGGAATCTCAACGGCGTTTTCTTTCGACCGGCGTACTGACGCTGATTCTGTGGCTGGCGGCAACGCCGGCCCACGCTGCCATCGGCGACGAGGTGTTCGGCGTTGTGGTGCCCAGCGGGTTTTTCGGCCATTTCGCCGTCGACGAAGCGGCCCAGCGGTTCTATGTCGATGACTCCAGTCGAGGCATCGAGATCTACGATTTCAGCGGGATCTTTCAGTTCCGTATTTCTGACGGCTATGAGGTCAGTTCGTTCTCCCGGGGTTTGTTTCTGGCGGGGCCGAACCGCCTGGTAGGCTTCGGGTCGATTGGCGGCGCGGCCAATACGCTGTCCACCTGGCGCATTGAAGGTACGCCCGGGGACGAAGTCCTGGTGCTTGAATCGAGTGCGGACCTATCGGCGCTGGCGCCAATCCGAGAGTTTTCCCGCGCCCCGGACGGTACCTTCTGGTACCTGTCTGACGAAACGCTCATCCACCTTGCCGCTGACCTGACGACGGTTCTCAGCTCACGAGAAATATTCCGTCCGTTTGCGGGTATTAGAAACAGCAGCAGCCCCTTTGGCGATGACGCCGTTGCGCTGACCGTTGAAGCCACCACGGGGCGACCCGTGCTGTATGCCTATGGAAACGTACCCAACGGCGACTCCCTGGCGCAGACAGTACTCGCCTACTACCTGGATCCGGTTGATCTTTCGGTGCTCGGGCGGTATCCGTTGCCGGTACCGGTGACCACCGGCGCCCGGGATTATCTGGCGGCTACCGGCGGCACCCTCTATGTGCTGGACAACAGCGCCGATGAGGTGTTCGGTTATGAGCTATCGATCGCTCAGCAACCCTCCCTTACCAGTTTTGAAGGTGATTTTGCTGGAACGGTATGGCGTTATTGTCAGGCAGAGAACGGTTTCGATTTCAACGATAACCCCCAGGCGGCGCTTGCCTTGGATTGGGCCGGGGATCCCGGCTTGTTCGAGCTTGGAAATCCTCAGGACGGTCCAGGCGGCTCAACCCAGGTGGATTTCTCTCTGGAAGCACCTGCTGATTACAACGCCACGCAGTTTCAGCTGCCCTACCAGCTTTCGGACTTCCGACTCCGGCAACGGCTGCCCGAGGCGCCGATGCCTGCGGCCCATATCGAGATCGTCAACGGGCAGTTTCAATCCAGCGGCGCGGTTCCGGTTCAGCTGGGATTTGCGACCAGCTACGCGCCGGGTTTTGGCGAGGGGTCAAGCTCTTCCGGGTGTTTCCAGTACGGTTTTGTCCGCGAATCCATTGCCGGGAGCCGGGATGTTGGCAAGTGGACCCTGACGCAGCTGGCACCACCAACACCGCTGGACCTGACGATTGATTTTGCCGAGGGGTTTCCTTTTCTCGGGGGCAAATCGTTCGGCGTCTCCGGGTTCCAGTTTTCGGCAGAAGCGGCCATGGCGGGCCAGGGTACTGACAAAATCACCCTGTCCGGGGGCGGCGCCTTCGAAGCCGGCATCGGTGAGCTGGCCTTCAAAGCCTCTTTGGGCGCTACCACCGAATTGCTGCCCGAGTCGGTCGCCTACGACAAAGGACTCATCGGGTTTCTGATCGGCGGGGTGCTCAAGGCGGAACAACCACTGCTTGAACTATTCCCACCCCTGGCGGCGCTCAGCGAGACCCCGCTGCTGGGTCGCGTACTCAAAGTGGCCACCGAAACCGCCAAGGCCGTCGCGGAAATCAGCCTGACGGCAGACACGTCGGCCACCGCCGCGTTTCCACAGGGGGATTCGGTCTCGGATTTTTGTATCGAAGGGAAAATCGAAGTGGCTCTCGCCCAGAAGGTTGGGCTGGTGATCGAACTGCTGGACGGACTGGCGGAGCTGTCGGTGTTTGGTGGTGGGCAGAACAAGATCTCATTTCAATCGGTGCCCACGCAGTGCCCCAGTCTGGCCTTTAACGAATGGGTGGCGCAGATTTTTCTCAACGCGCGCTATACCTTGTTTGGCGCCACCGCCACCTTCGAGAAAGTCGACTCGGTAAAATTCCCGTTTCCGGCCAACAAAGCCGCCCCGGTCGACAGCCAGGTGGTGAGCCAGCAATGGAGCTACACCTATCCCGGCAACACCCGTAAGTCGGCGTCACCAGCGCGCCCTGCCGTGGTCAACGCCGATGCGCTGAGGCTCAGCGCAGAACGTCTCGCAAGCGCTAAGGCCGGCAAAGGCGCCGACGCCAGTCCGACAACTCAGGTTCAGGTGATCAGCAATGTGGGCCAGGATGCCCAGCCCAAGGCGGCGGTGGCGCCGGATGGCAGCGCGCTGCTGGTATGGATCCAGGAACGGGGCGATTTGCCGCCCACCCAGGCTACGGATATCTACTTTAGCTATTCCGGCGGTGGCGGCTTCACGGCACCCGCGCCGATCGCCATGGACACGCGGGCGGACCTTAATCCAGTGGTGGCCTACCACAGCTCGGGCCGCTGGCTGGCGTTCTGGCTTAAGGTTCGCGACGCCAATCTACCGGCATCCGGCGATCCCCAGGCTGATGCGCTGGCCCAGAGCCAGCAGCTGGTGCCTTATTTTGCCGTCTTCGACCCAAACACGGGGAGCTGGTCCACACCCTCCGAAGCGCCCACCAACAACGTGACGGGCGCTCCGGCTACCAGCTATCTGCCCCGCATCGCCACCGGCCCGCAGAACGAGGTCGCGATTCTCTGGCTGACCAACCTGGAGGGTGACATTATTCCGTACGACGCGGAGCAGCAGACCGTCGCCAGTTCTGATTTCGTCAACTGGGCCATCTTTGACGGCGCCGGCTTCGCAACCAGCGGTGTGCTTCGCCAGGGTAGCCGCACCCGGTTTGTGGCCATGGACCTGATTGGCGCGTTTACCGGGGATGAGTTGCTGATTGGGTTTAATGAGCCCTTTGGCAGCTTTCAGCGCACCTTTTTCCTTTACCGTGCGGGCGCACCGTTTTCCAATTTCTCCGTCTTCGAACGGCCACCCTCGTCCAGCATTTTTGGTGGCGGTGACTCGCTGCGGGTGCTGGCCCTCGCTGATGGCGGTGTGGCACTGGCGTCTACCGACACCGTGGGGGTGAGACTGCGGCGGGGGGATACCTGGAACTCCCTCGATACGCTCAGCAACCTGTACAACGACAGCACCAACCCGCGGGACCCGGGCCTGGTTGGGGGGCTGGAGGCCAGTCAGCAGTTCCGCGGCAGCTTTCAAATTGGCGAACTGCCCAGCGGTGAGATCTACAGCGTTATTCCCGAGATTCGCGCGGGTCAGCCCGACTACGTTCTGACGCTCGAAGATGGCACGGCCACTCCAGTCGCGCTGGAGGGGTTATTCAACGGCGGCCCCGTGCTGGAGAAGAGCATGTCGGTGGCGACCGCCAGCAACGGCCAGGTGCTCATGTTCTATTACCAGTCTGATCTGATCGAAGATGAGGTGGACCTGGACCTGGGAACGGGGCTGGGTGAGCAGACCTTTGAGCGCGTCCAGGAGCCCACGTCCGGCCGGATCATGCTGGCCCGGCACCAGATCAACACCGATCTGGCGGTCGGCGACGTCGATCTGCTCGTCGGGCTTAGTGAGGCGGGCCAGGAGGCAACGGTGACCGCCAAGGTTTTCAACAAAGGCGATCGGGCGATCACCGATCCCAAGGTGTCCATCTTCGCCCGCCGCCTGACCGGCGCAGCAGCCAAGGGCCCGCAGGCAGATGTCCCCATCGTGGAAAACCTGACCGCGCTGGAAGGAACGCTGGCGGCCGGCGCCGAGGTGGAGGTGAGCCTGACCTGGGAACTGCCCGAAACGGGTCTTTATGCCGCCTACGCGATCGTGGATCCGAACAACGAAATTGACGAATTCAACGAACTGGACAACACGGGGCCGGATCCCGCGTCGTTCAACGTTGTGTTCGCCGACAGTTTTGAGCGGTAGTCAGCCGTTTCGGGTAAGTGGAATCGAGGGCTGAGGATTTATTCGAAGCCGTTAGCAAAAACCACGTCTATCCCGGTGCTGCCGCAATCTGCCGTGGTCACCATCAGCTCGCCGCCGGCCGCCTGCCCGCCGGCGTTTTCGGCTGTTGCCGAGATGATATAAGCAGTGCTGCAGGTAAGCCCGGTGGCCACGGCGGATACGCCTTGCGACTGGTTGCCGGTGACCACGAAACTGGGAGATACCGGGGCAAGCGCCGCCGAGTCGGGCCCCAACAAGAAACGTCCGGTGGTTTGCGAGTCATTGGCGTTTACCGTTGCGGTGAGGGAAACCTCCGTCTCTCCTGCTGCCGTGGCGCTGTCCAGGGTGATCGTCGGTGGCGTTGCGCCAGCTTCAGGCTCCAACATCACGGGGTCGGGCACCACGAGCGTTGTGCCGCCGGGCTGGACCCGGAATCCGTTGACCGTTCGCGTTTCGTAACCATCCGCTTGAACGCGAAGATCGTATTCACCCTGATTCAGAAGCAGGCGAAAACCACCCAGGTTTCCGCAGACCGCCCGATCACACGTAGGCACAGCAGCGGCATCACAGGTTGCGGTTCCGCAAAACTGAGTGCTCTTGGCCACCGCAGTCACCAAAGCCAGGCCGATGGGGTCACCGCTGACCGCGTCGGTGATGGTCCCGGTGAGCAATCCGCCAAGATCACCAAAAGGAGAGGCCAGGCCGACGCTGTAACCCGGACTCGGGTCGCTATTCGGCGTAGGCGAAAAACTCTCGCGACTGACGCGCACCAGATAGAGTCCTGCGGTCAGCGAATTGGGGATCGGGATCTCGACCCCCAGGGCGCTGGGTGTGACCAGCTCAGTAAGCAGGCTTGCCGCCTGGGGATCGGTCAGTCGGCTGGCATCGAATACCTCCGCGCGAAGCTGCAGGCCCGCATCGAGCTGATTGAAACTCAGGTTAAGGACACGAGCCTGCGGGTCGCCCAGGGCGACCAGCAGCCAGTCTTCGTCCTGCGGCGTATGGAGCGTGTGGCGCTGCGCGGCGGCATCGGCGATGAGCGGTGTGGCGTTGGCCGGCGCGTCATCCACCTCAAAAATGTCACCGCCGGCCGTTTTTCTCAGGGTTGTGCGCCGGGGTGATGAAGGGTTGCCCTTGTCGTCGACCGCAAACACGGCGATATCGTAATCGCCGGCTGCGGTAAATCCATCGAAACTGCCGACGTAGTCACCGAGGTTGATCACCGGCGCCCCCTTGTTGCCAGCCACGGGCTGCAGCTCGAAGGTGCCCAGCTGCAAACTGGTGCCCGGCACCCGTACGCTGCCAACCACCCCCACGGCAACGTCACTCGTGCTGGTGACGTTTTCTGCCAGAATTTGGGCCTGCGTGACGTTTTCGTTTGCGATTACAAGGTCCGGCATGAGGCGGCCGATCAGCGGTCCGTTGCCCGCCCGGGCAAGTCCGGGGCCAATGAAAAACTGCCTTGCGGCAATGCGGTCGGTGGGATCGTTGGCAATACCGTTGCCATTGTCGTCCAGCACCGGGTTCTGATCACCGACGCCGGCGCGCACGGCCGTGTTGGCCAGTTGGAAAGCGGTGCCCAGCGAAAAGCCATCGCGAATCGCGTTCCAGAAATACCGGCTGAAGGAGATACCACCGGAGCCCAGCAGGCTGGCCTGTTCGCCGGCGGACGCCGCTGCCACCAGCAGTCGGCGATCGCTGGCCGCGCTGAGCTGTGGAATCAACGCACCGGTATTGGAGCCTTCAAGGATCACTGCGATCTTCCCCTGAATGACGGCTTCCACGTTATCCAAAAAGGTGCTCAGCTCGCTGGTGAGAATCGGTTGGCTACCGGGCACCGCCAGCCCTTCCACCGCTGAATCACTGGCATCACCCAGCAAGACCAGCACAAAATGCTGGGTGTCTGCGTCGATAAACTCGCCGGTCAGCAGATTGTTGAGCTGTTCAATGCTGGGAACGCCCACGTCCTGGCCGGCAAACTGGCCCTGCGTGTAGTAACGAATCTCGTCTTCCTGGCCCGTGACATTCGGCGTTAGCGGATCAAGATCGTTGAGAAAGTCCTGTCGCAGCAGCGCCTGGTAGGCAAAATCGCCGTTGCGCAGTCGCGCCTGGCCACGCGCGCTGCCATCTCCCATAACCAGTAGGGCTGCCTTATTGGTCAGCGGGTTGCCGACCGTGAGCGTCAGCTCCGGGTCCGGGACCGGCTGCTGCCGGTTTGGATACCGCGTGACGTTGCCGAAAATATCCTGAGCCAGCACCTCAATTCGGTACTCACCCACCGAGGTGAAGCCATCGAAGGTGCCGCAGAACTCTATGCCGGGGCCACAGTCCATGCCGAGGTCAAAGGTGGGCAACTCCAGCACCGGATTTTCGGCATCGCGGACCATATACTCCGGCGGCTCCACGATCGCCCACACTCGCGAAACCCCATCGTTGTCCGACACCATCGGAATCTCGATCTGCGCGGTTGCGCCGCCCACCAGCGTGGCGGTTGGATTGACAATGTCTGGCCCGGAAAAGGTGTTGGCTGTCCCGTTTCCGATCACCCGCGCGGCAAAGGTCCCCGATGCAAAGAAATTTTCGACATTGCTTACCTGCGCGCCGCCGTTGATCACCGACAATAGTGGGGCCTGCTGGGGATAAGCGTCGGCGATCGTAGCCGATGCCAGCGTGTAGGCGTCATACACATTGGCCCCGTTAAACACATTGATCCAGAACTGGTAGGAAAACGAGAGCAATCCTTGCGCGATAAAGCTAGCGTTTTGGTCAGAACTTGAGGTGGTGATGACCACGCGCTTGTTGGTCGCCTCACCGTTGACCGGTGCAAGGTTGTCCTGGAACGTCCCCGATTCGCAGGCCTCGTACACAATCGTGATCCAGCCGTCGTTGCCGAGCGGCGGCTGGGCGCGGCCGGGCCAAACCCCGTCTTGAAGGTCAGCGAGCCAAGCGGACAGCGTGCCGGAGTCCAGCACCTCTTCCGGATTCATCCGGAACACTTCCTTGTCTCCATGATCGGCCAGGTAAACCACCAGATTGTCTGCGTCCGCAGCCCAGTTGGTGATGGCGTCTTCCAGGTTGGCCCGGGTGGGCGCGCCGGCAATCTCGATCGTTGCCGGGTTTCCGTCCAGGTCGAGGTTGGGGTCGGGGTGGAGGTAGAGGATTCGATCCGACGTGAAACCCTGATAGCTCAGCTTGTCGTACGCATTATTGGCGTTGATTTGGGTGGCTTCCCACAGAAAGTTCTCGGGGTAATCGCCGCCTCCGGCTACGACAATAGCCTTGGTGTTGTTGGCAAGGTTCAGCGGATTGAGAATCTGCACCCGGTTGTTGCCCGGTTCAACCAGGAAAAGATCACCCTGACTATTCACATCAACGCCCGCGAGCTCGCCACCAAAATCAAAGCGCGCGGCGGCAAAGCCGGAGGCGCCCACCTGGCCGAGCTCCGCACCGTCGGACCGCAACACCTGCACCAGTGAATCCACCGCCGTGACGCCTTGCGGGCTGATCGTGGTTTGCGTGGTTGTCAGGTACAGGCGGCCCTGACCATCCACATTCAGCGAGCGCGGATTGCCCACGTTGGTCAGATTGATGTTGGCGGCGGGCACCGCCTGCCCATCCAGCGTGTAGACCTGTATTTCCACCGGCGTGACGCCCGGCTCGCAGAGCAGATAGACCAGATTATTGGGGCTCACCGCCAGGTCAGATGCCGCGCAGGTGGGCGCGGTCCAGGGCCCGCGGTCGACAATCCCCGCTTGCGAAACCACATAGATGGTTGTCCCCGGGCCGCTGATATCGCTCAAGACCAGGTCTCCCAAACCCGTTTCGTCCATCGGGCCGGGCTGATTCAGTCCGCTCACGGCGAAGGGGTTGGGGGTAATCAAATTGCCGCCTGCGTCGTACAGTTCCAACGCGGCACCAGTCGCTACGAGCACGCGGACCGGAGAAAAGCCACTGGCGTACACGTAGGCCCGAGCCGTGGCCGGGTTGGCAATGGGCTGTTGCAGGGGCCACTGCATCTGAAAGCTGCCGTTACGGGCAAATTTCTGAATTCGGCTGTTGCTGGCCTCCAGCACGTAGAGGTTGTCCCCGGCGCCCACCGCCACATCCAGCGGCTGATCAAAGCGCGCGCTGTCATCGCTGGCCGACTGCCAGGCGAACGCGCGGGCATTGGTGTTTGGATCGACACCAAAGACCGTTTCGCCATTGGCGATGTAGCTGCGTGCCTGAGTGCCGAAGGCAATGGACTTCAGCGTGCTCCCGCCGATGGCGCTGATGTCGTTGTCCACCGTTTGCGCGCCGTTGCTATCGTAGGCCCGGACCACACCGTCAGCGCTGCCGACCGCGTAGATATGCCCCAGAGGACCGAGGGTCAGATCGTCCGCGTCCGTCGTGTTGATGCCGCTACCGGCGGTGTAGCTGGGCGGTGAAAACCGGATAATGAGATCGTTATCTTGCGCGCTGGAGGGCGAGCGTTGGGAGACGTACAACACGCCGCCATCGTCCACCACCAGGCTCGCGGGCGGCCGGTTTAGGGGAACCGTGTCTACCAGGAGACTCCGCTGCTCGGCAGCGCGGATTTCCACCCGATCGGCGAACAGCAGATAGAGCTGGCCTGCGTTATCGAGCACCACATCGATAATGTCATCAAGGTAGTCCGTTTCGCTGATCAGCTCGCCGTTGCGACGGAAAACCTGCAGCCGTGATCCACTGGCGGCGTACACATCGCCGTTCGGTCCGACCGCGAGGGCCAAGCTCAGGAAAGTGAACTGCCCGGGGTCTGCGCCCAGCTGCCCCCACTGGGTGATCAGCAGGCCGTCTTTGGAAAAGCGCATGACCTTGCCGCGCTCCGCGTCCGCCAGATATACCGTGTCGTCAGCGGCGGTCACCACGTCCTGAATGTCTGAGAAGTACCAGGGCTGCTGCAGGGCCGGAAAATAGCGCTCGAAGCTGAACTGGGACTGCAGCTGGTCAAACACGTTGATGGTGATCGGCTGCGTCAGCTGACCACCGAAGTCGTCGAACACCCGCAGCGAGAGCGTCAGCGGTGATTGCTGTAACTGGGTGGTGGTGGCCACGCCGCGCAGCAGGGCGGGCTGACCAAAATTGCTCACTGAATAGGCTGGACTGCCGCTTAGCGAGTAGTTGAGTGGCTGGCCGTCGGCGTCCTCAAAAAACGGCGCCAGGTCGATCAACAGATCTTCGCCGAGAACAGTGCTGTAGGTCGGCGGCGTCGCCACCAACGTGGGCGCGACGTTGGTGAGATCCAGGTCGAAGGTATCGTTGGTCCCGAGCCCCGAGCCCGCCGGGTCTGTCGCGGTGACGGTCAGGGTGAACGGGGCGGCGTTAAAGTCTGCAACCGTGGTGACGCCGCTGATGACCCCCGTCAACATATCGATGTTCAGCGACGCGGGGAGGCCGCTGATCGAGTAGTTGATGGCGTCCATGTCGGGATCTTCGAAAAACGCCGACACATCCAGCATCACATCAACGCCGGCCGGCACCGACTGATCCGGAATTGCGCTGAGCAATTCCGGCGGCAGGTTTGACTGGGGAATCATGTCCATCAGGAACGGGAACAGATTGTTGCCACCAAAGTAATCCAGGGTGCCGGTGGTGGCGGAATTGTTGATCCCGAAATCGATCGTAAACAGCTCGCAGGCCGGCGCAATGGGATCGGCCGGATCCATATTCAGACTCAGCGAGACCTGAGCACTGGCGCCGGAGGCCAGGTCGCCCAGGTCATAAGTGA
Source organism: Pseudomonadota bacterium (assembly GCA_039195135.1). Lineage (GTDB taxonomy): Bacteria > Pseudomonadota > Gammaproteobacteria > Xanthomonadales > SZUA-38 > JANQOZ01. The sequence goes on along the minus strand of JBCCVP010000123.1, from coordinate 3,818 downwards.
TGATCGGAATCGCCGGCGCTGGATCAACCACCGTCCAGCCCGGACTCAGGTCGGTATTCAGCGTTGCACAGGCCTTCGGCGCGGCCACGGTGAGGGCCACAGCCGAGGCCGCACCGTCTCCGATGTTGGTCACGTCCAGCGTGTATTGCACCGTGGAGCCGAGTTCGACCTGACCGGTCAGCGGATCGGCCACCGATATCGGTGGGCCAGTGACCGCGGAGATCTGGAGATCGGGAAGCGCGTAGACGTAGGCGGCACCGGACCTTTCACCCAGTTCGCCATCCACCGGTGCGCCGACCGTCAGCGTTGTGCCGGTCAAGTCAACCGCTGTGCCGAAGGCATTGCCAATAGCCCCATCGCTGGCTCGAATAGCAGCCAGTTCCACCCATTCATTGGTGTTCGGGTCGCGTTCGAAAAGAAACGTAACGCCTTCCTGTTCCAACACAGCGTCGGCGATCGACGGCGCCCCGACGGCCAGGCGATCGCCCTCCGACTCGATGGCATAACCCAGGCCCAGCGTATTGAGCGTCAGGCTGGGTACCAGAACGTCCACCAGCCCCCAGTTGTCGGCGCCGCCTTCATCACGATCAAAAATGAAGACCTTGCCGGTTTCGTTGTTGCTCACCGTTGACGCGTTGGTTGCGCCGGCAAACAGCCGCGAATTTGTGATGTGCACGTCGAGGCCTAACTCATCCCCGGCCTGAAGCTGATTCGGAAACAGCTTGACTCGGCGACCCCAGTTGTTCGGACCACCAAAGTCGCGCTCAAAGATGTATACGGCACCGGAGTCCGCTTTCCCGTTTTCCGCCGCAGATGTTGCGCCCACGGCCACCAGCGTCGCGTCGGGGCTGATGTCCAGCTGGATGCCAAACAGGTCAAAAAAATCGGCCGGCGAGGAGGCAACCAGCCCCCAGTTGTCGGGCCCGCCTTCGTTTCTAGAAAAAATGTGCACATTGAACAGGTCCGCCGTGACTGCTGTATCCCCCTCAATGTCGACGGAAAGCCCAAACAGGATGGGCGACCCGCCTTCCGGGGGGCGCAGTTCCGTTACCCGGACCCAGGCTCCAAACTCACGCTGGAAGACATGCACGGTGCCGTCGTTGCTGTTGCCTTGATCGGAAACGAGCGCCGTTGTGCCGCTGATGGCGACGCGGGATCCCACGTCATCCGCTACGTTGCCGGTAAGCTGGGTCGCGAATTGCCAGCTGTTGTTGACACGCTCGTAGACGTAGCCTGCGCCGGCGTCCACGCCCTGCTGATTCGCATCACTGCGAGCGCCGACGATCAAATAGTCCCCATCCCGATCCAGGTCGATACCCAGCTCTGATGGAGTTAGGTAGTCCTCGGGATCGACGCGGTCGATCTCTCCCCAGTTCGACGTTCCGCCCTCGTCCTGGTAGTGCACATAGACGGCGCCGGCGTTGCTGTTCACACCCTGGCCATTGGTCCGCCGGGCGCCAATCGCGAGTTGACTGCCGCTGATCGCCAGCGATTCACCAAAGGAATTGGCCGTAAACTGGCCCGCCGGATTGGCGATGTTCGCCGCAATGCCCCAGTTGTCCGGGCCGCCAAAGTTGCGTTCGTAAACGCACACGCGCGTTGCGGTGCCGCTGTTGCCGCCGGCCGCAATGGTGTTCGGCGAGGCGACCAGATGAGTAACGTTCGGGCCATTACAGACGGTGAGCGTTTGGTCGAAACTCCACCCCGTGGTTTCCTCAAACAGCCAGGTCTGACCGCTGGAGTTCAATCGGCCCAGCGCAATGAGAGACGTGCCGGAGAAAGCGATCGACTTCCCTTGCTGATTGGGCGGCGGGTCAAAGAGCCCGGAGGGCGGCGGCGTGACGACGGCATCCTGACCCCAGTTGTTCGCGCCGCCAGTGTTACGAGAAAAAACCCGCAAGGGATCAGCGCCGCCACCGGCCAGCACGGCCAGGCGGTCGCCGCTCAGCTCGGTTTGCAGGCCAAAGCGGCTCGTGGTGTCGTCATCTTTGATCTCCCGGGTTTGGCCCCAGGCATTGCTGCCCCCATTGTCCCGCTCAAAAATGAACACGGCGCCGTTGAAGCTGGTGGTGAAACCTGCCTCGACGGACGCCACCTCCTCGGCGGTAAGGGCTCGGTTGTAAAGCATCATCTCGTCGATGAGGCCGTCGTGATATTCCACCATCGTCCCCGCCCCATCCGTGTCTCGGGCGCCGATCGTCGACGGCATATCGCTTCCGCATAGGCGTCCTGAAGTGACCACGGAGGAATGAAACACACCATCCACGTAGGCGCTTCGGACATTCGTGGCGGTGTCATAGGTAAAAGCCAGGTGCACCCAGGCGTTGTCCAGCGGAATAGGCGGCGTGGGGGAGCTGTCTCCGTCCAGGCGAAACGACGCGGTGTTGTCGTTGGCAAGGCTGGCCAGAACCGAGGTCAGCGATCCGCCGCCGACGTTGGCAAATATCGCGTTGGCGCCGTCGGGAGAATACTGCTCGCGGCTGACAAAAAAGGTGATCGAGCAAGCGCTCTGACCATTGAGTACCGTGGTGGGGATACTGACGTGGGCGTCTACGCCGCGCAGGTCCAGGGCATCGCCAAAGATACCCGCGTCATAGGCAATGGCGCCGACCGCAATGCCATTGTGCACGCCGAGAAAATCGTTCAGATTGTTCTGAAACGGCCAAACGGCAACCAGCCCACCCCGCGTACCTGTGTTGTGTTGCGGGGCCCCCACGGCAAGCGTATCGCCATCCAGCGAGACGGACGCGCCGAACTCAGCGCCATCACCCAGTCCATTGGGTTGGAGCTGTACAACCTGGCCCCAGTTGTCGGTACCGCCTTCATCGCGTTGAAAAATGAACGCGGCGCCAGGGCCCTGGGCCGTTGAGGAAAGACCGTAGCCCGGCGCGCCGACGGCTATCGTGTCTCCCGAGATGGCGACGGAGATGCCAAAATTGATGTCGCTGACCGGCACAGCGCGAGCATCAATATCGGCTGGGTTGGGCAGCAGTCTGGCAATCTGGCCCCAGTTGTCGGCACCGCCGACGTTGCGCCCGAATACGTAGGCGCCGCCACCGTCGGGGCCGTAGTTGAAGCTGAGAAACGGCACACCGACCACCAGCAGGTCGCCATCTGTCGCGACCGAGAAACCAAACTCCTGTCCGGTGCCAGCATCGAAGGTGTTGGGCAGCAGCTTTTCGTCGGCCAGCAGGTCCTGCTCGACCATCTTGCTCAGCCGGGCCTGCACGACGGGCGGGAGCTCCGGTTTTGTGCTGCTGATAAGCGGGGACACCGACGGGCTCGTGTCCGCTTTGATCACCGAACCACAGACCATCCCAACGACGGCAACGCTGATTACCCAAAATTTCATGCGACCCCTGCAGTCCCCTTGACCCGATGCTCCCCTCCCTATTCTAGGCGAACGACCGCAGAATTCATTTATGTCCTAAGGGCGCAAGAGGATGTAGCAGCCTTCAGCCATCTGGCCGATGATCAGAACAGCGAGGTTCCCTCGTTCTCCAGCGCCGTATATCGCTCCCGCGAGCGGATCGCATCGGTCTCGAGTTCGGCAACCAGAGTGCGCCAGGTTGGGGATTCCGCCATGACATCGAAGAACGGATAGCGAAGGCGCCACCAGTTGTCCCGCCAGCCGGCGTCCATCGCTTCCCGCAGGGCGTCAACAGCCTTTACCTGATCGCCGCGCAGGACATGAATCGTCACATCCAGCTCGCCGTGACCGTCGCCCCGAACCCGAGGCAGTGTGGTCATAAACGCAAGCGCGCGGTCGAGCATGTTGTTCGCGCGATCCTGCTCTCCGAGTTTCCACAAGGCCTGGC
>JBCCVP010000122.1:0-15982 GCA_039195135.1 Pseudomonadota bacterium | reverse complement strand
CTCCAAGGCCTGAAGTCGGCGCTGGTGAATCGTTTGAGGAAGAAATTCGCTGAGATTGCGCGATAAACTAACCACCGAGTGCATGGGCTGTCTCCCGTTTCTTGGTCTATCCGGAAGACAAAAAAGTCCATGCACTCGCTGTTTCTACCGCACCTTAATCTCTAACTATCCGTCATCAAAGCCTTTTTTGTGGGGATAGGTCAGGGTCTGACCCGGTGGTTCCTCCAGCTTGGTCCATCACCTCGCGGTAGATACGGGCGAGTTCCCGGACCGTGTGCTCGATGCGAAAGCGGGGGAAGTTCTCTTCGGCTTTCGCCGAGAGCCGTGCTCGCAGTGCCTCATCCTCCAGCACCTGGCTAAGCGCCGCCCGGAGCGACTCCACGTTGTCTGGTGCTGCCAGCACGCCATGGCCGCCGGACTCCACCACCCAGGGCACGCCGGATCCCGGAATTCGGGTGGCCACTACGGGCGTGCCCAGCCCCATCGCTTCCAGCAGCACCAACCCGAACGCCTCGGTGCGCTCGATGGACGGCAGGCACAGGCAGTCCGCCTCGGCGATGGCCTGGTTGCGCTGCGCGTCGGAGGCGTCGCTGATCAGGGTGACACGGGACTTGAGCCCAAGCCGGTCGATCTGCTGACGAACCCGATCCTCCAACTGTCCGGACCCGAGCAGCAGCAGGCTGACGTCGGGAATCCCGGCCAGTGCCGCCAGCAGGCGATCAAAGCCCTTGTAGTAGGTGAACCGTCCCACCGCCGCCACCTTTTTCCCACCCGTCCCGGGCCAGGACACGGCGGCTCGCGGCGTCAGCCGCGTCGCATCAATGCCCAGCGGAACCACGTCGTAGCGGGTGACATCCGCGCTGGCGGGACTGGCCTCGGCGTAGTCGGGGCTGGTGAACAGCACCGAGGCAAGCCGCTTGAGCAGCCGCTTCTCGAGCACCCGGTAGGCGGGATACGCAAGTTTGAGCCCCAGGGCATAGCGCGACGGCACCACGTCTGAATGCCAGGTTGCCACCCACGGCAGGTGCCGCGCCCCGGGCTGCCGCAGCAGGCGGAAAACCGCCGGATTGGGAACATGCACATGAATCAGCTCGGGCCGAAACTCCGCCAGCTGGCGGGCAAAGGTAGCGCTGAAGTCCGGCGCCAGCGGCGTAAACAGGAATTCTCCCCGGGTCGCGACCGGAACCACCGCCGGGTGATCCGGCGGCGCCGTGCCGGGCCGGTGAAACACCTGCATGCGGCAGTTGACGTCGGTGTCGGCAAATCCGGTGAGCAGATCCCGGCAGTAGGTTTCGATGCCGCCGGCGTCGGGCGGAAAGTACTTGCCGATGTGGAGAACGCGCACGGGCGTCCGCAGCCGCGGCGGCGGAGGCTATTGGTTGCCGGCGCGGCGCTGCTCGCGCGGCTGGTCGGCGGCGATTTCCTCCTGCAGACGCTGGTTTTCTTCTGCCAGGATGGCCAGCTTCTGGCCCAGGCGGCGAATGCGCCGCTCGTGGCGGGACGATTCGATATCCGAACGCAGCATTTTGATCAGGAGCATGCCGATCACCAGGGCAAAGAGCAGGTTGGGCGGGTAGGAGATGCCCGTGTAGTAGGCCACCGCGTCAATCACCCGGGGAAACGCACCGAGCACAATGGCAAAGCCTGCCACGCCGAGCCACCACAGGGCATAGGAGCCGTGCAGATGATCGCGACGCACCAGATAAAGGATCGAGCCGGCCAGAATGAAACCGATGATCGCGGTGGTGATCTGATAACTCATCATGCGGCGGACTCCGTCGCCAGGGATGACTTGCGCCCGTGCCGGGGCCCCACCCGCGACAGGCACAGCACGGTGGTCTGCAGCATGTAGCGGGCGACGACAAACCACGAGCTGAACACCCGCGAATGGCCGGCCTGGCGAGCTGACATGGTGACCGGCACCTCCCGCACCTTCAACCCCTGCCGCTGCAGCAGCATCAGCACCCCGATGTCCTGGTAGTCCAGCAGGCTGGCGTAGCGCCGCCCGAGCAACTCGATCGCGCTCCGGTTGTAGGCCCGCAGGCCGGAGGTAAAGTCGCGAATGTCCAGCCGGGTCAGGGCGCGAAAATACGACCAGGCCACCTGTTTGGCGACGCTGAGGCGATGCGGGCAGGCCCCCACCGCCACGTCCGCAGCGCCGCTGCGCACCGCGTCCAGGATTTTGGTCAGCGATCGGGCGTGGTGCTGGCCGTCGGCGTCCATCGTGACCACGAAGCGATAGCCGTGGCGCTTGGCGTAGCGCAGCCCCGCCTGCGTGGCGCACCAGGCCCCCATATTGAACGGCAGCCTGAGCACCGCGGCGCCGGCGGCGTTCGCCACCTGCGCCGTCTTATCTTTGCTGGCATCATCCACCACCACGACGCAGCAGCGGTGCCGGGCGCGCACGTCGCGCACCACGTTGCCCACCGTGCGTTCTTCATCACGGGCCGGTATCACAATCAGGTAATCTGAGCGCCGGGGCAGGGGCCGGGACATGGGAATGACGCCGTTTTGCGTGCTGGACACAGCTGGTTGGCACCCACAAGGTTCTGTAAGTGGCGATTTTAGCACCGTTTTCCCGCTCGGCCGCCACTTTTTCCCGGTTACGGCAAATTTTTTTGCCCGGCGGTGACGCTTTTTTCCGGGCAAATCCGCTTCTATGTAATGAAGGGCCGCGAAAGCGCGGTATTTTTACAACCAGGAGAGGGTTAATCTCATGAAAAGACTAGTAACTTCCGTCGCAGCGCTTGGACTGCTCGCGGCTGGATCCGTTGCCAGCGCATGCACACTGGATGCATGGTCTTCCCGTTCCGGCACCGTGCCTCAGGTCGGTGGTCCCGGCGATACGGTGGAACTGGCTCGCTATTCCGGCGTCTGCGCCATGCAGGCCGATTCCGGCGTGCAATATGTGCAGGACAACTCGCCGTCCACCGAAGGCACATTCATCGCGCGCTTTTACTTCCTCGCCTCCGGCACCGGTGACGCGACCATTTTTCAGGCGTATTCTGACGATGGCGCCACCGGCATCGTTTTCACCGTCTCGGCCGATGGCACGAACGTGACGCTAGACCCGGCCGGCAGCGACGCCATCTCCGCGCCCATGAGCAGCGGCTGGAACTCCGTTGAAGTGTCCTACGCCAACAGCGGCAACACCTTCCTGTGGGTAAACAGCGACGCCACCTCGGCTGCCGCCGACGCACAGGGTACCGCCGGTGCCAGCGGCACCATCGAATCTGTGCGGCTCGGCGCGGTCGAAGGCCTGGATACCTTTGACGCCCTGAGCTTCGACCAGTACGAGTCGCGTCGTACTACGGAGATCGGGCGTGAGCTCGCGGGTGACGCGACAGGCGACAGCACGGTTAATATCGTGGACGCGGTCGGCGTGTTGCAGGAAGTGGTGAATAGCACGGCCCAGTCCGGTCAGCCCGACTGCACCGAAGATGGCCAGGTCAACATCGTTGACGCCATCTGCATCGTTCAAATCATCGTTAACGGCTAAAGGTTTGATTATGAAGATTCGACAGAAACTTGCGCTGGGCGTAGCCCTGGCAGTGGCTGGCTCTGCGGCCTACGCCGGCAGTGCCGACCTCGTGGTGTCTCCGATTGCTCGTGGCGCCAGCACCGAATTCCAATTTGATCTGCTGAACGACGCTTCTGCAACGGCTTTCCAGTTTGAGCTCAAGCTCGACGGTGCCGGTGGCAAAGTTGAGACCAGCAACTGCATTGGCGGCCTGCCGTCGACGCACCAGGGTGCCTGCAGCTACAAAGATGGCGTTCTCAAAGTTGCCGTGTTCAGCGCGTCCCTCGCGCCGCTTTCCAGCGGTTCGATTGGGTCAATTACGGTGCCAATGCCCAGGAATGCCCTGAAGTCTTCGGTCAGCGGGCTGCTGGTGGCCGACGCGAACGGTAAAACCTTGAGTTCGGACGCCATTATCGACGGCGGTCTGGGTCAAGAGAACATTCAGAAATAGTTCGCTAACTTCGGAAAACGTTGAAGTTTTGTGGTAACGTGTCGGGGCCGAAAGGCCCTGACACAACCTGTTTTGTGGGTATTTAAGAAAAACTGGGGTGAGATAAGACGATGAAACCTAGAACTTTTGCTAGCCTTGCTGGTGCCGCGGGCCTGTTGCTCTCGGCCTCTGCGTTCGCGCAGCCTGGCGTTGTATGCGGTACTGCTTCCATCGCGCCTGGCGGGAGTGGGACGCTTTCCTGTAACTATCTTGGAACCGGCTCCGGCGCAGTCGGCTTTCAGTTTGACATCGGCATCGGCAACGCTGATGTGACTATTGACTCCATCACCTGCGCGGCTGGCGTAACCTGCCCGGGCACGCCCGCCGATCCGTTCACGGCCGCTCAGTTCAGCGCTACGCTGACTGAAATCGCTGATGTTACGGATGTGGTGGTGCTTGGTTTGTCCGTGGCTGGCACAGCAACGGACGGAGCTATGATCCCCGTTACGGTGTCGGGTGAGGTCTATTCCGACGCAGCACTGGGGACGATCACGCCTGCGGGCACTACCAACGGGACCATTACCGTCAGCAGCGGACCGACGCTGAACTCGAGTGGACCGGTTGACGTGGGTAACGTCGAGGTCGGCATGACTGGAACCGCGAACTTCACGCTCACGGCAGTGGACGGCACTATCGGAAGCATCGCGTGTACCACTTCAGGTGCTCCGGAGATCACGGTGAGTGCTGCTCCGGCATCGATTGCGGTCGGTTCGCCCGCAACGCTGACTGCCTCTTGCGCCCCGACCGCTGTCGGTGCCCTGGCGGCAACCCACTCCTGTACGTCGGATGCTTCGAACTCGCCCACCACCACCGCTATTTCCTGCACGGGCGCGGTTGGTATTGCGCAGCCAAACCCGGCTGGCGGCACGATGCAGACCATCAACATCGGGCCGGTTGTGCGCGGCTCTGCTGGCAGCGGCTCGCTGACCATCAGCAACGGCGCCAACAACGGCAGCATGTTCGACGTGGCCTGCACCATCACCGATGACGGCATGGGTGCCTTCACCGCGGCCGGTGCTACCAGCGCAACGGGCATTATGTTCGGCAACCCCTTCACCTTCGCCGTGAATGGTCAGTCGAACAACACCGACACCCAGCCGACGGGCACCGCCACCTGTACCTACAGCAACGGTGCAACCGGCGTGGTCACCATCGCCCTGGGCATCGCCCTGGTGCCGGAAATTGTTCCGACCATGACGCAATGGGGTCTGATTCTGATGACCCTGGTGCTGATCGGCTTCGGCGCTTTCCAGCTGCGCCGGCGCGACAACGTCGCCTAAGCGATAGCAAAAGTAATGAAAAAAGCCGGGGCTCGCCCCGGCTTTTTTTTATCCCGCTTTTCTGTTTTCCCCGGACTTTGCGACCCGTTTGCCGCTCCCGGAGCGCTTTGACTAGGCTGCCCGGCCGCCAAACGCTTCCAGTTCCAGCCCCAGGGCTACGTGAATATGTGACTGCTCGTACCAGTCCCCCAGCACAAGGCGCTGGGCCGGCGCCCCGTTCAGCTCAAAGTGATGCGTCTCCGGCCGGTGGGTGTGGCCGTGAATCATGTGCGCGACGCCGTGCCGCGTCATTAGCGCCTCCACCGCGTCCTGATTTACATCCATGATCTCTCCGCTGGCGCCGCTGGTGTGGGCCTGGGAGGCCTCCCGGGCTTCCCGAGCCATGGCCAGGCGCTCCTCCAGCGAGCGGCTGAGAAAGTAGGTAATCCACTCGGGCTGGCGCACCTGGGCGCGAAACTGCTGGTAGGGCAGGTCGTCGGTGCACAGCTCGTCGCCGTGGGTGAGGAGCACGGGGCGGCCGTTAAGATCAATCACCGTGGGATCTTCCAGCAGCGTCATGCCACAGCGCCGGGCATAGTCTTCCCCCAGCAGGAAATCCCGGTTACCCGCCATGAAGTAAATCGGGGTACCGCGGCTGCTCAGACGCGACAGCAGCTCGGCGGTGGCGTCGGCCATGGGATTGGGAAAATCGTCCCCGATCCAGAACTCGAACAGGTCCCCAAGTAGGTACAGGGCGCCGTAGCGGCCTTCGTAGCGCGCCAGCAGCGCTTCAAACTGCGCAAAAAACTCGGGCCGTCCCGGATCCAGATGCAGATCCGAGACAAACAGTGGCGCTGGCTCGGGCACGGTTTACGGCGTTGGGGCGGTTGGCGCCTCCACCACGCGCACGGCGGTCACCTCGATGGTGTCGCTGGGCACGTCGGTGCGGAACGGGCCGCCCGGGCCGGTGGTGACGGAGCGCATCGCCTCGATGGTTTCCTCACCGGCAATCACCCGGCCGAACACGGCGTAGCCCCAGGCGCGGGAATCGGTTTTGCCCGAGTGGTTGAGCGCCATATTGTTCGCCACGTTGATGTAAAACTGCGACGTGGCGGAGTGAGGATTGGCGGTGCGGGCCATGGCCAGCGTGCCGTATTGGTTCGGCAGCATGTTGTCCGCCTCGTTGATGACGGGCTCCCGGGTGGGTTTCTTGGTGAAATCGGCGGTGTAGCCGCCGCCCTGGATCACGAAGCTGCCGATAATCCGATGAAAAATGGTGCCCTCATAGAAACCGTCGGCCACATATTGAAGGAAGTTCGCCACAGACTGCGGCGCCTTGTCCGGATACAGTTCAACGGTGAATGCGCCGAGGGTGGTCTCAAACTCCACGTAGCTGGCGGGGTTGGCCGCGGCGGCGGCGCTGGCAGCGGCCTCCGCCTGCTGGCTGGCTTCCTGAGCCGATGCCGCGGTGGTGAGAAGGGCTAGGGCGCAAAAGGCGTGCTTGATCGTCATCGGTGAAAAGTGTTCCCGCGCAAAGGCTCGACAGTCTACCTAAGATACCGTCCGGGCAAAATAAGCGAGGCGCTAGGGGCCCGCGGTTCTTGAGACACTGCGGTTCCAAACACTCGCACGTGCGGCACTTAAGAGAGTGCTCCTGCGATGATTTTGTTTGTGCTTTGGTGGCTGCGGATATGGTAAAATCTCGCGTGAGAATGGATTACAGCGCGTCTCAGTAGAAATGGGGCCAAAGGTGCTGCGCTCCGCAGCCCTCGAGCCCAAAAAAGCAGACCGGGCAATACCCCGGCAAAACCCGTGCGACGCCGCTGCCCGCAGCAACCCACAGTGACAAGGGCTGACCGTAGGCCGGTTGGTTCTCGCCCGGGTTGTGTCCAACCAACGAACTAATGAGGGTCTCATGGCGGAACTGGCCAAAGAAGTTCTGAAGGTCAATCTCGAAGACGAAATGCGGCAGTCCTACCTGGACTACGCTATGAGTGTCATCGTGGGCCGGGCCCTGCCGGACGTGCGCGATGGCCTGAAGCCGGTGCATCGGCGCGTGCTGTACGCCATGTCGGTGCTGGGCAACGACTGGAACAAAGCCTACAAGAAATCGGCCCGCGTCGTCGGCGACGTGATCGGCAAATACCACCCGCACGGCGACACGGCGGTGTATGACACCATCGTGCGCCTCGCCCAGCCGTTCTCCATGCGCTACATGCTGGTTGACGGTCAGGGTAACTTCGGTTCGGTGGACGGCGACAACGCGGCCGCCATGCGCTACACCGAAATCCGCATGTCCAAGCTCGCCCACGAGCTGCTGCGGGACCTCGACAAGGAAACGGTCGACTTTGCCCCCAACTACGACGAAACCGAAACGGAGCCCGTGGTGCTCCCGACCCGGGTGCCCAACCTGCTGGTCAACGGTTCGGCCGGCATCGCCGTGGGCATGGCCACCAACAGTCCGCCCCACAACCTGTCGGAGGTGGTCAGCGCCACGCTCGCCCTGATCGACAACCCGGATCTGGAAGTGGTCGACCTCATGGAATACATGCCGGGTCCCGATTTCCCGACCGCCGGGATCATCAACGGCGCTGCTGGCATCCGGGAAGCCTACCGCACGGGGCGCGGGCGGATTTATGTTCGGGCGCGTTCCGATATCGAGGTGGACGACAGCAAGGGTAAGCAGACGATTATCGTCACCGAGCTGCCGTATCAGGTGAACAAGGCGCGGCTGATCACCAAGATCGCCGAGCTGGTGAAAGAAAAGAAAATTGAGGGCATCACCCACCTGCGCGACGAGTCCGACAAGGACGGCATGCGCATCGTGATTGAGCTGCGCCGCGGGGAGATGGCGGAGGTGGTGCTCAACAATCTGTATCAGCACACGCAGATGCAGAGCGTGTTCGGCATCAACATGGTGGCCCTTTCGGACGGTCAGCCGCGGCTGCTGAACCTGCGCGAGGTGCTCCACGCGTTCATCCGTCATCGCCGCGAGGTGGTGACCCGGCGCACGCTGTTTGACCTGCGCAAAGCGCGCAACCGGGCCCACGTGCTCGAGGGACTGACGGTAGCGCTTGCCAACATCGACGAGGTGATTGCGCTGATCAAAGCCTCCGCCGGCCCGGCCGAGGCCCGGGAGGCGCTGCAGGCCCGGCGCTGGCCCCCGGGCGTGGTGGAAAGCTTGCTGGCGCGATCCGGCGCCGAGTCCACCCGGCCCGACGACCTGGATCCGGAACTCGGCCTGAGCGATGAGGGGTACCAGCTCTCCCCGACCCAGGCCCAGGCCATTCTCGATCTGCGCCTGCACCGGCTCACCGGGCTGGAGCAGGACAAGCTGGTCGCCGAGTACGAAGAGATTCTCACGACGATCGCCGAGCTGCTGGCCATCCTGTCCGACCCGGACAAGCTGATGGCGGTAATCCGCGATGAGCTGACGGAGCTGCGGGACCAGTTTGGTGACGAGCGCCGCACCCAGATCAACGAAAACCACGCTGGCCTGAGCCTCGAAGATCTGATCAGCGAGGAGGACGTGGTCGTCACCCTTTCCCACGCCGGCTACGCCAAGGCCCAGCCGCTGGACGCCTACCGGGCCCAGCGACGCGGCGGCCGCGGCCGTTCTGCCACGAGCATGAAAGACGAGGACTTTGTCGACAAGCTGTTTGTCGCCAATACCCACGACACGCTGCTGTGTTTCACGTCCCGCGGCAAGGTTTACTGGATCAAGGTTTACGAGCTGCCCCAGGCCTCCCGCGCCGCCAAGGGCAAACCCATCGTCAACCTGCTGCCGCTGGAGGAAGACGAACGGGTCAACGCGGTGCTGCCGACGCGGGAGTTCTCCGACGAAGAGTTTGTGTTTTTTGCCGCCCGTTCCGGCTACGTGAAAAAGACGCCGCTGTCGGCTTTCTCCCGGCCGCGGTCCAACGGCATCATCGCCATTGATCTGCCGCCGGAAGACGAGCTGATTGACGTTGCCATCACCGACGGCAGTCGCCACATCCTGCTGTTTTCAAGCCTGGGCAAAGCCATCCGCTTTGACGAGGGCAACGTGCGCTCCATGGGCCGCACGGCGCGGGGCGTGATCGGCCTGCGCTTGCCGGACGGGGCGGAGCTGGTATCGATGATCGTGGCGGACGAACGGGAAATCCTCACGGCCACGCTGAACGGCTTTGGCAAACGCACGCGGCTGGAAGAATTCCCCAGCCACAATCGCGGCGGCCAGGGCGTCATCGCCATTCAGGTCAGCGACCGCAACGGCGCCCTGGTCGGCGCCGTGCAGGTCGGCGACGAGGACCAGGTGATGCTGATCAGCAACGCCGGAACGCTGGTGCGCACCCGGGTTGCCGAGATCTCGGTGCAGGGCCGCAACACGCAGGGCGTTACCCTGATCCGGCTGGGCGAAGAGGAAGACCTGGTGGGTATCGCCCCGATCGAGTCCATCGACGAAGACGACGATCTGGACGAGGTGGACGGAGCGGGGCCGGGGCCGGAATCGGCGGCGCCGGAAGAAGACAACCCGGATCAGCCGCCGGCCAGCTGACCGGCGGCGCACAGGTGATGCCTACAGCGCGGCGAGAATAGCCTCGGCGCTGCTGACGCGAAACTCGCCGCCGTCTTCGATATGCAGCGCGGTGACCGTGCCGTTTTCGGCAATCAGCGCAAACCGCTGCGAGCGCCCGCCCATGCCAAAGCCGCTGGCGTCCAGTTCCAGGCCCAGCGCCTTCGTGTAGTCGCCGTTGCCATCGGCCAGCATCATCACTTTGCTGTCGACGTTCTGGCTCTTGCCCCAGGCGTCCATCACAAACACGTCGTTCACGGACATGCAGGCGATGGTGTCGACGCCTTTGGCTTTGAGGTCTTCGTAACTGTGCAGATAGCCCGGCAGGTGCTGGGCGGAGCAGGTGGGCGTGAAGGCGCCCGGGACGGCAAACAGCACAACTTTCTTACCGTCAAAAATCTCTTTGGTGGTGACGGTCTTGACCCCGTCCTCATCCATGACCGCAAATGCCCCTTCCGGCAGGGCGTCTCCGACGTGAATCGTCATCAAAAAACTCCAGGCGTATTAGAAACTTAGAATTATCTTCGCGAGGTGTTGCCCGCTGGACGGACGGTTCGCCCGGCTTTGGGCCCGAAACCGGGCTGAAACTAGGCGTTGATAAACTCGCGAATGGTGCCCGCGAGAGTGCCTTCATCGACCGGTTTGGTCAAGTAACCCTTGGCTCCCTGCCGCAGGCCCCAGACCCGGTCCGTCTCCTGGTTTTTGGTGGTGACGAGAATCACCGGGATGTGCGCCGTGGAGGCGTCGCGGCTCAGGGAACGGGTGGCCTGGAATCCGTTGAGGTTAGGCATAACCACGTCCATCAGTACCAGATCGGGCATCTGGTCCTTGGCTGCCTGCACCCCCTCCGCGCCGTCCTCGGCGGTGATGGTGTCGTGTCCGAGTTTTTCGACAATTTTCTGCAGGCTGTATAGCTGCGACGGTGAATCGTCGACAATAAGGATTTTGGCCATGTTGCGGTCTTGCGATTCCTTTCTTCCCCCGCCCACTATACCCCAATTCAGGAGCACATGAGGGGAGGGAAGGCGCCGTTCAGGTGCCGATTCGCACCACTGTTCGGCCGACGTGGTGGCTGTCGAGCAGTAACGCGAAGGTGTCCTCAAGCTGCTCCAGCGTAATTTCACGCGTCACGATGTTCTCAAGCAGCGCGGGTTTGAGGTCTCCGGACAGGCGCTCCCAGACCTTAAGCCGCAGATCCATGGGGCAGCCGGCGGAGTTGATGCCGATTAGGCTGACGCCCCGGATGATGAAGGGCATCACGGTGGTCTTGAGGCCAAACCCACCGGCCAGGCCGCAGCTGGCCACGTTGCCCCAGGGCGCGATAACCCGCAGCAGGCCCTCCAGCATTTCGCCGCCGACCGAATCGATGGCGCCGGCCCAGCGCTGGCTCTCCAGCGGCCGTTCGCCCCAGTAAAGGTCCTGGCGGGAGATACACTGCAGCGCGCCCAGCTCGGTGAGATAGTCAAACCGCTCCGGCTTGCCGGTGATGGCGTGGACGTCGTAGCCGGCGGCGGAAAAAATCTGGATCGCCAGCGAGCCCACGCCGCCGCTGGCGCCGGTGACCAGCACCGGGCCTTTGGCCGGCTCCTGCCCCAGCTGTTCCATCCGCAGCAGGCTCAAACCCGCGGTAAATCCTGCGGTGCCGAGCCCCATGGCTTCCCGGGTGGTCAGGCCGTCCGGCAGCGGCACGACGATGTCGGCATCGAGCGTGTTGTATTCGGTGTAGCCACCGTTACGGGTTTCCGAGAGGCCGCAGCCGGTCACCAGCACCGCGTCACCTTCTTTGAACCGGCTGTCATTGCTGGCGGCGATGCGCCCCGCCAGGTCGATACCGCCAAACAGCGGGAAGGTGCGCAGGATGGCGCCGCGGCCGGTGCCGGCAAGGGCGTCTTTATAGTTCACGCCGGACCATTCCACTGCCACCGTGACCTCCCCCGGCGCCGGGTCCGGAACGGTCCACTCCGTCAGCTCCGCGGCGTGGGTTTTACCCTGCCGGTCGATGCGGAAGCCCCGCGCCTTCATGGCTTCAGTTAGCCCGGTGGATGGCGCGCCCGTCCAGGTGCAGCGCCGCTTCGTGCACCGCCTCCGACATGGTGGGGTGCGCGTGGACAATCCGCGCCAGATCTTCCGAGCTGCCGTGGAATTCCATCGTGACCACTGCTTCGGCGATCAGCTCGGACGCGTTGGCGCCGCAGATATGAACCCCCAGCAGCCGATCCGTTTCGGCGTGGGCGATCATTTTTACGAGCCCCGCTGATTCCCCCATCGCCAGGGCGCGGCCGGTGGCGGCAAAAGGGAACGTGCCGGTGCGAATGGGGATGCCCTGCTCGGTGGCCTGCTGTTCGGTCAGGCCCACCCAGGCGATCTCCGGTTCGGTGTAGATCACCCAAGGCACCACGTCCAGGTTCACGTGCGGCGACTGGCCCGCAATCCGCTCCGCCACCGCAATACCTTCCTCGGTGCCCTTGTGTGCCAGCATCGGTCCGCGCACCGCGTCGCCGATGGCGTAGACGCCGGGGGCGCTGGTGGCGCAATGATCGTCCACCTCGATTCGGCCACGCTGGTCCACACCCACGCCGGCATCGTCGGCCAGGCACTCGTCGGTGTTGGCCCGGCGGCCCACGGCCACCAGCAGCCGGTCAAACGGCACCTCGTGGGTTTTGCCATCCGCCTCGTAGGTCACGTGTACTTCGCCGTCTTTGACTGCCGCCGACTGCACCCGCGCGCCGAGGCGGATATCCAGCCCCTGTTTCTTGAACTCGCGCTGGGCTGCCCGGGCAATGTCCTTGTCGGTGGCGGCCAGAAAGTCCGGCAGGGCCTCCAGCAGCACCACTTCCGAACCCAGGCGGCGCCATACGCTGCCCAGCTCCAGGCCGATGACGCCGGCGCCGATGACGCCGAGGGAGTCCGGTACCGTATCCAGGTCCAGCGCGCCGGCGTTGTCGATGATGTACTCGCCGTCAAACTTGACGTTGGGAATTTCGATCGGCACCGACCCCACCGCGAGAATCACGTGGTCGGCGGTTACCGTTTTCACCTCGCCGCCGTCGAGCGGGGTGAGCTCCACCGCCCGGTTGGCAAGCAGCTTGCCGCGGGCGGCAAAGGTCTCCACCTTGGCGGCTTTCAGCAGCTGTTTGATGCCGCCGGTTAGCTGGCTGACGATCTTGTCCTTGCGTTTGAGCATGGTGGGGATGTCGATCTCCACCGGTCCGGTTTTGATGCCGTGGTCGGCATAGCTGTGGCCGGCGTGCTCGAAGTGCTTGCTGGTGTCCAGCAGCGTTTTGGACGGAATACAGCCTACATTCAGGCAGGTGCCCCCCAGCGAGGGTTTGCCGTCTTTGCCTTTGAAGTCGTCGCAGATGGCGGTTTTCAGGCCCAGCTGGGCACACCGGATCGCCGCGGGGTAGCCCGCCGGACCCGCGCCGATGACCATAACGTCGTAGTCAGCCAATGTTCTCTCCAGATGTCACGACGGCCGAAGCGGCCGCCGGGTAATCGATTACAGGTCCAGCAGCATGCGGTGCGGATCTTCTAGCGCGTCTTTGAGCGCCACCAGAAACAGCACCGCGTCCTTGCCGTCGATGATCCGGTGATCGTAGGTCAGGGCGATATACATCATCGGCCGTGCCACCACCTCACCGTTCACTACCACCGCGCGCTCCTTGATGGCGTGCATGCCCAGGATTGCACTCTGCGGCATATTCAATATGGGGGTGGAGATCAGCGATCCGAAGGTACCGCCGTTGCTGACGGTGAACGTGCCGCCGGTCAGGTCCTCGAGCTTGAGGGTGCGGTCCATGGCCTGCTGGGCGTAGCTGGCGATGCCCAGCTCAATGTCCGCAAAGCTCATCTGCCCGGCGTTGCGCAGGATCGGCACCACCAGTCCCTGGGGCGACGCGATGGCCACGCCAATGTCCTGGTAGCCGTGGTAGACGATGTCGTCGCCGTCGATGCTGGCGTTCACCACCGGGAACTTCTTCAGCGCTTCGGCGGCGGCTTTGACAAAAAACGACATAAAGCCCAGCTTGATGCCGTGGCGCTCGATAAAGCGTTCCTTGTACTCCCGCCGGATCGCCATCACCGCGCTGAGATCCACCTCGTTGAACGAGGTGAGCATGGCGGCGGTGTTGTTGGCCTCCACCATGCGATCGGCGATGCGCTTGCGCAGCCGGCTCATGGCCACCCGTTCTTCCGCCCGTGGACCGGCCGCCGGTGCCGCCCCCGCCAGGTGCCGCAGCACGTCGCCTTTGGTGAGCCGTCCGTCGCGACCGGTGCCGGCAATGGCGGACGCATCCAGACCGTTTTCTGCAACCAGTTTGCGCACCGCCGGACTCAGGTCGTCCGCGGCCTCGGCTGGGCTCTCGCTTGCGGCCGCCGGCGCGGGGGCCGCGGCGGCGGGAGCTTCCGCCGGCGCTTCAGCGGGTTCCTCCGCGGCGGGAGCCTCGGCGGCTACCTCCCCCTCGGTGATGCTGCCGAGCACGGCGCCGGCGGTGACCACCGCGCCTGCATCCTGGCTGATGCTGTCCAGGGTACCGTCGCAGGGACTGGGCACTTCCAGCACCACTTTGTCGGTTTCAAGATCGACCAGGTTTTCGTCCCGCCGCACCGTATCCCCCGGCTTTTTGTGCCAGGTTGCGACGGTGGCATCAGCGACGGATTCCGGCAGCACCGGCACTTTGAGTTCTACGCTCATTGGTTTTTCTACTCCACTGCCAGCTCAATACCGGCGCCAGGGGTCAGGGCGTCCGCCACCAGCGACTCCTGCTCGGCATTGTGCCTGCGCAGCAGTCCGGCAGCGGGTGAGGGCGATACGCTGCGGCCCACGTACAGCAGCGTGTGGTTGCCGCTGATGGTGGCCTGCAGGTGGTGTTTGATCTGATACCAGGCACCCTGATTCATGGGCTCTTCCTGACACCACACCACTTCTTTGAGATTGGGATACTCGGCCAGAAAACGTAAGAGCAGCGCCCGCGGAAACGGGTACAGCTGTTCAACGCGGATCACCGGAATGGTGTTGGCTTCGCGTCGCTGGCGTTCGCCGACGATGTCGTAATACACCTTGCCGGAACACAGCAGCATGCGCTCCACCGCCTCCTTGTCCTTCACCACCCGGTCCGGAATAACGGTTTGAAACTGGCCGTCGCTCAGGCGGGCGAGGGCGGAGGTGGAGGCTTTGTTGCGCAGCAGGCTCTTCGGCGTCATTACGATCAGCGGTTTGCGCGTCGCTCGCAGCATCTGGCGCCTCAGCATGTGAAACATCTGCGCCGGCGTCGTCGGCACGCACACCTGGATATTGTCGTAGGCGCAAAGCTGCAGAAAGCGCTCAAGCCGGGCAGAGGAGTGCTCCGGCCCCTGACCTTCATAGCCGTGGGGCAGAAACATGACCAGCCCCGAGAGCCGGCCCCACTTGGCCTCGCCGGAGGTGATGAACTGGTCGATCACCACCTGCGCGCCGTTGGCAAAGTCACCAAACTGCGCTTCCCAGATGCACAGCGTCTTGGGATCGGAGCTGGCAAAGCCGTATTCAAAACCCAGCACCGCTTCTTCCGACAGGAGCGAGTCGATGATGGTGACAATCTGGTGCGCCTCGGTGTCGGAGGCAGGCTTTTTCGCCAGGTGCTCCAGCGGAATGTGCTGACGGCCGTCGTCCTGGTGATGCAGCACCGCGTGGCGGTGGAAAAACGTTCCCCGGCCGCTGTCCTGACCCACCAGCCGCAGACCGTAGCCTTCCTGCAGCAGGCTGCCGTAGGCGAGGGTCTCGGCAAAACCCCAGTCCACCGGCAGCTCGTCTCCCAGCATCTTTTGCCGGTCGTCCATGATGCGCTGCACCCGCGAGTGCAGCTTAAAATCGTCGGGCAGGGTCAGCAGTGTGTTGCCGAGCTTTGCCAGCCGCTCCGCGTCCACGGTGGTGTCGGGCTGCTCGCTGAGCTGTCCTGCGAGGTGCGGTCCCCAGTCGATGGTAAAGGGATTGGAGAAAGGGCCTTCGATGATCTCCGCCACCGGGTGGCCGGCGTCCAGCGCGTCCCGGTAGTTGTCTTTCAGCTGCCGGTCCCCGGCATCATCCAGCACCCCTTCCGCCATGAGCTTTTTCGCGTAGAGCCCGCGGGTGGTGTCCATGCCGCGGATGGTGCTGTACATGACGGGCTGCGTGGCGGCGG
>JBCCVP010000121.1:0-16046 GCA_039195135.1 Pseudomonadota bacterium | reverse complement strand
GCGGCGGCCGGGGCAGCACCATTGCGCGGAAGCTTCGGAGTTTAGACCATCCGAAGGATTTTTTGATCTGCTCCGTCCAACGGCTAATGAGAGACGCCATTTCCCAGGACCGGCTGCTGGTCAAACGGCTCCTAAAAGGAGACCGGCCAGCGTTTGATCAGTTTTTTGCCGATCAGTTTCCGCGGATCTACCGCTTTGTGTTGTCCCGCAGCGGCGGCGATCACGACCTGGCGGAAGAACTGGCCCAGGAAACGCTCTGCCGATCGCTGGAAAAACTTAAAGCCTGGCGTGGCGAGGCCGGCTTGACCACCTGGCTGTTTACCATCAGCCGCAACCTGATGACCGATCGGCTGCGCAGCCCGGCCGGTCGGGTGGTCTCTTTTGGCCCCGCGGACCCCCCGCCGGAGATCCGCGCTGCCCTCGAGTCGCTCGACGCGGCGGTGGAGGATCCGGAAAACGCCGGCATGAGCGCCCAGCTCAAGCTCACGGTGCAGGCGGCCCTCGACTACCTGCCGGCACGCCAGGCCCAGGTACTCAGCCTGAAGTATCTTCGCGACCACCCGGTGAGTCAGATCGCCGCGCACCTGAAAATCACAGAAAAAGCCGTGGAATCTCTCCTCAGTCGAGGGCGAGCGGGATTTCGCGACGCCTTTAACGAGCTTGCGGGAGCTGCAGGCCAGGCACGGGAAACACCATGAACTCACAAAAGCGGCCTCAAGCTGAACACGACGTGGCTCGCCTGCTGGCGCTGGCCGGCGAACCGGATCCGATTCCAGCCGAGCGCGAGGCGCGGGTGCGAGCTACGGTGGAGAACCGGTGGCAGGCCCAGGTCAGCGCCCGCCGGCGACGGCTGCCTGGGGTGGCGCTGGCGGTGGCTGCGAGCCTCGTACTGGCCGCGGGTCTGACGCGGTGGCTCAATCCAACGAGCCCGGTAGCGCCGCCGGTACCGCTAGCTACCGTGGAACGTCTGGCCGGGGAGGTGTTGGTGCTGCGGGCCGGCGTTGCGAATCCTCTGACCGCCGGGGCAGCGCTCCAGGCCGGCGATGAGCTCCGCAGCGGCAGCGGGCGCCTGGCGCTGCGCTGGGCCAGCGGCCACTCGGTGCGGCTGAACGTGGCCACCACGCTTGAGGTCACCGAGGCCAGCAGCCTTCGGCTGAGAGGCGGCGAGGTCTATGTTGACGGCCCGGGAGCGGGGCAGCTGCGGATCGATACACCCGCGGGTCCGGTGCGCGATATCGGCACCCAGTTCCTGCTGGAGCTGACCCGGGAGTCGGTGCAGATTCGCGTCCGGGAAGGTGTGGTAGAACTCAGCCCCACAGGTTTTGCGCCCACGGCGGTGGATGAGGGATACGGTCTGGTGTATGAATTTGCCCGCAACGAGCCGCCGGCCCCCGTGAAGCAGCCGCTGCGCCCGGATGAGCAACCCTGGGAGTGGGCCACCGAACTGGCTCCGCTGGCACCGATGCAGGGTCGGGAGGTGGACGAGTTTTTGCGCTGGCTGGCCCGGGAGCAGGGCTGGCGGCTGAGCTACGCGGACGCGGCGGCCCGCCGCACCGCCCGCCGGGAAAAGGTCAGCGGCCGCCTCGATCCGGACGGCACGGCGGAGCAGTGGCTGAGCAAAACGCTGCGCTCCGTGGAGCTGGACTATGAACTGCGCGGGTCAACGTTGGTCATCCGGCAGCGGTAGCGATGAGCCGGCGGCGTATACGGACCGGCGCCGAGCTCTTTGGGGTCCTGCTGCTTGCCGCTACCGCCGCAGCGCCGGCAACGGAGGTGCGGCAGCTGAAAGGTCAGTCGCTGGCCGTTGCGGTGCAGCAGCTGGCGGAGGATGCGGAGCTGGCGGTGTTGTTCAGCGACGGCCTGATCCCCGAGTACGTGGTAGTGACGCAGGAGCCGCCGTCGCGGTCCCCGCGGCAGCGCCTGGACCAGCTGCTGGCGGTTTACGGGCTCCGCCTGGCAGCCGGCAGCGGGGACCAGTGGATCGTCGTGCGGCCCGAGGCTGCGGGGGTTGGCGAGCTGTCCGGCGTGGTGGCGGATGCCAACGGAGATCCGGTGGTCGCCGCCAAGGTACGGCTGGCGCCCCAGGGGCGCAGCACCACCACCGGGTCCGGCGGTCAATTTTTCCTGGGCAATCTGCCCGCCGTCACCATGGGCCTCATCGTTGAGGCATCGGGCTACAAGCCGCTGCGCCTGACGGTACCGGCGGCGGACGTCAGGTCCGGCCGCAAAAAGACTATCGTGCTGAGCGCTGACACGTCGGACCTGGCGCCGATCACGGTAACCGCCAGCCACTACTCGCTGCTGCGGGACACCGCGCCTTCCCTGTCGGTGCTGAGCCGGGAAGAGGTGGATCAGACGCCCCACATCGCCGATGACGTGTTCCGCGTGACCCGCTGGCTTCCCGGAGTAGCCGGCGGCGATATCGGCGCCCGCATCAACGTGCGCGGCGGCGCAGAGGATGAACTGCTCGTGGTGCTGGACGGCATGCGCATTTACGAGCCCTACCACCTGCGGGACCTGCTCTCGCTATTTTCGGTGGTCGACTCCAACACCATCGACGGGGTGGACTTTTACACCGGCGCGTTCCCGGTGCAGTACGGCGGCGTGAACAGCGGCGTACTGGACATCCATTCGCGCACGCCGGACCCGGAATATCCGCACCGTATCGGCGTGAGTTTTACCAACGCCTTTGTCCAGACCAGCGGCGCGCTGCCCGGTGGTGACGGCCAGTGGATGGTCTCCGGGCGTACCGGTTACCTCGATGTGGTGCTGGACATCATCGACGACACGTCCGGGCTCAATCCGTCCTTTTACGACCTGCTGGCAAAATTCGACAAGGACCTGGCGCCCAGCACCCGCCTGACCGCCGGCGCGCTCGTCGTCGGCGACAACTCGCTGGCCGAGGATGATGACGGAGATTTCAGCGACGGCGATTTTCTTGACGTCTATGCGTGGGCCAACGTCGACACCGATCTGTCTTCGTCTCTCGCAGCCCGCCTGCGCCTTTTTGGCGGTCGTCTCGACCTCGACAAGACCGGCGCCATCGACGACGGCGGCCGGCTTCAGGCGGCGGTCAGCGACGATCGGACTTTTTCTTTTCTCGGCGTGGGTGGCGACTTTACTTTCACCTCGGACCGCGGCGATGAGTACCGGTTTGGCGTGGACGTGCGCACCCACGACGCGGACTACCGCTATGTCGGCGGCTCGATCAGCCGCGATCTGGTAACAGCCACCCGCACCCCGCTGCCGAGGATTGTCCAGCGCGACCTCGACGTGGCGGTGCAGGGGGAATCCTACGCGCTCTATGGATCGGCCCAGTGGCAGCTCACCAGCGAGCTCACCACCGAGCTTGGCGCTCGCTGGGATTACCAGACCTACGTCGGGCCGATCGACGACACCCAGATCAGTCCCCGGGCCAGCCTGCGCTGGCAGCCCTTCAACAATACGGCGCTGCGCCTGTCCTGGGGTCGCTTCTATCAGCCCCAGGAACCCAACGAGCTGCAGGTGGCGGACGGGGTGGACACCTTTTTCCCCGCCCAGGCCGCCACCCATTCGGTGCTGGCGCTGGAGCACGGGGCGCCGGGCGTACTGCAGTGGCGGCTGGAGGCCTACAGAAAGGACTATTCGGATGTGCGACCCTACTTCACCAACCTGTTTTACCTCAGCGATGTGCTGCTGGAGCTGGAGAGTGATCGGGAACGGGTCTCACCAGATCGGGCCCGGACCCGGGGCATTGAGCTGAGTCTGCGGCGCCAGCGGCCGGCGGGTATCAGCTGGTGGGCCACCTACGTCTACAGCCGGGCCGAGGAGCGCATCGACGGCAGCTGGCGGCCGCGCAGCTGGGATCAGCGCCACGCCGCCAGCGTGGGGCTGAAGATTCCGGTGCAGTCCTGGGACGTGAGCCTCGCCTGGCGCTACCGCAGCGGCTGGCCGGTCACGGCCGTGGGCCAGGCTCGGGGGCTCGTCAATGGAATCCCCGCCACGCTGCCGCTGGTTACGGAAAGAAACAACGGGCGCACGGGAATTTTTCACCGGCTGGATCTGCGGGCCAGCCGCGAGGTCCCGGTACCCCGCGGGCGCCTGCGGATTTATGTGGAAGCACTGAACGTGTTTAACCGGCGCAACGAATGCTGCACCCAGTTTGATTTTTTTCTGAACGCGGACAGCGAAATCTTCTTTGTCGAAAACCCTAATGAATGGCTGCCGTTTGTGCCCTCCCTGGGCATCAAGTGGGAATTCTGATCCGCCGCTGATCCGCCTGGTACCACGGCGATTGCTTTTGTACTCTCCCGCCTATGGCTGACGCATCGATCAAGAAGAAAATTGAGGCGGGCGAGTTTTTTGTGGCGCCCGGTGTGTTCGACATGATGTCGGTGATGATGGCGAACCGGGTGGGGTTTGAGTGTATCTACGCCTCCGGGTTCTGGCTCACCGCGTCTTATCTCGGGATTCCCGATGCCGGCATCGCCACCTATACGGACATGCTCAACCGGGTGTCGCGGGTGGTGGAGCTGAGTACCGCGCCGGTGATCGCCGACGCGGACACGGGGTTTGGCGGCCTGCTCAACATTCAGCAGACGGTGCGCGGATACGAGGCCGTCGGGGTAACCGGCATTCAGATCGAAGACCAGGAGTTCCCCAAAAAGTGTGGCCACACACCCTATCGCCGGGTGGTCCCGCTCGCCGATATGCTGGGGCGCATTGCGGTGGCGCTCGACTCCCGCCACAGCGACGACTGCCTGATCATCGCCCGCACCGACGCCCGCACCGGCAGCGGCCTGGACGAAGCGCTGGAGCGGGGGGCACGTTTTGCCGAGGCCGGAGCGGATCTGGTCTTTGTGGAAGCGCTGGAATCGGAGGACGAACTGCGCCAGGCGGCGCAAACAGTGTCCGCGCCGCTGCTGGCCAACATGGCGGACGGCGGCGTCACCCCGATCCTGTCCGCGGCGGAGCTGAAGGAAATTGGCTTTGCCGGCGCCATCTTTCCGGCCATCGCCTCGCTCGCGGCCAACGCCGCGGTGGAAGCAGCGATGAAACACCTCAAAACCACCGGCACCAGTCAGGGTAGCCCCGTGGACCGGTTCGATTTCCCCACCTTTTGCCGGGAGATCGGCTTTGAAGAGGTGTGGGAGTTTGAGAAAAAGTGGGCCCACCTGCTGGAGTCGGACGCTTCGCAGGATTAACGGGAGACCGGCTCAGGACTGAGCGGCAGACCGCACCGCAGAAACGCTGGCGTGGGTTGAGACCAGGTAGGGCACCAGATAGGTCAGGGCACTGCGGACCCACGTGCCCGCAGTGGCCTCGCCGGCTGCGATCACGCCCCCCTGATTGATGATCACCAGCACGGTTCCCACCACGAGCGCAACGCGCAGGCTGCGAACCACGATGTCCCGCCGGCCGGCGGTTGTCAGCCACGACTCCACGGCCCGAATGTAGCTGGAAGCCGTCGCCGCCGCCAGCGCCGTTGCTACAATGGCCCGGTGAGCGCGAATTGCCCCCTTAGTGACCGACCCTGAGCAGCTGCGCGGCGAAGCGCAGCAGTGTCTCCGCCGCGGGGATATCGAACGTGCCCGGCAGCTGCTGGATCAGCTCGCCGCCGCTGATCCCGGCGATTGGCTGAGCCCCGTGCA
Source organism: Pseudomonadota bacterium (assembly GCA_039195135.1). GTDB lineage: Bacteria > Pseudomonadota > Gammaproteobacteria > Xanthomonadales > SZUA-38 > JANQOZ01. Next base: position 10,416 of record JBCCVP010000121.1, on the reverse strand, counting down.
GCTCGCGGAGCTGTACGAATCCCAGGGTGCGTTTGCGGCGGCCCTGGATCATGCCCGGCAGGCGCTGGAACGGAAGCCCGGCGACCCCAAGCTGCTGGCCAAGATCGGCCTGCTGGCGCAGAAAGCCGCTCAGCCGGAGGCTGCGGCGGCGGCCTACGAACGCGCCATTGCCGGCGATGCGGCATTTCGCCACCTAAAGTTCAATCTGGCCAACTGCTGGTTTGCGGTCGGCCGGTTTTCCGCTGCCGCCGATGCCTACGAGGACGTGCTGGCGGAACGGCCGGACCATGACGTGGCCCGGGCCAACCTGGCGGAGGCACTGGAAAAGCTCGCCCGCTACGGCGAGGCTCAGCGGCACGCTGATGAACTGCTGGCGCGGGCACCGGTGGATCCCCGCTGGCTGGCTTTGAAGGGTCGGCTGGCGCTACGGGAGCAGCAGCTGGATGTGGCTGAAGACGCTCTCTCGCGTGCCCTTGCGAGTGCTTCTTCCCCGGCGGATGCGCCGATCCGCCTCAACCTGGCCTCCGTGCATTTTGAACAGAAACGCTACGCCGAGGCCCTGGCCCGGCTGAACGAAATTGCCGGCCCGGTGGAACCGTTTCCCCAGGCGCTGCGGCTGCGGTTTCTGTGCCACTATCAGGCTGGCGCTGTTTCCGAGGCGCTCACCAGCGCCACCGATATCTTTCGCTCCGGCAACCACGAATCAGCCATGGTGGCGCTGTCCCTGCTGCCCCAGCTGCTGCTGGAGGCGGGGCGCAACGACGAGGCACGGGAACTGTTGGGGCTGGATACCTTGCTGAAGCTAGATCGCCTGGAGCTCAGCGCGGCCAGCGCCGAGGCGCTGAAACACACTGTCCATCAGCATCCGAGTCTGCAGTTTGAGCCCGCCACCACCTCCACCCACAATGGGTCGCAGACCGAGTCGCTGCTCGATCCGGCAACGCCGGAAGTCAATCACCTCGCCGAAGAGATCCAGGTGCGCATCATCCGCTATGCCGAAACCTGCCGCGGCAGTGACGGGCCCTATGCTCGTTTCCTCCCGGCGCAGGGCCGGCTGAAAATGTGGGCCGTGGCGCTCAATTCTGGCGGTTATCAGGGGTCCCACATGCATCCTCACGGGGTCGTCAGCGGGGTCTACTACCTACAGGTGCCTGGCGCCGAGGATCCCGACGCGGGCGCCATTGAGATGGGGCGGCCGGAGTCTAAGTTTGCGCTGCGCTGTGACCCGATGACTCGCACCGTGCCGGTGGCAACGGGCGATCTTGTTCTTTTTCCCTCCTACCTGTTTCATCGGACGCTGCCTTTCGACAGCCCCGAGCGGCGCATCAGCATTGCCTTCGACCTGGTGCCGCCGACCAGCCCGGAATGGCAGGATCCGGGCTTGTCGGCCCCGTTTCCGCTCGCCTGAAGGCCCCGGCGGGCCCCGCCGGGCAAATCGTCACAGTTTCGTTTGAGTTTCGTTGGGACTCCCGCCGCGCTTGCGTGTGTAGTGGTAGTACAAGGAGGACCACACCATGAATCATTGGATCAAAGGCCGGGCGGCGGCCGCAGCCCTGGCGCTCACGGTAAGCGTCGCCGCCGCGATGCCGGTGGGCACAGCGTTTCTCTACCAGGGGGAGCTGGCCCAGACCGGAGCGCTCGGCAACGCCAGCTACGATTTTTCTTTCCACATTTTCGACGCGGCGAGCGGCGGCCAGGAACTGGCGCCGGAGTTTTTTGCCGATGATGTGGCGGTGATCAACGGGCGTTTTGGCGTCGAGCTGGATTTTGGCAGCCTGCCGTTTGACGGCGGCGGAGTGTGGCTCGAACTGCGGGTGCGGGAAGGTACCTCCAGCGGCAGCTACACCGCGCTGGCACCGCGGCAGGCGCTGCTGCCGACACCCTACGCGCTGCATGCTGGCTCAGTTGAGCTGGATGCGGTAGGGGGGGCGAATATCGTCGACGGCTCGCTGGCGGAGCAGGATCTGTCGGATCAGGCTGTTACCAGCCGCAAGCTTGCGGACGGTGCGGTCAGCCTCGGCAAAATTGATGGCAGCCGAGCTCCGGCGGACGTTGCGCTGGGCGTGCTGGGCATACGCAATGGCCAGGTCACCTGGCTGGAGCCGGACACCCTGCGCGCCGCGGAGCGGGCGGAGCGAATGACGGCACTGCTGGATGCCGCGCCGGCAGTCTCGCCGCTCAGCCTGGACGCGGTGAGCTGCCGGGACCCGGCCAGTGTCGAGCTGGTCCTGACCGTAGACGGCGAAGATTACCGCGACGTGCGCGCCTTCAGCGCCCGGGAGCGCGTCGCCGCCAGCTCGGTGATTGACGTGGTGGTCGCCGCGGCAAGTCCGCTGACGCTCGTGGACGCGTTGGATCAGGTGGCGACGCTGCTGGTCACCCTGAACGGCCGCAGCACGCGCTTCACGGGCCCCATTGTTGAACTTGCGCTGCTGGAAAACTCGGCCCGAGACCTGATCTACCGTTTCAGCATCGGCGCGCCCTGGGACCGGCTGCATCGGGATCGGGACTATGGCCTCTATCAGGAACTGTCCAGCAACGAAATCCTGGAAAACGTGCTGGTCGAACTGGGTCCTGACTTTGATCTTCAGGGGTCCTACGATCCGCTGACCATCGTCACCCGGTACGACGAAACCGCCTGGACCTTTGCCCGGCGACTGATGGAGCGGGAAGGGCTGTTTCTGATTGTGGATCACCTGGCGAATGGCAATGGCCTGCGCGTAGGCGACCACAACGCCCTGTTTGGTAATTCCGTGTCCACGCTGTCAGTGGTGGCCCGGGGGAGTCGGCTCGGGCAAACGCCGGCGCTGGCTTTTACCCAGCTCACGCAGCGGGCGGTAGCGGCAGCGGTTTCGACCCAGGGGTTTGGCGACAACACGCCGCCCCAGGGCCTGTTTGCCAGCAGCGGAGGATCAGGCGAGCGGGGTGACTACCTCTTTGAGCCGAGCCTGAAAAGCCAGTCCCGGGTGAACGAACGCAACGCCGTGCGCGCTGCGCAGCTGGCAGTTGCGGCGGCCCGTTTTCGGGGCGTGAGCAACGACCCGGCGCTGCGCGCTGGCACCCGCTTCACCGTCGAGCGGCCGGCGGAGCTGGCTGGGGACTACCTGGCCGTCGCGGTGCGCCACGGCCTGTTGAACGACGGCACTGACCGCTGCGCCGCCTACGTCAACGAGATTGAAGCGATTCCCGAATCGATCAGTTTTCGGCTGCCGACGGTAACGCCCGCGCCGGTGGCGCCGGCCATGTCCACCGCTACGGTGGTTGGCCCGGCGGGGGAGACCTTTTTTTCCCTGCCGGGGGAAGCATCGCCAGCCATCAAAATCCAGTTTCACTGGGATGGTGAGGGGGCGCTTGACGAAACGGCGGGACCGTTTGTTCGTCTGGCAACCGCCACGGACAACATTTTTCGGGATGCGGCCATTCCGCCGATAGGCAGCGAGGTACTCGTCTCCTTTATCGAGGGCAACGTTGACGAACCGGTGATTGTCGGCGCGTTGCACAACCCGGGGTTTCCGCGACGGCCCGGCGCCCTGGATCTGGGTTCCCCCAAGGTGGTGCTGTCCGTCTTCTGTTTTGCTTCCCGGTCACTGATTGTGCAGGAACAGCGCGCGGACGACGGCGAAGCGAGCATCGGCACCGGCGGCAGCGCACCAAACGGCTGCCAGATCAGTCCTGACACTGAGTTCGATCAGTTTTCCGTCAGCCTCGCCACCGCCAGCCCGGCCCTGAGCGCGGGCTGCGAGGTGGATGGCGGCAATCTGATCTGCGGCGCGGTCAACTTCAGCGGCAACTCCGTGCCGTCCGATCTGACGGTGGTGCTTTACTGATAAGCTTGCCCAGATTAATCGGAGGCAGCGCATGACCACGGTACTGATCACAGGAGCCAACCGGGGCTTTGGACTTGGCCTGACGCGCGTGTATGCCGACCGGGGAGACCATCAGGTACTCGCCTGCTGCCGGAGTCCTGAGCAGGCCGACGATCTGAATGCGCTGGTGGCGGCGGGGAAGCCGGTGGAGCTGTTCAAGCTGGACGTGGCGGATCTTAGGTCTATCGCTGAGCTTGGCGCTGCCCTGGGCGATCGCCCGATCGACGTGCTCATCAATAACGCAGGGATTTTCGGCAAGAATCCGCCGGCCACCACGGGGTTCGAAGAACAGCAGTTCGGCTTATCCGACTGGGACCCGGACTGGATCATGCCGTTTCGCACCAACGTGATGGGACCGATGGCGATGGTGGAAACGCTGGTCGACAACGTGGCGGCTTCCGAGCAGAAGAAGATTGTGGTGATTACCAGCATCGTCGGCTCCATCAGCCACGCCATGGGCCACATGTTTGGCTACGCCGCCTCCAAGGCGGCTGCCAACATGACCGCCCGCAACCTGGCGCTGGCCCTCCAGGGGCGGGGGATTGTGGTCAACCCGCTGCATCCGGGCTATGCCAAGACCGACATGGGCGGCGAGGCGGCCCACGTCGAGGTGGATGACGCGGTGGCCGGCATCGTGGCCCGGATTGACGCCATGAGCCTGGCCCGGACCGGAGCGTTTTTGTCCTTCGACGGCAGCGAGCTGCCCTGGTAGGAGACCGGACCTAGAAGGACGCCTGCTCGAGCGGCCGCTCCCGATGGCGCTTGATCCACTCGGCGTGTTCGTCGAGGGCCGCTTCCCCCAGCGCTCGCAGAATTTCCCGCTTCTGTTCCGAGTTTTCTGCCTGGTCCAGCCGCAGCCGGGCGTCCCGGAACACCCGCACCATATATTCGTACTGCCGCGCCAGCTCCGCTTCGGCCGTGCGGCTGGCATACAACTCCCGAACGCCAACGCCGATGGACAAAAGACCGATGATCACAAGCAGCGCCTGCTGCATGGGTTCGGTCATCTGAAACTGCAGCAGGGCCAGCGCCAGCGCAGCCGTCAGGCTGAGCCACAGGGACACGCGAATCATGCGCCGGGTGCGCTGGGTGGAGCGATGCATGCGGACCGATCGGGAGGAGTAGAAACCGAGCTGGCCCGTCTCGCGGTCGCCCACCCAGTGATCGATGGTCTGCGCCAGCTGGGCGGGCCGGCAAACCGGATCCCCCACGAGGCTGACGTGGCGCATCACGTTGCGGATCCAGCCGATCTCCAGGTCCTGCTTCTGCAGAAAGTTATCGTGGGCAAAGTCGTTGCGAAACCGTCCGGAAACGCCCCCCAGCCCCCAGTAGAACTGCACCCTTAGTCCTTCCGCCAGCGCCCGGTAGTCGAGGTATTTGCGGTGCCACTGAAACCGGCTGGCGAAGTTCATCACCACAGCCCCGAATACAAAGGCGCCGAGGAACACGTAGATCATCAGGGACATTTCAAGATCGGCGAAGGCGAGAAACGCGCTGGTCATCAGCAGCCCCAGGCCAGCGATGGTGCGCAGCGCCAGCACATAGCGCTTCTGGAAGTAGCCGGCTAGATAGTCGGCAGAAAAAAAGTGTTCGCCGATGGGCAGCAGGGCGCTGTCCTCGGTCAGCTGCCGGTGCCAGCCCGGGAGATAGTCCGGGTTCTCGACGCTCTCCGGCACCAGCTTAAGGTCCCGGTTGTATTCCGCCAGGCGATCCAGCATGTGGCGGTAGCGCGGCGGGAACTCGGCCACCTCGCGACGTTCCGGATCGCTGATCAGCAGCCGCTGCGTGAGCGGGATCAGCGGCTCCGGCGGATCTCCGTCCGGCCGGTCCCGGGAGCAGACCAGATGCACCACCAGATCGGTATCGTCCTCGGCCAGAATGTTGGGCCGGTCGAACTGTCCGTCAACGCCGCGCATGTGCCCAAACTGGTGATAGTTCACCACCTGCGAGGTGCCGCCCGGGCGGTTGAGCTGGCGACCGTCCCAGAGGGCGACCAGAATCTGGCTGCGGTCTGAAACGCAGGCGCCCAGATTGGCGTACTGCACGTCCCGGGCGATGCCGCCTTCGGCGATGCGGGCGACTTCGAAACCGCCGGCGGGATCAAGTTCAATCACGCGGTGGGCTTTCTCCCGCAGGGCATCAAACTCCGCGCGGCTGGCATCGCTGCTGAAATCCCGGCGGTATTCGGCAAGCTCAAACGGGAGGATGGCCACGAGCTCAAGCCCCCGCTCGACGGCCACCTCGGCCACGAGGCGATCACCTCCTTCCGCCAGTGGAGACATCACCTGCAGGGGATTGTCCGGGTAGTCCTCGCGCAGCTGATCAAAAAACGTGCCCACGAGCAATTTGAGCCTGGGGATTTCCTCCGCCTTCAGGTCCCGGTGCGCGGTGACGCCAATGGTCAGGGGTACCGGTTGCATGTCCGGCCTTGCGCCTCGTTGATAGCGATGCCTGCCGCATTATAACGACCGCCCGGTCGTCGCAGCTCGCCGGCGTCAGGGCGGCTGAAAGCTGGCAGGGCTCTCCCGACAGCGAAATTTCCTCAAACCCCCGGCGGGATTGGTAATCGATGATCAAGGCGGCTACGGTGTGTGCCCAGCGCCGTCGGTCTGGAGTAGCGAAATCAATCATTATCAGGCGTGGCGAACCGGAGTTCTGGTCCTGCTCGGCGCCACAGCAACGCCGGCGACGGGAGAGGGCATCGACGAGTGGGTGAACGCCGCCGTGCAGCCGGCGACGACCCTCATATCAAGCATTATTTTTTTTACCGTGCCGGTGCTCGGCGTGGATCTGCCCCTGGTGGTGCTCTGGCTGGTTGGGGGCGCGGTCTTTTTCACGCTCTACTTTGGTTTTATCAACGTCCGCGGAATCGGCCATGCGCTGCGCCTTGTGCGCGGTGATTACTCCCGGCCGGACCATCCGGGGGAGGTTTCTCATTTCCAGGCGCTCGCGACCGCTGTCTCCGGTACCGTCGGCATCGGCAATATCGGCGGGGTGGCCGTGGCTATTTCTGTAGGAGGACCCGGCGCCACCTTCTGGATGATTGTGGCCGGGCTGGTCGGCATGTCGACCAAGTTTGTCGAGTGTGCGCTGGGAACCATCTACCGGCGGGAGAATCCCGACGGCAGCGTGTCCGGCGGGCCGATGTATTACCTGGAGCGTGGTCTTAAGGAGCGCGGACTGCCCCGGGCAGGTTGGCTGATGGCTAAGTTCTACGCGCTGGGCATCGTGATCGGTTGCATGGGTATCGGCAACATGTTCCAGTCAAACCAGGCCTACGTGCAGTTTGTCAACGTAACCGGTGGGCCCGAGGCCAGCTGGTTCAGCGACAAGGGCTGGTTTTTTGGGCTGCTGATCGCCTCCATGGTGGCGCTGGTCATCATCGGCGGCATCCAGAGCATTGCCCGGGTCACTGGCAAGATTGTGCCGTTCATGGCGGTCTTTTACCTGATCTGCGCGACCACCATCATCGGCCTGAACTTCGAGGCGCTGCCGTTCGCCTTCAACGCCATTATCGAGGGTGCTTTCCAGCCGGCGTCGATCAGCGGTGGCGCCCTGGGAGTGATGATTGTAGGTTTTCAGCGGGCGGTGTTTTCCAACGAAGCGGGCATCGGATCGGCGGCGATTGCGCATTCGGCGGTGCGGACGCGGGAGCCGATCACCGAGGGGTTTGTGGCGCTGCTGGAACCGTTTATCGACACCGTGGTGATTTGTACCCTCACGGCGCTGGTGATTGTCACCACACTCTACTACGACCCGGCCTTTACCCAGGGCATCGGCGGGATCGAGATGACGTCCTACGCGTTTGAGCGCAACATCTCCTGGTCGCCCTACACCATCGCCGTGGCCGGTATTTTGTTTGCGTTCTCCACCATGATTGCGTGGTCCTACTACGGGCTTAAGGGCTGGACCTACCTGGTCGGCGATTCCCGCGCGGCGGACCTTGGCTTCAAGGCGGTGTTCTGCGGTTTTGTGGTGCTGGGCTGCGCCATTGAACTTACGGCGGTGCTCGACTTCTCCGACGCCATGGTGTTTGTCCTCTGCGTCCCCAATATCCTCGGCCTGCTGATTCTGGCGCCCGCTCTGAAACGTCGTCTGAAGCGCTATCGGGAGCGCCTCGCATCCGGCGAATTCAGAAATCTCACCGAAGATTAGCGGTCACAGGGAATGACTTCCGTCGGGTGGAAATCCCTTAGACGCCAAGCTGCCGCGAACTGGCCTTGACCGGTACAATGGAGGGGCTCCGGAGCCCGCCCGGGAGCGCTGACCAAGGAAAGCGTGCATGAATCGACGCAAGGGGAAAACGACGGGTCGCCGCCGCGCGACCGTGGCTGTCCTGGGCCCGCTCGTGGGCCTGCTTCTGGCCTGGGGCCTGCCCGCCGGCGCCCAGCCCGTCCCCGCCGGGGACCGGGTGCTCGAAGAAATAGTCGTCGTCGCCCGCAAGAAGGAAGAAAGCCTTCAGCAGATCCCCGTTGCGGTTGCCGCGGTCAGCGGTGAACACATCGACACCTTTGACCTGGACAACCTGCAGGAGATGTCTACCCGTATTCCCGGCCTGAAGATGCATGCCGGTGGTTCCGGGCAGGGCGGTGCCGTGTGGTTTCGGGGTATCGGGTCTCAGCCCGCCGCCGGCGCGTTTGAATCGTCTCTCGCTTTCAATCTGGACGGTGCGGTGGTCACCACCCCGCGCATTGTTCAGAACAGTTTTTTTGACGTCGCCGCCGTGGAGCTGCTCAAAGGGCCGCAGCCCACCTACTTCGGCAAGGCGGCCACCGCCGGCGTGCTGTCGCTGCGAACCCAAAACCCGACGGACGAGGCTGAGGCGTATCTGAAGGCGGCCTACGAAAGCGAGCAGGACTCAACCATTGCCGAAGGCGTGCTGTCCGGCCCGCTGACCGACACGCTCCGCGCGCGCCTCGCCTTTCGCACCCGCCAGACCGACGAAATGGTGCGCAACATCGCGCCGGCCGTGGCCAACCCCTTCCGCGCCGAGGACAGCACCGACGTGCGCCTCACGCTGGACTGGCTGCCTACCGATGCGCTGAGCTTCAATCTCAAAATCAGCGATCACGATTACGAAAATGAAGGCGCCCTGCAGTACACCCGCGTACTGCAGCAGGGAACTCTCCTCGACAATCCGTTTGTCATTCCCGGTGTGCCGGAGGGAGCGACCGGCATTCCCGATCTGACCAACCTCGCGGGCGGAAACTCCAGCTACTTCCGGGACGGGGTGCCCTACTCGGAAAACGACACTACGATGATCGTGCTGAACGCAGGCTATGCGCTGAACAACTCGCACCGCCTGGCGCTGACGCTGGCCGACGTCAAGATCGACGACGAGGGGCTGGATAACTACGGTCTGGATTTTGTTGGGCGCACCAGCGCGTCCGCCAATGCGTTTGATATCCGGACGCTGGAACTGCGGCTGGAGGGGGAGCTTAAGGACCGGGCGCGCTACCTGCTTGGCGCCTACACGGAAGATCACGAGCAGCTGTTTGACGCGGAGCAGTTTATTGGCCTGGGTTCCTTCGTCGGCGGAGGCCTGTTCGGCGTGGTGCCGACCACGCCGGGCTTTGCCGGCGCGCTCCACGATGTGCAGAAAATCCACGACACGGATTCGGACATCGACTCGCTGTTCGGATCCTTTGCCTACGATCTGACAGATCGGCTCACCCTGGACCTTGGGGTGCGGTATACCGACGTCAGCCGGGAGGGCACCATCACGGTGCCCTACGTCCACGATTTTGTAATCGATCTGGGCACCAACCCGGCCTATGCCGCGGCGGTAGCGGGGCTGCTGGCGGGGGACCCGGCGCTCGGACCGGTCATTCAGTTTTTGTTCGGCGGGGCTGCCAACACGCGGGACAACGGCACCTTTGTCAGCACCCCGATCCTGGTGGACGACAGCGACACCAACATCGAGGCGAGTCTCAACTTTGCCATCAACGAGCAGCAGAGCCTTTATCTGGCCTACAAGGAAGCGTTCAAGCCCGGCGGCATCGACAACTCCATCGTGGCGTGGAACAGCGACATTCCCACCGGCGCCGCCAACAACTGGGCCAACGTGATCTTCGATGCCGAAACCGCGGATGGGTTTGAGGTGGGTTATAAGTCGCAGCTGCTGGACAACCGGCTGCGTCTGAATGCGGTGCTCTACCTCTACGACTACGACAATTTTCAGGTACAGAATTTCAACGCCGGTGCCTTTTCTTTTGTGACGGACAACGCCGGCCGCGTTGACTCGGAAGGTCTCGAAGTGGACTTTGCCTACCTGCCCACCAGCGTTGAGGGTTTGACGCTGTCGGGATCGCTGGCCTGGGATCAGTCGGAGTTTGATCAGTTCACCAACGCCGAGACCGGGGTGGTGCTGGACGGTCGCCGACTCGGCCAGTCGCCGGAGTGGTCCGGCACGTTCGGCGCCGAGTATTTCCAGCCGCTGGCCGGCTCCGGCTGGGACCTGACGCTGAGCTATCTCCTGAGCTATTCCGGCGACTACTTTGTCGAAAACTCCCGGCTGATCGACTACCAGCAGGATGCGTTTACCACCCAT
>JBCCVP010000120.1:0-16048 GCA_039195135.1 Pseudomonadota bacterium | reverse complement strand
CTGGAAGGGGTGTTCAGCGGCGCCGGCTGGAACGTGATCAAGGTGATCTGGGGTTCCTACTGGGATCCGCTGCTGGCCAAAGACACCAAGGGCCTGCTGCGGCAGCGTATGGAAGAGGCCCTGGACGGCGACTACCAGGGCTACAAGGCCCACGGCGGGGCGTACACGCGGGAGCACTTTTTCGGCAAGTATCCGGAGCTCAAAGAGATGGTGGCCACCATGTCCGACCAGGACATCTGGCGCCTGAACCGGGGTGGCCACGACCCGCACAAGATCTTTGCGGCCTACGCGGCGGCGATGGCCCACGAGGGTCAGCCCACGGTGATTCTGGCCAAGACCGTAAAGGGCTACGGCATGGGCGAGGCGGGAGAAGCGCAGAACATCACGCACCAGCAGAAGAAGATGGACACGGACTCGATCCGCGATTTTCGGGACCGCTTCAATGTGCCCATCGCGGATGAAGATCTCGATGAAGTGCCTTACTTCCTGCCGGCGGATGACAGTCCGGAGATGCAGTACCTGAAAGAGCGGCGGGCAGCGCTGGGCGGCTCGCTGCCGCGGCGGGATTACTATGATCCGGAGCCGCTGCCCACGCCGGACCTTTCCAAATTCGAATCCATCACCAAAGACTCCGGTGATCGGGAGATGTCCACCACCATGGCCTTTGTGCGGACCCTGTCGGTGCTGCTGCGGGACAAGACCTTAAGCTCCCGGATTGTGCCGATTCTGTGTGACGAGGCGCGCACCTTCGGCATGGAAGGCATGTTCCGGCAGCTCGGCATCTATTCGTCCGTCGGTCAGCTCTACGAGCCGCAGGATTCGGACCAGCTGCTGTATTACAAAGAAGACCGCAAAGGCCAGATCCTGCAGGAAGGCATTACCGAAGCCGGCGCCATGTCCTCCTGGATAGCCGCCGCCACGTCCTACTCGAGCACCGGGATCCAGATGATCCCGTTCTACATCTACTACTCGATGTTCGGCTTCCAGCGAATTGGTGACCTGGCCTGGGCCGCCGGCGATATGCGCGCCCGGGGATTCCTGCTCGGCGCCACCTCCGGCCGCACCACCCTGAATGGGGAAGGCCTGCAGCACGAAGATGGCCACAGCCATCTGCTGGCCGGCGCCATCCCCAACTGCGTGAGCTACGACCCGACCTACGCCTACGAGGTGGTCGTGCTGCTGGCAGACGGTATGCGCCGCATGTATGCCGAGCAGGAAGACGTTTTCTACTACATCACCCTGACCAACGAAAACTATCCGCAGCCCGGCTTGCCGGACGGCGCCGAAGAGGGGATCCGCAAGGGCCTGTACCGGCTCAAGGAAGGGGGCAAAGGCAAGCTGCGGGCGCAGCTGCTGGGCAGCGGCACCATCCTTCGCGAATGCCTGGCCGCAGCGGACCTGCTGGCGGCGGACTTTGACATTCACTGCGACGTATGGAGCGCTACCAGCTTTAATGAGCTGCGCCGGGAAGGGGTGGCTACCACCCGCCACAACCGGCTCAACCCGGCCGGCAAGCCGCAAAAAACCTACGTGGCGCAGTGTCTCGATGACACGGCCGGTCCGGTGATCGCTGCCACCGACTACGTGCGGGCCTACGCGGATCAGATCCGCGAGTTTGTGCCGCGCGACTATCACGTGCTGGGCACCGACGGTTTTGGCCGGTCGGATACCCGGGCGCAGCTGCGGGCCTTCTTTGAGGTCGACCGCTACCACGTGGCCTACACCACGGTGCATGCGCTTCACGCCGCCGGCGAAGTGCCCAAGCGAACTCTCACGGCCGCGCGGAAAAAATACGCCATCGACGGCGACAAACCCAACCCGGTGACGGTCTGATGGCGAATCCAATCGAAGTGACGGTGCCCGATATTGGCGATTTTGCCGACGTCGAGGTGGTGGAAGTTCTGGTGGCGGTTGGTGACGCCGTCGAGCCGGAGCAGTCGCTCATTTCTCTGGAGAGTGACAAAGCCACCATGGAAGTACCGAGCCCTCAGGCCGGCACGGTGGCCGGGCTCAAGGTCGAGGTGGGCGACAAGGTGTCCCAGGGCGACCTGATCGCCACCCTCGAAGGTGGCGCTGCGGCAGAAAACCCACCCCCGGCAGAGCCCGTTGCGCCTGCGGAGCCCGTTGCTCCGGAGCCTTCGGCGCCCGAGCCGGCACCGCCGGCGGATACCGCCGCCGGTGGCGAAGCCGAAACGCAGGTTGTGGTGCCGGACATCGGCGACTTTGACGCGGTGGACGTGGTGGAAGTGCTGGTAAACGTTGGCGACACCGTGGACGCGGATCAATCGCTCATCAGCCTGGAGAGTGACAAGGCCACCATGGAGGTGCCCAGCACCCAGGCGGGTACTATCACCGCGCTGCACGTGGCCGTGGGCGACCAGGTGGGGCAGGGCGCTCCGGTGGTCACGCTGCGCGCCGCGGCGCCGGCGGCCGCTCAACCGGCACCGCCACAGCCAAAGCCAGAGCCCGCCGCTCCCGCGCCAGCGGCCGAGGACAAAGCGGCGGGACGTCGGGCGCCGCCGGTTTCGGACGATCCCAGCACGCGCAAACCCTCTAACGTGGCTCACGCCAGCCCGTCCGTCCGGCGCACCGCGAGAGAACTCGGGGTGGACCTGACGGAGGTCGACGGGAGCGGCCGTAAGGGTCGGATCACGGCCGACGATGTAAAACAGTTTGTGAAAGGCGTGATGCAGCGCAAGGGTGCGGGGGAACCGGTTGCCGGCGCTGGCAGCGGTCTGAAGCTGCTCGACTGGCCCAAGGTGGATTTTTCTCAGTTTGGGCCGGTGACGACGCAACCGCTGTCCCGGATCCAGAAAATCTCCGGGGCCAACCTGGCCAGAAACTGGGCCATGATTCCGCACGTCACCCAGCATGACAACGCGGATATCACCGAGATGGAAGCGTTTCGCAAGGCCCAGGCGGAGGCCGCCAAGGCCCAGGGCGTCAAGCTCACCCCGCTGGCCTTCCTGATCAAGGCCACGGTGGCGGCGCTGAAGGCGTTTCCGGCGTTTAACGCATCGCTCGATGAGAGTGGCGAAAACCTGGTGCTCAAAGAGTACTTCCACATCGGCGTTGCGGTGGATACGCCGGACGGGCTGGTGGTGCCGGTGATTCGCGATTGCGACCAGAAATCGCTGTTTGAGCTGGCCGGCGAAGTGGTGGACGCCAGCGTGCGGGCGCGGGATAAGAAACTCTCCCCGAAAGATCTGCAGGGCGGCTGTTTCTCCATCTCCAGCCTGGGCGGTATCGGGGGCTCTTCCTTCACGCCCATCATCAATGCGCCGGAGGTGGCCATTCTCGGCGTGTCCCGGTCGCAGATGGCGCCGCACTGGAACGGCGAGACATTTGTTCCCCGGCTGCAGCTGCCTCTCAGCGTGTCCTACGACCACCGCGTTATCGACGGCGCCACGGCCGCGCGGTTTACCCGCTACCTGGCCGATATGCTGACCGATATTCGACGTTTGCTCCTGTGAGCGCCCCCGGGGGGCCACGCCAGCTTGGGCGGGGCATGATCCTGGCCGGCGCGCTGGGCGCGCTGGCCCTGTTCACGCTGGGCTTTGACGTGCTGATCGACCAGCAGCGTAACCCCAATCAGCGGCCGGCCACCCTGGAAGCCGGGGACTACGTGGAAGTAGCGCTGGAAGCGAACCGGCAGGACCACTACGTCGCCAACGCGCTGATCAACGGCAGTGAGGTGGAGATCATGGTGGACACGGGCGCCACGCAGGTGGCCATCTCCGAAGGCCTTGCGCGGCGGCTGAGTCTCCCTCAGGGAGCTGCCTTTACCGTTTCCACCGCCAACGGCACGGCCCGGGCCTACGCCACCCGCATTACGTCCATTCGCCTGGGCCCCATCGAGATGCGCGACATCAGCGCCGCGGTGGTGCCCAACATGAGCAGCCCGGATGTGCTGCTGGGCATGAATTTTCTGCGCGAGCTTGAGCTGGTGCAGCGGGAAGGCCGGCTGGTGCTGCGCCAGTACCGTTAGATCAAAGTCAACAAGGACAGCAACATGAGCCAGAACGAAACGGTTCGGGTACCGGATATCGGCGACTTCAGCGACGTGCCCGTTGTCGAGGTGCTGGTTGCGCCGGGGGACGAGGTGGCGGCGGAGCAATCACTCGTTTCACTTGAAAGCGACAAGGCCACCATGGAAGTGCCGGCGCCCCGGGCCGGTCGCGTCGCCGCGGTGCTGGTGGCCGAGGGTGACGTGGTCTCCGAAGGCACTGCCATCGTCGAGCTGGCAGCTGCCGAAACGGCAGCCGCGGAAGAGGCAGCGGCGGAAAAAGCAGCGCCGCCCGCCGCAGACAAAGCGCCGGCCGCTGCCGCGCCACCGGCTGCCGTGGCGTCCGGCGACGACGGCGCGGTGGACGTGGTGGTGCTGGGATCCGGTCCCGGAGGCTACACGGCCGCGTTCCGCGCTGCTGACCTGGGTCTCAATACGGTGCTCGTGGAACGCTACGAATCGCTCGGCGGGGTATGTCTCAACGTGGGCTGTATTCCGTCCAAGGCGCTGCTTCACACCGCGGAGGTGATTGACGAGACCGCCGCTATGGCGAAACACGGCGTGACCTTCGGCGCGCCGGAGATTGACCTGGACCGGCTGCGCAACTTTAAAGACTCGGTGGTGAAACAGCTCACCGGTGGGCTGGGGGGGCTGGCAAAGCAGCGCAAGGTTCGAGTGATCACGGGCGTTGGGCGTTTCACCGGTTCTCATCGGCTGACGGTGGACACGGCCGACGGGGCGGAGACCGTCACTTTTAAGAACGCGATCATTGCGGCCGGCTCTCAGGCGGTGAAGCTGCCGGGCCTGCCCTGGGATGATGCGCGGCTGATGGACTCCACCGACGCGCTTGAACTGACGGAAATCCCCGATCGGCTGCTGGTCATCGGCGGCGGCATCATCGGCATGGAGATGGCCAGCGTCTACGCAGCCCTGGGCAGCCGCATCACGGTCTGTGAGCTGATGGACCAGCTGATGCCCGGCGCCGACAAGGATCTGGTGCGGCCGTTTCAGAAACACGTGGCCGGCCGCTATGAGCACATCTATCTGCGCACCAAGGTGACCCGCATCGACGCCGGCGACAAATCGCTGACCGCCCACTTCGAAGGACCCGACGCGCCGGCCACGGCCGACTTCGATCGCGTGCTGGTGGCGGTGGGTCGCCGGCCGAACGGCGGGGCGATTGGCGCGGACGCGGCCGGCGTGGCGGTGGACGACCGGGGATTTATCGCGGTGGACGCGCAGATGCGCACGAATGTGCCCCATATTTTTGCCATCGGCGACCTGGTGGGGCAGCCCATGCTGGCCCACAAGGCTACCCATGAGGGCAAGGTGGCAGCGGAGGTCTGCGCCGGTCTGAAAAGCGGCTTCGACGCGCGGGTGATTCCCTCCGTGGCCTACACCGACCCGGAGGTCGCCTGGGTCGGCATGACCGAAACCGAGGCGAAGGCGCAGGGCGTCAAGGTCGGCAAGGGGGTGTTTCCCTGGGCCGCCAGTGGCCGGGCCCTGGGGCTTGGCCGCAGCGAGGGCATCACCAAGCTGCTGTTTGATCCGGAAAGTGAGCGGGTTATCGGTGGCGGCATCGTGGGCCCCCACGCGGGGGACCTGATCGCCGAGGTGGCGCTGGCCATTGAAATGGGCTGCGACGCCGCGGACGTGGGCCTGACGGTGCATCCGCATCCCACCCTCTCGGAGACGGTGGCGTTTGCCGCGGAGGCGTTTGAAGGCACCATCACCGATCTCTACATGCCGCGAAAAGACAAGGCCGGGCGGCACGCCTAGCACGGCACGCGGGCCGCGCTCGTTTTTACGGCTTCTTAACCCCTTCACAGCCTGTGGCGGGATACAATATGCCCCCAGTTAATCGAACTGGAGCTTCCCCATGTTTCGTGTCTTTACTGCCGGCATTGTTCTGACCTTCCTGGCAGCCTGTTCCGTGAGCCCCCGGGAGGGTTATCGCACGCGACAGCTGGACGATCTGACCCAGGAAACCATCTACACCTTCCAGCAGGTGGACCCGGGCATTGAGCGATTGTTTGAGACGTCGGTGGGCTACGCCGTGTTTCCCACCGTTGGCGCCGGCGGCGCCGCCGTCGGGGGCGCCTACGGCCGGGGTCAGCTCTACGAGGGCGGCTCCCTGATCGGCTACTGCGACCTCACCCAGGCCAGCGTTGGGCTGCAGCTCGGCGGCCAGGCCTACAGCGAGGTGATCTTTTTCAATTCCCAGGACGCGATCGACTGGTTTAAGTCCGGCGAGTTCAGCTTTTCCGGTCAGGCCTCCGCGGTGGCTCTGCGCTCTGGCGTTTCGGCCAACGCCAACTTTCGCAACGGCGTGGCGGTTTACACCCAGGCCAAAGGCGGGTTGATGTATCAGGCGTCCATCGGCGGCCAGAAATTTCGGTTTGAGCCGCTCTGAAAAGCCCGCGCTGAATCCCGTCACGGCGGGCTAACTTCCGGCGGGGGTAAACGGCCCCCGCCTGCGATAAGCTGTCGCAATGCCTCAGATACCTGAAAACGCCCGCTGGATCGGCTACCTCGGCGCTTTGCCGCTGCTGCTGTTTTCCGTCAGCTACGTGGCCGGCGGACCCATCTTTCCCGGCTTTGCGCTGCTGGGCTTTATGGTCTATTCCGGTCTGGTGCTGGCCTTTCTTGGCGGTATCCGCTGGGGTGCCGGTATGGTGGCCACGCGCTCGGTGACCCGGGAACTGGCCCTTTCGATGGTGCCCGTGGTGCTGGCGTTTGTGTCTCTGGTGGTGGAGCCCCGGCTGGGCATTGTGATCCTCGCCGGCAGCTACCTGGCCGCTTGGCTGTTCGGGCTGGTGGCGGAACCGCCGGCGGCCCCCTCCTGGTATCCGCTGTTGAGAACCCAACTGACGCTGCCGGCGCTGCTGTGCCACGCTATTTTGGCCTACGGCCTCTATTTTTAAATCCCACGCCGCAGTACGTCCGGAAGCGACCGTAGGTCCGTGATATTGCATCCTTCACGGGGGCGCCATCTGCTTGCAATGAAATGCGTGGAATCCCTATGATGGCCGCACTGACCAATCCCCTCCCAGAAGGACCACGCGATGCGGAACGCCTTGCTGATTTTTGCAATCCCGGTGGTGCTGGCAGCGTGCGGCGGCGGGAGCAGTTCTCCCCGTGCAGAGGACGCGCCCCCAGCTACCAACGATAACGGCCAACCGACCACGGGCGTCATCACCGCGGTGTTCGACGCCGCCGGGGGCGATGTACCACTGCCGAATAACCTGCTGTTCTCCGGCACCACCGATCTCACGCTGAATATCCCCATCGCCGACCCGACCAATCCGGCGGCGGGACCCCTGCTGGCGCTCAACGCGTTGGATGGCTGGGGTACGGTGACGCCGTGGGCTGCCGCCTTCACCGGCACGCTGGACGTCAGCTCGGTGCTTGCGGGCCAGAGCGTGCGCCTGTTTGAGGTGTCCCTGAACCAGCCGGCGGGTGTTGTCACCGGTATCGTTGAGGAGCTCACGCCCGGCGTTGACTACGTGACCACCGTGGCCGCCGGCAGCCCGGATCGGCAGTCGATCCTCATCGTGCCAATTCGGCCGCTGAAGGAAATCACCACCTATATGGCGGTGATCACCACCGCGGTAACCGACGCTGTCGGCAACAACGCCACGCCCGATCAGACCTACTTTATTGCGCAGCGCACCGATCCGCTGCTGGATGACAACGGCGCGAGCACCGACCCGCTGATCGATAACGCCACGGCGCAGGCGCTGGAGCCGCTGCGCCAGCTCACCAACGCGCAGGAGGTAGCGCTGGCCAGCATCGGCATTCCCAGCGAGGACGTCGTCGTGAGCTGGGTGGCGACCACCCAGTCCATCACGCCGGTGCTGAGCGCGGTGCGCAGCACCATCAGCGCTCAGCCTTCCCTGTTTGGTTTCAGCGGCCTGAACACCTCCGTTCTGGGGCTGCCGGGCATCGCTGATATCTATGTCGGCGTGCTCGACGTGCCTTACTATCTGGATGCTCCCAGCGCCAGCGATCCGACCGCGCCGCTGACCACGAACTGGGAAGCGGAGCCGGGAGCCTACGTCCCGCCGTTTGACGCCCTGGGCCTGGACCCCACGTCCACCAACGTGACCTTCCTGAATCCCATTCCGGTAGTCAAGTCCGTTCAGACCATCCCGGTGCTGGCCACCTTGCCGAACGCCGGGAGCGGCCAGACACGGCCGGCCAGCGGTTGGCCTGTCGTGATTTACCAGCACGGCATCACCCGCAACCGCGCCGACGCACTGGCAGTGGCCGACGGGCTGTCGCAAGCCGGGTTTGCGGTGCTGTCGATTGATCAACCGCTGCACGGCGTGGTGCCGGACGGCAGCATCTTTGATCAACTCTACGTCGAGA
Organism: Pseudomonadota bacterium; assembly: GCA_039195135.1. GTDB lineage: Bacteria > Pseudomonadota > Gammaproteobacteria > Xanthomonadales > SZUA-38 > JANQOZ01. The sequence continues at coordinate 7,671 of JBCCVP010000120.1, read as the reverse complement.
ATACGCCGTTTGGATCGTTCTCGGATGAGCGCACCTTCGACGTGGATTTCCTGGACAACGCCACCGGCGCCCCGGGGCCCGACGGCCAGATCGACAGTTCCGGCGCGTCCTTCATCAACCTGACCAGCCTGCTGACCACCCGCGACAACAACCGGCAGGCGCAGGCCGACCTCAGCGTGCTGGCGGTCTCCATCGGCACGATGGACCTCGACCGCGACGGGCAGCCCGACCTGGACGCATCCCAGGTGCGCTTCCTCGGTCAGTCGCTTGGCTCAATCCAGGGCATCCCGTTCCTGGCCGTCGAGGGTTCGCGCTTCGACAGCGCCGTGCAGACCGGCGTGCTGTCGGTGCCTGGGGGCGGTCTCACCGGGCTGCTGCTGGGTTCAGAAACCTTTGGTGACGTGATTCTCGCCGGCCTGGCGGCGTCAGGCGTTGTGCCGGGCACGCCGGAGTTTGATCAGTTTGTGCTCGCTGCCCAGACCGTGACCGATTCGTCCGACCCCATCAACTGGGCAGCGCTGGCGGCGGCGGTGCAGCCGGTATTGGTGCAGGAAGTGGTAGGCAGCGCAGCCAGCCTGCCGGATCAGGTGATTCCCAATACCGTGCCCGGATTCCCCCTGTCGGGTACCGAGCCTTTGATTGCGGTGATGGGCCTGAACCCCATTACCCAGACCACCCAGGATCCCAACGGCATCCGCGGCGTTACTCGGTTTATCCTGGGATCTCACGGGTCGCTGATTGATCCCTCTTCGTCGCCAGAGGTCACCCTGGAGATGCAAACAGAGGCCGTCAGCATGGCGGCGTCAAATGGGGCCGCCGTGCAGGTGGTGGTGCCCGAAGTACTGGCCGGCAACTAAAGGAAGACCATGATGAATAAGCGACTGATCATTCCTTCGATTGCCTGTCTGGCGGTAGCAGCCGGCGCCCTGCCGGAAGCCCAGGCGATAGAATTCAGCAAGGGTAAGCTGCGGGGCACCTGGGATACGACCCTTTCCTACGGCGCCTCCTGGCGGCTGGAAGACCGCTGCCGGGATTGCGTGGGTAAAGCCAACTTGAATCCTCTGATTGCGCTGCAGCCCCTGGACGAACAGGTTGCGGCGCCGGGTCGATTCTCGGTCAACAGCGACGACGGCAACCTGAATTTTGACGACGGCGACCTGGTTTCCCACGCCTTTAAGATCACCTCGGAACTGGGTTTCACCTACGGCAACTTCGGCGGTTTTTTCCGCGGGTCCGTGTTCTACGACTTCGAGAACAACGACGATTTTCTGGCCCCGCTGACCGGCCGTTTTGGCGATGCCCGGGAGTTTGTCGGCACGGACACGCGGCTGCTGGACGCGTTTTTGTTCTACGACTTCAACGTCGGCGATAACCCCGGCACAATTCGACTGGGACGGCAGGTGGTGTCCTGGGGCGAGAGCGTGTTTATCCAGGGCGGCATCAACATCGTCAACCCCGTGGATGTTTCCAAACTTCGGGTGGCTGGTGCCGAGCTGAAAGAAGCTTTCCTGCCGGTGGACTCGATCTGGGGTTCCTTCAGCCTCACGGAAAATCTGTCCGTGGAGGCGATTTATCAGTTTGAGTTTGAGCAGACCGATCCGGACCCCGCGGGCAGCTTCTTCAGCACCAACGACTTTGCCACGCCAGGGGCTGAGTTTGTCATGCTGGGTTTTGGCCTGGTGGACGAGCAGACGCCGGGGCTGACCATTCCCCGTCGCTTTGACCGCAGCCCCAGCAATTCGGGGCAGTACGGCCTCGCGGTCCGCTACTACTCGCCGGAGCTGAACAATACCGAATTTGGCTTCTACTACATGAATTACCATAGCCGGCTGCCGCTCATCTCCGGCATTTCGGTGACGACGCCCAGCCCGAGTTCCGGTCGTTACTTCATTGAGTATCCGGAAGACATCGAGATGTTCGGCTTCAGCTGGAATACGGAGGTCAACACCTGGGCCATCGCCGGCGAGATCTCCTATCGGGACAACCAGCCGCTGCAGATCGATGATGTGGAGCTGCTGTTTGCCGCCCTGTCGCCGCTCAACACGGCGATCCCCGCGCCGGTGGAGCGCTTCACCAGCCAGCTTGGCCAGTTTGGTCCCGGCGAGGAGATTCGCGGCTGGGAGGAGCACGAGTTCACCCAGGTGCAGGTGGCCATTTCCAAAATCTTCGGCCCCACGTTTGGGTCGGACCAGGCCGTCTTTCTGGTGGAACTGGGCCTGACGAAGGTGGCGGATCTGCCCAGCCCGGATGTACTGCGGTACCAGGGGGACGGCACCGATACCGGAGGCGGACCGGACGCGCTCACCGGCGGTAATCTGCGCAATCCGGTGACGCTGACCGACGGATTCCCGACGGAAACCTCCTGGGGCTACCGGCTCGTCGGCCGGCTGGACTACAACTCGGCCTTCGGCTCACCGTACAACCTGTTTCCCCGCATTGCCTTCAACCACGATGTGAACGGCACCAGCCCGGGACCCGGCGGCGCGTTCATTGAGGACCGCAAATCACTAACCCTGGGCCTGGGCGGCAGCTATCTGGAGCGCTGGAACGGGGATATTGCCTATACCCGCTTCTACGGCGCGGGCCAGTTCAATCTGCTGCAGGACCGCGACTTCATCTCGGTCTCCCTGAGCTACGCGTTCTGATCGCTGAGAACCGCGCGAACTGCACAAGGTCTGACATAAATCTCCTACAGGATTCACGCATGAACTACCGATTGACCGTTTCCATCCTGGCCCTTGCCGTGGCGGGGGCTGCTTTGGCGGGCCCCAAGCCCGACCAGGTGTCGCGCCTCGACGAAGACTTAACTCCCATGGGATCGGAGCGGGCCGGCAACGCCGATGGCACCATTCCGGCCTGGGAAGGCGGAATCACCGAGCCGCCGGCGGGTTACGTTCCGGGCACCCACCATGTCGATCCGTTCCCCGATGACACGGTGCAGTTCACCATCACCGGCCAGAACGTCGCTGACTACGAAGACAAGCTGACGGTTGGCCAGGTGGCCATTCTCAAGCAGTACGACACGTACAAGATGGACGTGTATCAGACGCGCCGCAGTGCCAGCTTTCCTGAGCGCACCTATGAGATGACCAAGAAAAACGGCGCCACCGGTCAGATCACCGCCTCCGGCGAAGGCGTGCTGAACGTGGCCGAAGGTTTCCCCTTTCCGTTTCCGGAAAGCGCCTATGAGCTGATGTGGAATCACAAGCTCAAGTACAAGGGCACCGGCGGATATCGTTACAACAACCAGGTGGCGCCTACCGCCAAGGGCAGCTACACCGCGGTGAAGCTGCGCGAAGAGCTGCTAGGCCTCTACTACGTTCAGGGCAACACGCTGGCGGACGTCAATAACATCCTCCTGTATTTCTACCAGGTGGTGGAATCACCGGCGCGGCTGGCCGGCAACGTGCTGTTGGTGCACGAAACGCTCAATCAGCTCGAACTGCCGCGGCAGGCCTGGATCTACAACCCGGGACAGCGGCGGGTCCGGCGGGCGCCAAACGTGGCCTACGATAACCCCGGCACGGCCTCCGACGGCCTGCGCACCAACGACATGACCGACATGTTTAACGGCGCCATGGACCGCTTTGACTGGGAAGTGAAGGGCAAGCGCGAGATCTACGTGCCTTACAACTCCTATAAGGCGCACCAGGCGGGTCTGAGCTACGATGACTTTGTCCGGCCGGGCCACCTCAATCAGGATCTGATGCGCTACGAGCTGCACCGGGTCTGGGTTGTGGACGCCGTGCTGAAAAGTGGTCAGCGGCACATCAACAGCCGCCGCACGTTCTACATGGACGAGGACAGCTACCAGATTGTGCTCATCGACCACTACGACAAGCAGGGCAAACTGTGGCGCATTTCTGAAGCCCACGGCGTGAACTACTACGAAGTGCCGACCTACTGGAGCACGGTGGAAACGCACTATGACCTGCAGTCCGGCCGCTACGTGGCGCTGGGTCTTGATAACAACGACGAAGTGAACGTGTTTGATACGCCCGGTAACCCCGGCGACTACACGCCGCAGGCGCTGCGTACCCGGGGACGTCGCTGATCGACCCGATGCCAGGGACTCAATGCGCGGGGGCCAACCGCCGGCTGGCCCCCCTTCTTCTGCTGGCCGTCGCCACCGCCACCGCTCAGGAAGCGGAACCGGAGTCTGCCTCCGCACCGTTTAACTCCAGCCAGGCTGCCGCCGAGGGCATGACCCGGGCCAGCGAATCGCTGCTGCTGGATATCTGCGACACCGGCAGCGGGTTGGTGGCGGTTGGGGAACGGGGTCATATCTTGCGGTCCTCCGACGGCGCCGCGTGGGAGCAGGTGGCCGACGTGCCGACCCGCTCTACACTCACGGCCCTGGAATGCCGCGGAAACCTGCTGTGGACCGCCGGCCATGATCAGGTGATCCTGCACTCCCGGGACGGGGGCGTAAGCTGGGAACAGCAGTACGCAAGCCCAGACGTTTTTGATCCGGAGGCTAACAGCCCGCTCCTTGATATCACCTTCATCAGCGACAGCAACGGCTTTGCCGTCGGCGCCTACGCCATTTTTCTGCGGAGCACGGACGGCGGTGCAACCTGGGAGCCGGACGAGCTGACGCTCGCCAGCGACACCGACGACGAAGCGGCGGATGACAAGGCGGACGACGCCGACGAAGCGGCGGAGGATGACCCCTACGCATTTGACTACGACGCCGGCTTTGACGACTTCATCGACTACCACCTGAATAACCTGGTGCAGATGCCCGGCGGCGATCTGTACCTGGCAGCGGAGCGGGGCAACGGCTTTCGGAGCCGGGACCAGGGCGCAACCTGGGAGGCGCTGCAGCTGCCCTATGGCGGTTCAATGTTCGGCGCACTGCCGCTGTCTGAAAGTGGGGTGCTGACCTTTGGCCTGCGCGGCAACCTGTTTGTTTCCGACGATCTTGGCGATAGCTGGACCCAGCTGAACAACAGTTCCCTGAATTCGCTCAACGGCGGAGCGCGCCTTGCGGACGGCCGGGTTGTGCTGGTGGGCGTCAACGGCGAGCTGCTGGTGGTCGACGGGGAGCGGCTCAGCTCGCAGCTGCATGAAAACGGCGACGACTTTGCCGCCGCTGTGGTGCGCGGCGATACGCTCGTGCTGGTGGGAGAAGGCGGCGTCACGCTGCAGCGGCTGGAGGAATTGCCTTGAGTTCGGACCAAAGCGCGGCCGCAACCGGAGGCTTCGCCGGCATGCTCGAGCGGGCCATTTTTGGCGCCCGCATCCCGATTCTGCTGCTGTTTGCGGCCATCACCGCCGTCATGCTGTTTTATGCCTCCCAGCTGCGGGTAGACGCGGGCTTTAAAAAACAGCTGCCGCTGCAGCATGAATACATGCAGACGTTTCTGGACTATGAGTCCGAATACGGCGGCGCCAACCGTCTGCTCGTTGCGGTTATGGCCGACGACGGCAACATGTTTACGCCGGCCTATTTCGAAACGCTGGAGAGCGTGACCGACGCGGTCTTCTTTGTTCCTGGCGTGAACCGAGCCAGCGTCCGCTCCATCTTCACCCCTAACGTGCGCTTCGTTGAGGTGGTAGAAGACGGCTTTGCCGGCGGCAATGTGATCCCCTCCGACTTTGCCCCAAGCCCGGAGATGTTCGAGCGGGTGCGGGCCAACATCGTCAAGTCCGGCGTGGTGGGCCGGCTGGTGGCGGAAGATTTTGGCGGCGCCATGGTCTGGGCGGACCTACTCGAGGAAGATCCGGTCACCGGTGAGAAGTTGGACTATCAGCGGGTTGCTGCGGACCTCGAGAAAATCCGCGAAGATTTCGCCGGCGAGGGCCTGAGCGTCCACATCATCGGCTTTGCCAAGATTGTCGGCGATATCGCCGAAGGCGCCCGTTCGGTGATCTGGTTCTTTGGCATCGCCATTGTGATCACTGGCATCCTGCTGTTTCTGTATTCGGGCTCGCTGAAGCTGACGCTGCTGCCGCTGCTGTGCTCGGTGGTGGCCGTGATCTGGCAGCTCGGCGCGCTGCGCTTGCTCGGTTTCGGCATCGACCCGATGAACATCCTGACGCCGTTCCTGATCTTTGCCATTGGCGTCAGCCACGGCGTGCAGATGATCAGTGCCTGGAGCAGCGAGGTGATGTACGGCGCCTTTGAGCCGGTGCCTGAGGCCAAAGCGGAGGGCGTTGACTCGCAGACGGCGGCCCGCCGCACGTTCCGCAGCCTGCTGGCGCCCGGCGCCATCGCGCTGCTGTCCGACACCATCGGCTTCCTGACCATTCTGTTTATCGAAATCCGCATCATCCGGGAGCTGGCCACCACCGCCTCCATCGGCGTGGCGCTGATTATTTTCACCAACCTGGTGCTGCTGCCGATCCTGCTGTCGATGGTGCGAATCAAGGACGTGCCGGGCTGGCGCGCTCAACAGGACCGCCGCACCGCGCGGCTGGACAAGATCTGGTCCAGCCTGTGCAGCCTGACCAATCGCCCGGTGGCGGCCACCGCGCTGCTGGTGGCTGCGGGCCTGTTCGTCTTTGGCTACATCAAGGGCCAGGACATGCAGATTGGCGACTCCCAGGCCGGCGTGCCGGAGCTGCGTCCGGACTCCCGCTACAACCTGGACGCGGACGTGATCTCCTCCCGCTTCTCCCTGGGTGTCGACTCGGTTTCCATCATCGCTGAAGCCACCGGCCAGGCCTGTACCGAAGACTACCTGGCGATGGAAAACATCGATCGCTTCGCCTGGCACATGTACAACGTGCCCGGCGTGCAGCAGGTGATCACGCTGCCGTGGGTGGCCAAAATCATCAACGCTGGCTGGAACGAAGGCAACATGCGCTGGCGCGTGCTGCCGCGGGACAACTTCGTCATGCGACAGAACCTGCAGTCGATTGAAACCGACTCAGGGCTGCTGAACGCCAACTGTGACGCCATGCCCGTTATCGTGTTCACCGAAGACCACAAGGCCACCACCATCACCCGGGTGGTGGACGCGGTGAAAACCTATCGCCGAAACTACGATGTCGGCACGGAGGTCGAGGTACCAGCAGGCATTGGCAGCCCCGGTCAGACGCTGCTGGTGTACGAGCCGAAACCCAAAGCGGAGCTGCAGCCTGGTGAAGTGAATTTCCGCCTGGGGACCGGCAACGTTGGCGTGGCGGCGGCCACTAACGAAGTGGTAGCGTCGGCCCAGTTCCCCATGCTGGTGCTGGTGTACCTGGCGATTGTGGTGCTGTGCGCCATCACCTTCCGATCCCTGCGCGGCACCATCTGCATCGTGCTGCCGCTGGCCCTGGTCTCGGTGCTCGCGTACGCGCTCATGGCGGCCCTGGGCATCGGGCTGAAAACCAACACGCTGCCGGTGGTTGCGCTGGGTGTGGGCATCGGCGTCGACTACGGTATCTACCTCTACAGCCGTCTGGCGGAAGGGCTGAAAGCCGGCCATTCGCTGAGCTACTCCTATTTCCACGCGCTGAAGCAGACCGGTAAGCCGGTGATCTTCACGGCCTTTACGCTGGCCATCGGCGTGGGAACCTGGATCTTCTCGGCGCTGCAGTTTCAGGCCGACATGGGCAAGCTGCTCGCTTTCATGTTCTTCCTCAACATGGTGAGCGCGGTGGTCCTCCTTCCGGCTCTTGCCCGCTGGCTGTTGCGACCAGCAGAAAAGACCTGAGAGAAAAAGAGAAAAAGGGGTCAGG
>JBCCVP010000119.1:0-16144 GCA_039195135.1 Pseudomonadota bacterium | reverse complement strand
CCTGGCTGCTCGCCGCTTCGTTGAGATAGATGCCCACGTCCGCCGGGCAATTGACGATGAGGTTGTTGCGCATGATGCCGCCTTCATGTTCCGGCGTGCAGGTGTTTTCTTCACAGATGCCGGGAGGCCCCGAGCCCCCGCCCCCGAAAGAAAGGCCAAGACGGATCTGGCCGGTGTGGAAGCGTTCGCACATCACCAGGTTACGCTCCATGATGCCGTCTTTAGAGTTGCCTTTGAGAAAGGCGGCATAGCTGATCTGGTTGCCGCCGGCTTTGGCAAAGTCGTAGATGAAGTTGCTTTGTACCAGCCAGCGACGGCCACCAACGATATCGATCGGCGTCACCGGATTACCGGTCTGGCGCGGCGCTGGATTAAACAGCTCATTGCCGATTACGTCCACGTCGTCCGGAAACTCTCCGCTGAGCTGATTGCCTTTGAGCATGGCGTTGAAGCCATACAGGCGGTTGTTCACGATCTGGGTAAACTCGGCGCCGCCGACAATGTGGAAAGCATGTTCGCAGTTCGTGTCGTTGGCGCAGATGCCTTCGATATCGAGATTTTCGAACCGCCAGTAGGGCGCGCTGATCAGGAAACCTTCGACAAAAGTGCCGGCGCTGTTCCATTTGATCTGCGCGTCGCCGAGCGCCTCGGCGCGGACGGTGATCGGCGCCACCGCCGTGCCCGGCGTGTTCACGCTGATCCGCGTGGCAACCACGTTGTAGGTGCCCGGAGCCAGGGTGATCACATCGCCGGGCTGGGCGTTTTGTACCGCCGCGGTGAGTTCGGCCGGGGTGGTTACGGCAATGCCACCGGCGTGGGCGCCAGCGCCGACCAGCAGCAGAAGGAACGGGAAAAAGTGTTTATGCAAGATCATGGCCCTACCCTACTTACCGGAGGACGGCCGCGCCGTGCAATTTGTCTCAGATTGTCGGCAGCGTTTTTTCCCCGGATGGGGACAAGTGAACGAGTTGGAAGGCGATCCGGGTCTGACCCGGAGTGGGCAGCAACTCCTTACGGAACCTAGAGCGTGGGCTCCCAGGCGTAGCCGATTTTGACGAACAGGGTGCGGCTGGTGGTGATGATCGAGTCCACTTCGTCGTTTTCCAGACCGCTGTCGGAATAGCCGGCAAACAGAACCGTGCGGGGGTTCACCTTATAGCTGTAGATCAGCTGGGTCCCAAGGCGGCGAGTGCGGGCGTCCACCTCGTCGTCGTACAGCGCCTGATTGCGCTCCACGTCGGTGTACTGGATGGTCAGGCGGAGTCGCTGGCGCAGGTCAAACTGATAGGCAAAGCGCAGGTCCGTCTGGTTGGCGGTAAAAATCTCGCCGGCATCGCGCTCCAGCTTCTGGTAGGTGTGATCCAGCTCCATGGACAGGTGTTTGCCCAGGTTCAGCTCAATTTCCGGATTGAGCTGGGTGACCTCGCCCAGTTCTGTGTTGGCAAAATCCACCTGATCACCAAACCGGGTAAACAGCTCCAGGGACACTCCGGACCAGGGCTGAAACTCCCCGTAGACGCTCCAGAAGTTCTCGTTGAACAGCACGCCGTCAAAAAACCGGTCCCGCTGCCCGCCGCCAGCGCGGACAAACGATTGAAGTGGCCCCTCCATCACGAAGTAGCCCTCCAGCTCCTTTTCCAGCAGTCGTCCGGATGCGTCGTGGGTAATGTCCCAGTCACCGGACAGGCGGAGCTGCCCAAACCAGTCGTCCTCCTCACCCCACCAGCGATAGCCGCCGCCAACCACGGTGCGGTCAAAGTCGTTTCGGTTAAAAAACCCGAGGTCAGCGCGAAAATCATCGTCGTAGTTTTCGTAGCGCACAAACCCAAACACATTCCGCTCATCCCGGTCATAGCCCAGGCGCAGACCCGAGCCCCGGGACTCGGGCTCGAGGTCGAAATCTTCCACCACCTGCGCCGGGTTTTCGCTGTCGGCAACCAGATACTGAAAGCTGATCGTGTCCGTTTCGGTCAGCCGCAGCAGGCCATCAACGCCGCCGACGTGGTTGTGATAGTCATCCCCCTGGCGGGCCGTCAGCAGCACGCCGACCGAAGAGTTACTCAGGATGTCCCGCCGGTAACGCATTACCGCGTTGGTGCTGCTCTGGTCCAGCGCCGCCAGGCTGGAACCCAGACTGCCCGGTACGAGAAAGTTCGTGACCGTATCCTCAGCGAGAAAGAACCCGTAGGCATTGCTCCCGCTCTTGCCGGTGACCCGCACTCCAAAATCCGGATCCACAACGCTGCGGGTGTACACAGCGTTGATCGGCGTTTCAAAAAAGTCTGCACCTTCGAGGAAAAACGGCCGCCGCTCCGGGAAAAACAAGGCGAAGGTGGTGTTTACGTCCAGCTGCGCCACGTCCGCTTCCACCTGGGAAAAGTCCGGGTTGAGCGTGGCGTTGAGGGTGATGTTCGGGGTGATGCCCCAGCTCACATCCAGCCCCGGCTCCAGGTCCACTTCGCCGCTGACCAGCGACGGGTCGGTTACGTCGTCGCGCAGGTCCGTCCGGGTGACCGTGAGCGTGGGCGTGATCTCCAGATCGTTGCCGGCCTTGGCGGTGGCAAAACCCTCAAACTTCTCGAGCTGACACAGGTAGCAGTTGACGCTGCGATCCTGGGCGTTGTTGGACAGCCGGTAGCGAAAATCCCGCGGATAAAAGCGGAGTAGATCGATCCCCCAGGTGCGGGCCTTGCCGGTGTCCGGCGGCAGCTGCAGCGCGGTGTAGGGAATATCCATCTCCACGACGTAGCCGTCGGCGGTGATCTGCCCCGCCGCGTCCCAGATGGCATCCCAGGACTCGTCTTCGTTGCCGTTGACGTCGTCCATAATGAGGTCCATCTGGGCCCCGTAGGCGTTGGCAAAAAACTCCAGCGCCCGGCGTTCGTCGTTGAAGGTGTCCAGCACCACGCCGACCATGTCGTCCTGAAAGGCGGCATCCCGGTCGCGAAAGAACGCCCGGATTGCGCCGGGATCCGGGTCCCGGGCGTGGAAGGCCACCATCAGCGAAGCCCCGGTATCCACGAGGTAGACCGTGGTCTGCACCGGCGCGGCGATGTTCTCCCCGGGCCGGGTCTCCACCGTGAGCTCCACCTGTCGGGCCTGGGACCAGGCGGGCTCCTCAAGCGCCCCGTCGACCTTAAAGTCGGCATCTACCACGGGGACCGTCAGCGGCTGGGTCTCTCCTCGCGCCACATCAGGCAGGTGCCCAACGAGGAGCAGGACTGCGGTCATTCGAAGCCAACTCAAACGGCCGCGCACCGCGACGCCCAGCTGCTGTATGCCTGTCAGAATCCCCATGAGTGTTTGACGCCGCTGCCCCTCCTTACGTTTGCACACGGCCCGCCGCTTATTGTTCTCCTTTTGCTTACACCTGGCGCGCTGCGGAAGACAGCTCAGGCCAGGGCCCCAATGATGACGTCGGCGAATTGGCATTGTTACTGAAGGGCTGATCCGGTACCCGTGCCGATGGTTCGGTCGTGGGCCGGTCCTGGCACGGGCCGTGCTTGTGTTTCCGTCAGCCACTTCCGACAATGCTGAGGTCAACTCTGGAAACAAACTTATGATGCTGCTGACCGCCCTGGGTCTGAGCTGCGCTCTGGGCGCGGCCGATGGCCTGCTGCCCGACGATCACCCCTATAACACCGCGGTGCCAGAACCGGCGGCGGTGCTTGGCCACGCGATCGGCGAGTGGCACGTTAGACCGGACCAGCTACTTGCCGCCGCTCAGGCCCTGGCAGACACGTCACCGCGGGTACGGGTGGAGGAGATCGGGCGAAGCCACGAACGGCAGGCTCAGATCACGCTGTTTATCTCCAGCCCCGAGAACATTTCGCGGCTGGAGGAGCTGCGGGCCCGGCACCTGGCCGGCGAGGCCGACGCACCGCTGGTGCTGTGGTTTGGCTACAGCATTCACGGCAACGAGGCCAGCGGCAGCAACGCCGCAGTGGCATTCGCCTATTTTCTGGCGGCAAGCGAAGACCCCAAGCTGAAGGCGCTGCTGGAGGACACGATCGTGCTGATTGACCCGTCGCTTAATCCCGATGGGCTCGGACGCTTCAGCCGCTGGGTCAACTCCCATCGCAGCACCTCCGCGCCGGTGGCAGCGAGAATCAACCGGGAACATCAGGAGGTCTGGCCCGGCGGGCGCTTCAACCACTACTGGTTTGACCTCAACCGCGACTGGGTGCCGCTGGTGCATCCGGAGTCGCGAGCCCGGGTGGCTTTTCAGCAGCGCTGGAAACCCCACGTGATTACCGACTTCCACGAGATGGGCAGCGACCAGAGCTACTTCTTTCAGCCGGGCGTTCCCAACCGGCGCCACCCGCTGACTCCGGAAGCCAACGTCTCCCTAACGGCCCGGCTTGCCCAGTGGCACGCCCGGGGACTGGATGAGGTGGGCCAGGCCTACTTCACCGAGGAGCGATTTGACGATTTCTACTACGGCAAAGGATCCACCTATCCCGACGCCCAGGGTTCCATCGGCATCCTGTTCGAGCAGGCGAGTCCCCGGGGCCACCTCATGGCCACGCGGCGCGGTCCCTTAAGCCTGCGCACCGCCGTCCGAAACCAGCTGGTCACGTCATTCTCTACGCTGAACGGCGCCACCGACATGGCGCAGGACCTTAAGGATTATCGCCGGGACTTTGCCGCGGCCACGCGGGAACTGGCGGCGGACGATGCGATCAAGGCCTACGTGTTTGGTGATGACGGGGACCCCTACCGGGCGCAGGTGCTGCTGAACAACCTGACCCAGCATCAGATCGAGGTGTACGAACTGGCGGAGTCGGTCACCGTTGACGGCGTGCGCTTCGCGCCCGGTTCGGCCTGGATCGTACCGGCAGCGCAGAACCAGTACCGCCTGCTCAAGAGCCTGTTTGAGATTCGCACCGAATTTGACGACAACGCCTTCTACGACGTGTCTTCCTGGCACCTGCCCTCGGCGTTCAACCTGCCCTACGCCGCGCTGCGGCGGACGGGCAATCTTCGCGGCGAGGCCTGGTCCCCGACTGGGGCGGCTGACGACGTGCCGGCCACCGACGCGGTAGCGTTTGCCATTCGCTGGGGCGACTACGGCGCCGCCGCCACGCTGGCCCGGCTGCACGCCGCGGAGATTCCGGTGACCGGCGCGCTGCGCGCTTTCAGCGCCCCAACACCCGATGGGGTCGAAGACTTCGCCGCGGGCACGCTGGTGATTGAGGGCAAAGACGGCGGCAAAGCGCGAGAGGCGCTGGCACCCGGGGTAACCATGATTCCGCTGACCAGCGGTCTAACCCCCTCCGGCCCGGATTTGGGATCACCCAGCATCGCGCCGCTGCGCCCGGTCAAGCCGCTGCTGCTGGTGGGCCGCGGCGTAGACCCACAGTCCGCCGGCGATGCCTGGCATCTGCTGGATACGCGGGTGGGGCTGCCGCCGGTGATGGTGGAGCCACACCAGCTGATGTCCCTCCCGCTCAATCGCTACACGCACTTTCTGATGGTGGGCGGTGAATATGAAAACCTGCCGGCCGAGTTTGTGGAACGGCTGCGTCCTTGGATCGCCTCGGGCGGCGTGCTCGTCGCCAGCCAGCAGGCAGCGGTCTGGGTGGCGGAGCATGGCCTGAACCTGCCGGAGGCACCGGAAAAAAGCGACCGGGCCGAAAAGGAAGAGAAAACCGCAACGCCGACCCGGGCCTACGGCGACTTTGATCGGGACTTTGCCGACACGGTGCTGGGCGGCGTGGTGGTGAATACCGACGTGGACCTGAGTCATCCGCTGGCCTTTGGCCTGAAACGCCCCGAGCTGCCGCTGCTGCGGCGCGGCACCACAGTGCTGGCGGTCGACAAAAACCCCTACGCCACGCCCCTGCGCTACGCCGAAGACCCCCTGATTACCGGCTTCATCGGTGACGCCCGGCGCGAGCAGCTGGGGGGCAGCGCTGCGGTGATTGCCAATCGCATCGGCGAGGGTGTGGTGATCCGCCTGGCGGACAACCCCAACTTCCGCGGCTTTTGGTACGGCGGCAACCGGCTCTACTTCAACGCGCTGTTTTACGCCCGGGAGATCACCGCCACGCCGGTGCCCGATACGGAGACCCGCCGTTGACCCGGGACCGGCACCCGGTGCTTGACGACCTGATCGGGCTGCTGCGGCTGGAGCAGCTGGAGGTCAACCTGTTCCGCGGGGAGAGTCGGGATATTGGCAGCAAGCAGGTATTCGGTGGGCAGGTGCTCGGGCAGGCGCTGTCGGCGGCCAGCTACACGGTGGAAGAGGAACGTTGTGTACATTCCCTGCACAGCTATTTCCTGCGCCGGGGCGATATGAACGCCCCGATCATTTACGAGGTGGACCGGCAGCGGGACGGCCGCAGCGTTTCCAACCGCCGGGTTGTCGCCATCCAACATGGGCGCCCCATATTCAACCTCGCAGCCTCGTTTCAGGTAGAGCAGAGCGGCCTCGAACATCAGGCCCCCATGCCCGACGTGCCGGACCCGGACACGCTGGAAACCGAGTCGCCGGATTCCTCCATGGACCTGCAGCACCTGCCGGAAAAGGTGCGCCGCTTCATGTTCGAGCAGCGGCCTTTCGATTTTCGCTGGGTGCAGCCGCAGCATTACGGCACCCGCGTGAGCGAGCCGCGCCGCCAGCTGTGGTTTCGTACCGCCGGCCGCCTGCCGGAGGAGCCGGCGCTGCATCGGTCCATGCTGGCCTACGTGTCTGACTATGGCCTGCTGACTACCGCGCTGCTGCCCCACGGCAAAACGATGTTCTCTGAGAACCTGCAGATGGCGAGCATCGACCACGCTATGTGGTTTCACCGGCCGGCGCAGCTGGACCAATGGCTGCTGTACAGCGTGGACAGCCCGATCAGCATCGACACGCGCGGATTTGCCCGGGGCCAGATCTACAACCGGCAAGGCGAGCTGGTGGCGTCGACGGCCCAGGAAGGTTTGATGCGGCTCACTTCATGACCGGAACCCGCGCGTTCATGCCCGTCGACGCCGTCGGCAGCACCGCCCGCTGGGCCGAAGCCCAGGTGGTGTTTGATCAGCTTTGCCAGCTCGACCCGGAGCGCATTCGCCGCCGGGTATCGCGGCTACAGCAGCAGCGCCCAGCGCTGGGCCGCTGCGTGCGGCATTTGCTGGCGGCGGATGACGCGGCGGTTGGCCCGGTGCGGACACCGCAGGTACCGGGCTACCGGATTGCCAAGCAGATCGGCGAAGGGGGCATGGGCGCGGTTTATCTCGCCGCCGCCGGCGCGGATCCGGTTGCCATCAAGGTGCTGAAACCCGGCATGGATGCGGTCCGCTTTGCGGTGGAAAAGGCGACGCTTGCGCAGCTGCGCCACCCGAATATCGCCCGCCTGCTCGCCGCGGGATCGCTGGCCGACGGCCGCCCCTATCTGGTGATGGAATGGGTGGACGGTCGCCCCATAACCGAGCGGGCCGGGCACGTACCGATACCGGTTCTCCTTGAGCGGTTTCAATCGCTCTGCCAGGCCGTCGCCTGCGCCCATGATCGGGGCGTGATTCACCGGGACATCAAACCCGCCAACGTGCTGGTATCCCCCCAGGGTGAGGTCAAGCTGCTGGACTTTGGCATTGCCAAAATGCTGCGCCCGGCGTTCCCAGGCCTGGCCATCGACACCCGGCCCGAGGATCGGCTCCTCACGCCGGAGTACTCAAGCCCGGAGCAGCTGCTGGGCGATCCGGTGACGCCCGGCACCGACATTTACCTGCTGGGTCTTTTGCTTTACGAACTGCTCGCCGGCGCCAATCCGCTGGCCGGCCTGACCGCGCGCCGGCGGCTTCGGGCGATGACGCGGCGCCGCGAATGCGTCTCACCGCTGACCGCGGCAGCCCGGGGAGCACCGCTGCGAACCGTCCGTGGCTGGCGCCGCCGCCGGCAACTCGCTTCACTGGTGCTGCAGGCGCTGAACGTCAACCCGCACCACCGTCCCGCTAGCGCGCGGGACCTGGGAGACGGGGTGGCCCGCCTCAATCCGGGAGTTGAATCATGACCACCGAAGCACGCCGCGTCTGCGTGTACTGCGCCTCCAGCCCGAACATCAATCTTGAGTTCCACACCGCCGCCAGCAAGCTGGGCCAATGCCTGGCGGAGGCGGGCATCGAGATCATCTACGGCGGTGGCAGCCTGGGATCCATGGGCCACCTGGCCGACGGCGCCCTGGCGGCCGGCGGCCGGGTACTCGGCATCCTGCCCCGCTTTATGCATAAACTGGAGTGGGGCCACAGCGGACTGACGGAGCTGGAACTTGTCGACACCATGCACCAGCGAAAAAACCGCATGCTGATGGAAGCCGACGCCGTGGTGGCGCTGCCGGGCGGCTGCGGCACCTACGAGGAACTGTTCGAAGCCATCACCTTCAAACAGCTGGGCCTTTACGGCGGGCCGATTGTGCTGGTGAACACGCGCAACTACTTTGCGCCGCTGCTCGCGCTGCTGACCCAGGCTATGGACGAAGGCTTCATGACGCGCCTCCACGGCGATATGTGGAACGTGGTAGGCGAACCGGAGCAGGTGATCGACGGCATCATCAACGCCCCGATCTGGGAGCGCCCGCTCGACAAGTTCCCGGAACGATGACAGAACACGTGCCGCCGGAGTCGACCCGAACCGAAGCCCGGAATCCGCGCTTTAGAACCTGGGCCGTCGTCCTCGGCGTGGTGCTGGTGGCACTTAGCTGGCTGCCGTTCCTCGACCGCCAGGCGGAAGGGCACTACGAGCAGGCCTTCGCCCGGGCGCTGGTCACCTTCGGCCTGGCTCGGGCCCTCAACGGCGTGATCTCCGTTATCCAGGGCACGGAGCTGTCGCTCCAGCCGGCCGGGGTGGGCGTGACGCTGGCGCCGGGCGAGCTGATCGATCCGGTGAACGATCTCATCGAACGCTTCTCCTGGGTGATGCTCGCCAGCAGCACCTCCCTCGGCGCCCAGAAATTCCTGATGGACATCAGCGCGTGGTGGGGCGTTTCGGTAATCCTCACCCTGGGGGCCCTGGCGTGGATCAGCCTGACGGGCCGCGGCTTACGCTGGCGCCGCTTCGCCCTGCGCTTTTTCCTCCTCGCGGTGTTTCTGCGCTTTGCCATGCCGGCGATGGTTCTGCTGAACCACGGCATCTACCAGGTATTTATGGCAGACGAGTACGAAACGGCCACGCAGCAGATCGAACAGACCAAAGACGAGCTTGAGGAGCTGAGTGAGCAGGACAACCCGCCGGCCGCCGATCGGGGCCTGCTGGAGTCGCTGGGCGACTGGTTTGGCGAAACGGCAGACGCGCTCAACGTGCGCGAGCGCATGAACCTCTACCGGGACAAGCTGGCCAACGCCAGCGAACAGTTCCTCCGCCTGGCCGCCGTCTTCCTGCTCCAGACGGTCCTGCTCCCGCTCCTGTTCCTGTGGGCCTTCAGCCGCGCCCTGCGCAACATCGGTACGCTCCTCCGCTAACAGGCGCTTCGGAGGGTTTAGACAGCGGCCCTTTTCTGCTTGAGTTTTTTGGTTTGTTACCTGTACTGATTGGTATCCGAGCTTGCCGACGGTGTCAGATCGGATCTTGCCTCAAACGCCCGTTCTTCGAACGCACAGCGGACGAAACTGGCGCTCTCAATTGGTAGTTTGAAACACGTCGGGTTCGGCCAAAAGCGGCCTCTCTATCTACACAATCGATCGACTTTATATAGTCAAATAGCTATATTGCATATTGACTATTTAATGTGGTGAGCGGATCAGTCATGCCCGACGTGCTTGATGCAGCGTTTGCAGCACTCTCAAACCCTACGCGACGAGCGATCATCGCCCGGCTGGCGGATGGCTATGCGACAGTGAACGAGCTCGTGGAGCCGTTCAGCCTCAGTCAACCTACGATCTCCAGGCACCTTAAGGTGCTCGAAAACGCTGGGCTGATTTCTCGCAGTCGCGTAGCCCAAAGCAGGCCATGCCACCTCGAAACAGGTCCGCTCGCACAAATAGATGGCTGGCTGGAGAAGTATCGAGAGGTGCTGGAAGCAAACTATGTCCGCCTCGATAGTGTATTGGACGTGCTCGAGGCCGAGAGGAAGAACAGGTGATGAAGGAAAGAACATTCCTTGAAATCACCAGACTCTCTGCCGTTGAGCTGCAATGGAAACGTCGATTCTCGGCATCCGTAGCGTCCGTCTTCAAGGCGCTGACGACGCCTGACCTGGTGCAACAATGGTTGACCGGGCCACCCGGCATGACGATGCCCATCTGTGAGATCGATCTCAGAGTCGGCGGGCGCTTCCGCTACGTGTGGCAGCGCCCGGATGGCAAGGAAATGGGCATGGGCGGAGAATTTAAAGAACTTTCGCCGCCAAACAGAATCGTCCACACGGAATTGTTTGATGAAGACTGGACCGGCGGAGAAACGGTCGTTACCACCACGCTCGCTGAACAGGACGGTGGAACACTGCTGACGTGTACCGTTCGATACTCCTCGAGATCCGCGCGCGACGCAGCTCTCCGCACGGGTATGGGCGATGGCGTGGCACATAGCTACGCGCAGCTGGACACATTTCTCGCGGGGAGGCAGCCATGAACCGACGAGACTTCACGTTAAGCGCTACTCTGAGCGCAGTCGCAGCACTCACCGGTTGTCGTCAGGAAGGAGGGTTGGACAAGATGTATGGAATTATTGGGAAGATGGTCGCTATCGAAGGAAAGCGTGACGAATTGATTAGCATACTGCTCGATGGCACCAAGGACATGCCAGGCTGTCTGAGCTATGTCCTTTCCAAAGATCTTGCAGACCCCAACTCACTCTGGATAACCGAAGTCTGGGAAAGCCAGGAAAGCCACCAGGCATCGTTATCTCTTGAGCCCGTCAAACAAGCCATTGCACTAGGCAGGCCCCTGATCGCAGGCTTCGGCGAACGATTCGAGACGATGCCTGTGGGAGGGCACGGTATTGGCTAGTCCGACGCCGGGCGGGACCTGCGTCACCGTGATCAACAGGTTTCGGGTTCCGCCTGATGTGGTCGACAAATTTCTGGCAGAGTTCGAAAGACATCGATCGCTGCTCTCCGCCCACGATGGCTTCTTACATGGCACGCTCTACAAAGAGAACACGGGCGTCGGCCGGTTCAGTTTCGTCAACGTCGCGGTATGGAAATCGCAGAAAACTTTAGAAGCCGCGAGAAGTGCGATGGGGGCCAGCTACGCCGAGCGTAACACCCGACCCGACAGCATCTATCGCGAACTTGGCGTAGAGCTGGACATCGGCTGTTATGAAACAGTCCTTGATTACTGATTGGGCTCTCATCCTGGCGTCTTCGGTGCATGCGTTCGGTGCTGTTCGTTCGGACCACTCGCTGCGGAACTGTTGATCCACCGTGCCGTACGAGTCCGTCAGAGCTTTCAATTCAGCACAATCTTCGGACGATCGACGAATCTGCCGGGCGCTGATGTCCCAGATTGTTCAGCACCTCCCTGACGCGGAGGGCAGGATCTGGCATGGGCATCCGGTCTGGTTTCTCAATGGCAATCAAATTGTCGGATACAGCAAACTCAAGGCTTGCATCAGGCTGATGTTCTGGAGCGGCGCAGACTTTGCAGAACCGAAGCTTACGCCTGGAACAGGAAAATTCAAGGACGCATCCATCCGTTACACGGACGCTGCGCAGATCGACAGCAGCGACCTCGCACGATGGCTCTCCAAAGCGAGAAACATCCAGTGGGACTACAGAGACATATACAGACGAGAGGGCAAGCTGGTACGACTCACCGAGTGGTAGGCACCAGACAACATTCAGCTTGTGTCATGTATCTTGCGCCCCGAGGGGAATCAGTAGCACGAGTGAACGAGCTTGGGGGTCAAGTCTTGCAATGCAATGCGCTATTGAAAGACGCAGCATCGGAGGGTCACACCATTGGAGGGTGAGGTCTTGCAACGTAACTTCCTACCTAGTTGCGATTTGCTAGCGAAAGACCTGACCCCGAGATTCGCGAACGGCCGACGCCCTCAACGTGCGCGAACGCATGAACCTCTACCGGGACAAGCTGGCCAACGCCAGCGAACAGTTTCTCCGCCTGGCCGCCGTCTTCCTGCTCCAGACGGTCCTCCTACCGCTTCTGTTCCTGTGGGCCTTCAGCCGCGCCCTGCGCAACATCGGCACTCTGCTCCGCTAGCTGGAAAGAGACTGCCTCTAAGACTGAACTTTGCGCTGTTGGGATATTATGCCTACATGAATTCCAGAGGATGAACTTTCATGCTCGCCTATATGCTCGCCGCATCTTTGGCGGCTGGGCCGGAGATCACAATCCAGCCCGACGGAGATGCGCTGGTCGCGCGCTATACGCTCTCTGAGCCGGTACCCACCTTCGGATTTGCCCCCTACGACACCCCCCAGCGCCGGGATGCCTGGTCACCCATCACAGAGGATTGGGACTTTGACGGTGCCACGGTTACGCGAACTGATGGTGCTGAGTTTTCGGATTTTTCGCTTCGCCTGGTTCCCGATCCTCAGTATCACGATCGGCGCAACGTCGTCCTCAGCCGCATTGGTCAGGGATGGGCTCTCTACCTTGCTGCTCTTGGTGGACTAGGAGAGCCTGCGACGGTGCGTTTCAAAGGCTTCAGCACAGGCACGGTACTGCGCCTTGGAAACCACGAAGGCGGGCTTTCAGAGAGCCTAACTACGGATGGGAATGATCGACGCGTCGCATACATCGGTCCTCTCACGGGAAAAGGAATGACGTCAGGTTCAATGGCGCCGATGATCCTGGCGTCACCCAGCCTACCCGAGTGGGCTGGGAATACGCTGCAGGAAAACGCGGTTGGTATGGCAGAACTGCTTAAGAAGCGTCTTGGTGCTCCGGCCGTCTCAAGACCTTTGATACTGGTCGCCTACAACCCTGATTCTTCAGCAACAGGCACGAAAGGTGGTGCTTTGGGCGGCGCAACCATTCAGCTAAACCTGCAACCCCTGCCAGTCGAAGCAAATGAGGAAGCATCGGACCGGCTCGCCGGTTTAATCGCCCATGAGATGGTTCATTTGTGGATAAACGAGGTTTGGGACACAACTGAGAATTCGGCGCAACCATGGCTACATGAAGGTGCGGCGGAGTATCTGGCGGTTCGCTGGTTGAAAACTGGGCGTGATTTCCAAAACGAGGCCGGTCGTCACCTGGCCGATTGTGTGTCTTCCTTGCGCGGTCGACCGCTCGACGGTTCCGATGGCCCTCTCTACGGCGGTATTCCATACAACTGCGGTTTCAGTCTGCACCTGGTGGCGGAGCAGACGGGAATAGCCAATGGTCGAGGGGACGTGCTGGACCTGTGGCGCGCCGTGGTGAATCAGGCCGATGAGGGGCGGTACGACAGTCGCTTGTTCCTTGCCATCGCCGCTGAGCGTGGTGGTCCAGCATTCGATGCCTTCGCCAATGTCTTGCTTCGGGTTCAGGGCGGCCTTAAGCCACTGATGCTGGGTCAGGCACTCGAGAACCTCGGGCTGTTGGTTGCAAGTAGGCCGCCGGATGGCACGCGAGGATACGAGCTGATGCAGTCCGCGCTGCGGGCGCTCGGTCGCCATTATTGCCGAGGTTCGCACGGCTGGTGGACGGAGGCCAACTACCTGCGAATGGACACGGGCGACCGCTGCGGCCCCTTTCTGCCCGGCGATCCGCACGTGAGTGCGGTGAACGGGGTCGGTCTCACAGCTGAACCTTACAAAGCCTATCTTGTACTCCGGCAGGCTTGCGATGCAGGTGCTTCACTGACCTTCGCAACGCCTGAGGGAGAAGAGCTTCCGGCCTTTGACTGTGACGCTAACATGGCGATGCCTGCCGCGTTTGCCGAACTAGACAGCATGCCCAACTTGCCCAGGTTACGTTGACCTTAAAGAGCGGCGCCCCATTTCTTTGCGCCCCACCACAATACGCAACAGGAAAAAAGAGATGACAGCAATCCGCCTGGCTCTCGCTACCGTCATCGCAGCCGCCGTCGGCTTCGCGATCCATGTGATTTACGGCGAAGGGATTCTGCAGACCTATATCCAGCAAGCGGCGGACGCGGGTCGGCTCGATTCGGTCGATTCAGGCGTGCCCCCGCACATCGCGGCGATTGCCTTCATCACTGTTCTCATCCCCTATTCTGCCAAGACAGCCATTTACTACTGGGCAGGTCACCTTATTCCGGGCCAGGCTCCGCTCGTGAAGGGAATCATCTACGGGCTTGTTCTCCTTTGCCTCGATCACCAGTTGCTACGCATGCCGATCATGAACACTGTGGTCGGCAATCCCATTGATATCGCGCTATTGATGAGCGCGGAAAGTTGGGCGATCGAACTTCTGAGCGGCGTGATTATTGCTCATCTGGTGCCTTTGCGGGCTTCACCAAAGCCCGAATACTCGACATGACCGATGGCAAAACGACACCCGCTCGGGGGGTAGGTCTTCCAATGCTCTAACGAAAGACCTGACCCCGCGAGGGGAGGGAGTGGGGTCAAGAGATTCCTTTACTGCCGCGGCGCCGTATCGATGACGCGAGCAAACTAAATAAAAATACCATTAGTGCCGCTCCAGGGGTGTTGAGCCCTGGCACTTGGACCGGTAGCGGAATACCGAAAGTCACAGTTGCGCTGTTGTTCGTTGTATTTGGATCCACTGGCTGTGTGGACAAGGAACTTATTACCCAGGAAACAGTGATATCGCCCTCCAGGTCGGGATTAACGGCGTACGTAGCGCGGCACTCACTCGAATCACCAGCCAAAAGACCCGGCGAACCAAACTGAAAAACGAAAACACTGGGGTCGTCGGGGTTGAATGGATCAAGTACGCCGAACGCTAAGGTGCAGATCTCGCCTGGAATCGAGAAAAAATCAACTGGGGGTGCACCGAAACTTGGTATCTCGACGAGCGAGGCAGGATTTCTGACTGGCTGCGGTCCCAGGTTTGTCAGTCTGACGGTAACTACACCGCTTGAACCAGGCGGGCGAATTGGGTTTTCACTGACGACTACTTCAAGGCTCAAATCCGCCTGCGCCAGAGCCATCTGACCGAACGTCGCAACGAGAATAGCCAGTATCAGGCGTGTGACGATCAAAAAACTCGCTTGGTCATGCTCTGACACAAAAGACCACATCTTTGCCTACGACCTGGGGGAAGGTCGTCAATCTCCGCCAGCATCGCATCCGCCCAAAACGAAGGCACTCAGTAAAGGTCGAACTCCGCAACCACGGGCGTATGATCCGAAGGTCGCTCAAGCTGCCGCGGCGCCGTATCGATATAGGCCGCCGCACACATCTCCGTCAGCTCCGGACTCGCCAGCACCAGATCAATCCGCAATCCAAGCCCGCGCTCAAACCCGCCCATGCGGTAGTCCCACCAGGAGAAATGGCCACCATCATCGTGATGCAGCCGAAAGGTATCGGCAAAGCCCAGGTCATAGACCGCCAGCAGCGCATCCCGCTCCGGCGTGGAGCAGAGAATCTTCTCGTGCCAGCGTTTGGGGTCGTGCACGTCGCGGTCGTCCGGTGCGATATTGAAGTCGCCGACAACCACCGTCAGCGGATGCTCGTCCAGCTGGCTGGCAAGAAAATCTGTGACGTGACCCAGCCACTTGAGCTTATGCTCGTACTTGTCGCTGCCGACAGCCTTGCCGTTCACTACGTAGAGATTGACTACGCGCAGATCGCCAACCGTGGCGGCAATGATCCGCCGGGAGGGATCGTCGAGGCCTTCAACGTCGGTGACCACCTCATCTAACGAATCGCGGGTGATCAGGGCGACCCCGTTGTAGGTTTTCTGGCCGGCAAACGCGACCTGGTAGCCGGCCTCTTTGATTTCGTCGACCGGGAAGTTCTCATCGGTGAGCTTGGTTTCCTGCAGCGCAAGCACGTCCGGCGACTCGGTGGCGAGCCAGTCCAGCACGTGCGGCAGGCGCACCTTCAGGGAATTGACGTTCCAGCTGGCTACCTTCACAGGCCGTAGCTCCGCAGCAGCGGCTCAATCTGCGGCGGGCGACCCCGAAATGCCTCAAAGGACGCCATCGCCGGCCGGGAACCGCCGGTTTCCAGAATCTCCCGGCGGAAAGCCTCGCCCGCCTCGGCGCTGAATACGCCTTCCTCGCGAAACCGGTCGAAGGCGTCCGCGGCAAGCTGCTCCGCCCACAGGTAGCTGTAGTAGCCGGCAGCGT
>JBCCVP010000118.1:0-16256 GCA_039195135.1 Pseudomonadota bacterium | reverse complement strand
GGGTTCAAAGTGGCGGGGCCGGGGGGCCGCCCAAAAAAAAAACCCCCGCGTGGGGCGGGGGTTGGCGTTTTCAGCCTCGTGGGTTCGATGGTGGTGGGTGCGCGGGGGGGTCTACCCCGCCGGCGCCCGGTGCTGTTCTAGATCGCGACGACCTCGTCAGCCTGGGGACCTTTCTGGCCCTGGACTACGTTGAACTCCACGCGCTGATTTTCATGCAGCGTGCGGCGCCCGGTGCCAACAATGGCGCGATAGTGAACGAAGACGTCAGGGCCGCTCTCGCGACTGATGAAGCCATAACCCTTTTCGTCGTTGAACCATTTAACGGTTCCGGTTTCCTTGGACATTCGTAAAACTCTTCAAGCAATAGAAAAAAAGCCACCCCGAGGGTGGATGGTGCTGACCATTCGGATTGGTGAATCTGGCGGTGGTTTGTTCGACAAAATTCGGTGATCGCGAAACCAGCACACCCATTGTAAGCCGTGTCGCGCGGTCAAACCAGTCGCAGGGCCCAGTCGCGTTTGTCGGCCCAATCGCCCGACCCGGACTGATCGCCGGGCCTCCGGCTCAATCCGCCGGGGGCTCCCCCAGCGATACCTGCAGATCGGGCGACAGCGCTTCAAGCTCGGTGGCGAGCGTTTCCTGCGCCAGATCCGCCGGCAGGTTGATGGTTGCACTGGCGCTGAACAGCGGTGAAGCGGACATGGAGGCGGCGATTCGGCGGGTGTCCAGGCGCAGTACATTGACGCCCAGCTGCGCCAGCACCGCGCTCAGTTCGCTGACAATGCCGGGACGGTCGCTGGCTACGAGCTCAAGGTGCCGCAGCGCGGCGGCGGCTGGCGATTCACTTAAAGGGCTCTGCCGCAGCTGGGCCAGTACCCCTTCGTCCGCGAGCTGCGCCAGCGCTGCTTCCAGCGTTGCGCACTGATCCGGCGGCACCGAGACCAGCAGAATGCCGGCAAACTGATTGGCCAGCTGCGCCATGCTTGAGTCGAGCCAGTTGCCCTGGTGGTCACTCACCACCGCGGCCAGCCGGTCGATCAGGCCCGGTCGGTCGTCGGCCAGAAAAGTGATGGCGATCAGCTGCTGGTTCGACATGTAGATTCCTTTGTTTGCTTAACGGGCTTGAAGCCAAGCGAGCGGCCCCACATGATGAGCGCTGTTTGAGTGAAGGTCTACCGCGTTGTCTTCTGAAATCACCAAACCGGCCGCGCGTCCGGCTAACCCCAATTTTTCATCTGGCCCCTGCAGCAAGCGGCCCGGCTATGACCCGGCTTCTCTGGATCGGTCGGTGCTTGGCCGATCTCACCGTTCCAGCCTTGGCAAGGATCGGCTGCGCCGAGCCTGCGACCAGACGGCGCAGGTGCTTGAGCTACCCGCGGATTACCGGGTTGCGGTCGTGCCGGCCTCCGACACCGGTGCCGTGGAGATGGCCATGTGGTCGTTGCTGGGGCCCCGGCCGGTGGACGTGCTCGCGTGGGAGTCTTTTGGCCTTGGTTGGCTCACCGACGCCCGGGACCAGCTGAAGCTCGAGTCGCTCCGGGCGCTTACAGCGGACTACGGGGAGCTACCGGATCTGAGGCAGGTGAACTGGCAGCACGACGTGGTGTTTCCGTTCAACGGCACCACGTCCGGCGTGCGGGTGCCGGACGGTGACTGGATCGATCCGGACCGCGCTGGGCTGGCTATCTGCGACGCCACCTCCGCGGTTTTTGCCATGTCGATGCCCTGGGACCGGCTGGACGTAGTGACCTTCAGCTGGCAGAAAGTCCTGGGCGGGGAGGGGGGCCACGGCATGCTGATCTTAAGTCCCCGGGCCGTGGAGCGGCTGGAGTCCTACGTGCCGCCCTGGCCGCTGCCGAAAATATTTCGCATGACCAGAAAGGGCCAGCTTAACGAGGCGCTGTTTCGCGGTGCCACCATCAACACGCCGTCCATGCTGTGCGTGGCGGACTATCTGGACGCGCTGGACTGGGTGGCGTCGCTGGGTGGCGTGGCGGCAACCATCGCCCGCAGCCGGGACAACCTGGCCGTCCTGGAGCGCTTTGTGGCGGAGCGGCCGTGGATCGATTTTCTGGCCGCTGATCCGGCGACCCGCTCCAGCACCAGCGTCTGCCTGACTCTGGACCTTGCGCCGGAACAGGTCAAAAAGCTGGCCAGCCTGCTGGACGAAGAGGGCGTGGCCTACGATATCGGAGCCTATCGAGACGCACCGCCGGGCCTGCGCATCTGGTGCGGCGCCACGGTGGAACAGGATGACCTCGAGCGGCTGCTGCCCTGGTTGGACTGGGCACGGGAGGTGGTGGCATGACCTGGCGTGTGCAGTGTTTTAATCGGATTGCCGACCGGGGACTGGATCGCCTGCGCCAGGCCGGCTGCGAAGTGGGTACCGATCTTGAGAACCCCGACGGCATTATCCTGCGCAGCAAGGTGCTTAGCGAGGCGCTGCTCGGCGACAGCGTGCTGGCGGTGGCGCGCGCCGGCGCCGGCGTCAACAACATTCCGATTGAGATCTGCACCGGCAAGGGCCAGGTGGTGTTCAATACGCCGGGCGCTAACGCCAATGCGGTGAAGGAACTGGTGGTGGCCGGCCTGATGCTGTCGTCCCGCGATATTCTCGGCGGCGCCGAGTTTGTGAAGTCGCTGGCGTCGCTGCCCTCGGATCAGTTTGGCACGGCCGTGGAAGCGGAGAAAAAGCGCTTTGCCGGCCGCGAGGTGGCGGGCCGCACGCTGGGCATCGTCGGGCTCGGGGCGATCGGGTCGCTGGTGGCCAATGCGGCGCTGGAGCTGGGC
This sequence comes from Pseudomonadota bacterium, assembly GCA_039195135.1. Classification (GTDB taxonomy): domain Bacteria; phylum Pseudomonadota; class Gammaproteobacteria; order Xanthomonadales; family SZUA-38; genus JANQOZ01. The sequence goes on along the minus strand of JBCCVP010000118.1, from coordinate 13,466 downwards.
ATGGACGTGGTGGGCTTCGACCCGGCGCTGTCGGTGGAGGCGGCCTGGCGCCTGTCCTCGGCGGTGGAAAAAATGGAGTCGCTGAAATCGCTTTTTGCCAAAGCGGACTACATCACCCTGCACGTCCCGGACATGCCCGCGACCCGCGGCATGATCGATGCCGAAGCCGTAAGCCAGATGAAAACCGGGTCGGTTGTGATGAACTTTGCCCGGGCGGGCATTGTGGATCTTGCGGCCGTGACCAACGGCCTGCAAACCGGCCAGCTCGGCTGCTACGTCACGGACTTTCCGTCACCGGAGCTGCTGCAGCAGCCCAACGCCATCGCGCTGCCGCACATCGGCGCCAGCACCGAGGAGGCGGAGGCCAACTGCGCGCGGATGGCGGCCGATCAGCTCGCCACGTTTCTTGCCACCGGTAACGTGCGCAACGCGGTGAACTTTCCCGCCACCGAAATGGAGGTGGGGGCGGGCCATCGCATTACCTTCAGCAACGAGAACGTGCCCCGGGTGCTGGGTGACGTGCTGGGGTTGCTGGCAGATGCCGATCTGAACGTGATCGACCTGGTCAACCGCAGCCGCGGCGAACTCGCCTACAACATCATCGACGTGGAGACGCAGCCGTCGGCAGAGCTGGTCGCGGCCATTCGGGCGGTGCCCAACGTCATCCGGGTGCGCACGCTCAACGGCGTGGACGCGTAACGACTCGCCCACGAACAAAAAAGGGGTCAGACAACTTTTTTGGAGCAAAAAAGTTGTCTGACCCCTTTTTTTCGCGCTAGCGGATGGAGCGCAGCGGTGCGGACGCTTTGAGGTCCTGCTCGATGTTGAACTCCGGCGAGGTCACGTAGGCCTCCAGCCGGCGCAGCCGATGCTCCAGCCCGCGCATGCGATGGCGCAGCTGTCCGAAGGTGGCTGACGGCGCAGCGTGCACCGCGCGCAGAAACTCCTGCTCCTCCGGTGTCTCGTAGAGCGACGCGGGCTCCATGGGAATGCGGAAGGTGGCCACCACGTAGGCGAGCAGCATCAGCGGGAGCAGCGGCGAGAACAGCGGCAGCACGGCCAGCAGCCGCACCCAGAATACCGGGACCCCAAGATGGTTGGCGATACCGGCGCAGATGCCCGCTATCCAGCGCCGGCTCGGGTCGCGATAGAGCGGACGTTTGCGCTGCGCCCGGCCCCGGTGCGACGGCGCGAAGCGGCGTTGTCGCCTCATTGCGCCACACTCCGCCAACCCGGCGACTGGTCATCCAGAATCCGCTCCAGCGTGTGAATCCGTTCCTCCATGCGCTTGGCGTCTTCCCACACCTCCGACATGACCGCTTCATCTTCCGGCGTCAGTCCCTTGGATGAGCGGGCTTTACTGACGTAGTGGCTGATGATCCAGATCGGTGCCACCACCGTAAGAGCGAGAATGGCGAGTAAGTCTTGCATGGGCTCTACTCCTTGGAAGATTTGGCTTTGGATTTAGCGTCCGGCTGGCGATCCGCCACCCGCTTTTTCAGCGCTTCGAGTTCCTGATGAACGTCGTCGCCGCGCTCAAGTTCGGAGATCTCGTCCGCGAGGGTTCGATTGCGACCCAGGTCCAGTGCTTCGGCTTCCGACTCCACGCGGTCGATCTTGCGCTCCGCGTTTTCAAACCGGTGCAGCACCTCGTCGATGCGGGAATCGTGAATCTGATTCCGCGCCTTCAGCTGGGTCTCCGCTGCCTTGTGGCGCATCGCGAGGGACCGCTGCCGATTGCGGGCGTCGTTGAGCTTTGCCTGAAGCTGGCCGATGTCATCGTTGAGCTTGGCCAGATGTGCTTCGATGGCGGTCAGCTCAGTTTTGATGGTCCCGGCCCGGGTAACCACGCGGGACTTTTCCAGCAGCGCGGCTTTGGCCAGATCCTCCCGATCCTTGCTCAGCGCCAGCTCCGCCTTCTGCTCCCAATCCAGCGACTCCTGGTCCAGGTAGGTCAGGGCCCGGGAGCGCTCTTTTTTGTCCGCAATGGCCTTGGCGGCGGCCGAGCGAACCTCCACCAGCGTGTCTTCCATTTCCTGGATCATGAGGCGAACGATCTTTTCCGGATCCTCCGCCTTGTCCAGCACGGCATTGATGTTGGCGTTGATAATGTCGGTGAGTCGGGTAAATATGCCCACGGCTCCAGGTCTCCGCTACGAATTTGTTGATTTCTATACAGGGACCGTGCCAATTTTTGCCAGGCCCTGTATCGCCTTGAATTTTATCAGGTTTAATGCAGCAGCAGGGTTTCTGCGGCGGAACCTTCCCGGGTCCGCGTGGTCAATCCTGCTAACTGTTGGGCAATCCGCCAGATTGGCGCTTCATCCGCACCGTCCGGTCGCAGCGGCGGGGTTGCCGTCGCCGGAGTTGCTGTTAAGACGGGATCTGGCACAAGCCGCTATGAAGGGGTCGCTCGCTTGAGTAAAATGGCGCGTTTTTGGCGCGTCCCGCGGCCGCGCTCCGCCCCCGCCCGCCGGAGGGCAACCGGTAGAACTATTCGGAGATATAGAAGAATGAAGTTACGTATCGCGGCCCTGGCCGCCACCCTGCTGATCAGCCTGCAGGCGCTGGGCCAGGAACCCCAACCCCTGGACAAAGACAAAATGAGCTACGCCATCGGCTTTCAGTTCGGTAACGATCTGAAGCTTCGCCAGCTCGACGTGGACGTGGAGACGGTGATCGAGGCGCTGCGCGTAGCGCTGGATGGCGCGGATCCGCGGGTTCCCGAGCAGGAGATGGTCGCCCTTCTGAAGGAGCTTGAGCAGCAGTTCCGCTCCGAGCAGCTGGAACGTTTCAAAGCCCTCGCGGAAGAAAACAAAAGCAAGAGTGAGACGTTCCTTGACGACAACAAGGGCAAGAAGAATATTGTGGTGCTGCCCAGCGGCGTGCAATACCGCGTGATCGAAGAGGGGGGTGGTACCCGCCCGACCATGGAGAGCGAAGTTACGGTCCACTATCGGTCTTCCACCATGGGCGGACTTGAGTACGACAGCTCCTTCGCCCGCGGTGAGCCGGTGAACTTCAAGGTCAACCAGGTGCTGAAAGGCTGGCAGGAAGTGCTGCCGCTGATGAAGCCGGGTGCCAAGTGGCAGATTTTTGTGCCGCCGGAGCTGGGCTATGGCGTTCGCGGCCAGCCGCCGGTGGGTCCGAACGAGGTGCTGATGTTTGATCTGCACCTGGTTGAGGTGAAGAGCTGATCAAAACCTCAAACTCGCGGGCAGGGCGGCCGCGGGCCGCCCAGACCAGCCCCAGCGTCAGCGTCTGCAAGCTGGACAGCCAGCGCGTCTGCGTCGGGTGCGGGCGCACGGCGGACGAAATTACCCGCTGGCTCGCCATGTCGGACGACGAGCGCGCGGCGGTCATGCAGCGGGTTAAGCGCCGCGCGTCATGATGAAGGCGGAGGTGCCGCCCTCGTTTCCGCTGCTGCGGCTGATCGCCCGTCTGCGGGCGTTTTTTGGCCATACCCCGTCGATGGTGCTGCTTGGCATGGTGTATGAGTCCGGCGGTGTCGCCGGCCGCGATATCAGCGACGCCAACCGCGAGTACCTGCGGGCCGCCGAGCGGGGCGACACCCAGGCCATGTGGCTGCTGGGGGTGAATCACCTCTCCAGCAAAACCGGCGCCACCGATGAGGACACAGCGCTCCACTGGCTTCACGAAGCGGCGCTCAACGGCCACGGCATGGCCGGCTGGGCGCTGGGGCGGCTGTATCTGAAAGGCAAGCTGGTGGAAACCGATCATGCCCAGGGCCTGAAGCTGCTTGAGGCGTCAGCCCGGGCCGGCTGTGAGCCAGCCCGGGACTTTCTGATCAAAATTTTCCGAGATGGGTACGAAGGCATCGCTCCGGACCGGGAGCGGGCCCAGGCCTGGGAACAGGATGCTGGCATTGCGGGCTGACCCGGCGGACCTCGCCGCGCTCAAGGCGGCGGTCCTGCCGCTGGACCACCCGGTGGAGGCTCCGGAACTTGCCCCGGGACATCCGCTCCGGGAAATCCTCACCGCGCCGCTCAAACCAGCCGCTGTCCTGGTGCCCCTGGTCTATCGCGACAGCTGGAATCTCATTCTGACGCAGCGGGCCGCGGACCTGCACCATCACGGCGGCCAGATCAGTTTTCCCGGCGGGCGGCGCGAAGGCGGCGATACTTCGTATATCCATACAGCGCTAAGGGAAACGCGCGAGGAAATTGGCATTGCGGAGGATCAGGTGGAGCCGCTGGGTTATCTCAACCCAATCCCGGTGATTACGGGCTTCGGCGTAGTGCCGGTGGTGGGGACCATTCCCGCCAGCGTGAATTTTGCGCTTGATCCGGGCGAGGTGGCGGAGGTGTTTGAAGTGCCTCTTTCGTTTGTCCTCGATCCCGCCAATCATCAGCAGGAGACCATGGAGCGACGGGGCCGGCGGGGCACCTATTTTGTGCTGCAGTTCGGCTCCCGACGCATCTGGGGCGCAACGGCCGCGATGCTGGTGGATCTGGCCCGAAGGCTCGGCGCCTGATGGCCGTGTTTCTCAGCGCCGCGCAGGCACAGGCGCTTTCCAGCCCGGTCTGGCTGGACTGTCGGTTTCGGCTGGATGATCCGGCCGCGGGTCGACGACTGTATGAGACAGCGCATGTGCCGGGCGCGATCTACGCGCACCTGGATGAGGATCTGGCGGACCTGTCCGCGGGCCCCGGCCGCCATCCGCTACCGAACCCGGCCGCTTTTCACGCGCGGCTCGATCACTGGGGCGTCTCCGGGCGACCGCGGATTGTCTACGATGATGTGAGCGGGGCCATGGCTGCCCGGGCCTGGTGGCTGGCGCGCTGGGCCGGGCACCGCGAGGTCTACATCCTGAACGGCGGTTATGCCGCCTGGCAAGCTGCCGGCTTCGAGGTTTCGGCAGCCTCAAACCCGCCAACTCCTGCCGCCGGATCGTGGACCTCGGACCAGCTGCCGCAGGCGCAGGAGGCGCAGGTGCGGCGCGGGCTCGCGAACGGCGCTGCCGCCGTGGTGGACGCGCGAGCATCAGCCCGGTTCCTGGGGCACGTGGAACCCATCGATCCCGTGGCCGGTCATATTCCGGGGGCGCAGAATGTACCATTTGAGGCTAATCTAGACAGCAGCGGTTACCTGCGGCCAACTTCTGAGCTCAGGTCCCTGTGGCGCGACGCAATGAGGGAGTTCGCGCCGACAGACGTGATACACATGTGTGGTTCAGGCGTCACAGCCTGCTTTAATCTGGCTGTCCTGGAGCACCTGGAGCTGTGCGGCTCCCGGCTGTTCGTGGCGTCCTGGAGCGGCTGGATAGCTGACCCCAACAACCCGGTAGAGGCGGAAGATGCTGGATGACGAGACCCGTGAAGCGGCCCGCAGCGCGATAGAGTCCCGTTTTTTACTACGTGACGAACAGCTGGACAACCAGCTGTCGGAGCTGGCCAGCCGGGCGGCCAACCTGCGCACCTCCGATGAGTTTGCGCAGATTGACGTGCGCCTGAGGCTGGCCTGTGAGCACGACCTTTTTGAACGCGCACATATCGTTTGGAACAGCCTGAAGCGGGCCCATCAGGACAGCCGCGGGCGCCGCACCCGCGGACCGGAACTGCTGATGAACTGCAAAGATGATCTGCACGTATACATGCGGGACGCAGCGATCAATCTTGCTAACCGGCTTTCGGAACACGCCGCGCCGCTGGGCCCGGCCTTCTCCGGCGCCAACGCGCTGGACGCCCGCTGGATCGGACGCCTGCAGCGCACCGCAGAGGAGCGCCAGGCCCGGGACATGGCGGCCTACTGCATCCGCTGAGCCCAGAGCGCTACCACTCGTAGCGCACCGTGTAGCTGATCGTCTCCGCCGACTCCGGCGCCACATCCACGACAAACTCGATTGTGCCCGCGTCCAGCTGTTGCTCTTCGTGGGACTGACGCGTGAGGCGCCAGTTGGTCCAGCGCAGCATGGATTCCCGGACCTGAACGCGGGCGGACTCCTCTTTCTGGTTGCGAAGCTCGATCTCAATCGTCTCCTCCATCCAGCTATCTCCGGAGTTCCACTGGAACGCTGCCTGGCGTCGTTCCGCTACCACATCGAAGGCGTTGCCGAGTTTGACGCTCACCGCCTCGTTGCGCGGCGTGTGGTCCACCACGTCCTCACCGATAAACTCAAGGTCTCCATCCGAGGCGTTGCGCTGGGACACGCGAATGCGGCCCGCCGGTAGCGGAATACCCAGTGCGTTGTCTTCGGAATTGCGAAACTTCATTCGTACCTGCACGTCGCCTCGCAGCGGCAGGGGATGATTGTTATTGGTGTAGGGCCGGCCGTAGACACTACCGGGGCGGTAGCCGGCGGAGAAGATCAGCTGCTTCTCACACTCAACACCCCGGGCCGCCGGAAACAGCTCCAGCTGCTTCAGCGACCGGTCCGGCAGGTTTGCGGGGCGGCTGAGCGTGTAAAGGTGATATTCGAAAAACGCCTCCTCCTCAAACGAGGTCTCGGCCATGACCGCCGCGTCCATGGCGCGGCGGCGCACCGCGCCGGCCTGCACCTGGGTCTGGGGCGCACGATTGACGTCCCCGGCAATCAGCTTTAGTCGGGCACTGGCAAAGCTGGCGCCGGTCTGGTTGATCAAGGATACCCAGGCGGACAGATCGGCCCGGCAGCCGTCCGACTCATCTACGAGCAGGTTATAGTCGGCCCACCAGGTCATGCCCTCGGTCTCGTAGCTCACCTCGATCTCGTGTTCCCCGTCCCGGTCCGTGGCGACGGCCCAGTTGAGGGTCGGGCGGGTGATCAGCCCGTCGGGCAGGTCCGGGAAGGCCACCTGGTCCAGGCGGCTGACGCTGACCAGCTGACCATCCTCCTGCGCGAGCACGGCACTGGTGCCGTCCGCCGTCATCAGCGTGCCAGTCACCGTCTCAACCTCTTTTCCCAGCACCTGGCGGACGGTCAGCTGCTGCCCGAGAAAACGCTCCAGCATGCGTTCGGTACTCACGAGGTCGTAGCGGTAGTTCTGCTCCAGCACCCGGGTATCCGGCGCGGTCAGTGATTTGAAGGCCACGGTGGTCGGGTCGATACCCGCGGCCACGTCGGTAAAGTTGACCTCGCCACTGCTCAGATCCATGGTGCGGCGGGTGCGCACAATGGCGTAGCCCGGGACCCGCTGGCGTCGGAACATCGGGTTGCTTTCGGCGCTGATCTGGGCAGGATTGACCGCGCCGGGCTGGGCGCGGCTGTAGACCGTAATGCTGTGCCGGTCATTCATCGTCTGGGCCCTTGCGTCGGTGAGAAACAGCAGCGCGCAGCTTGCCAAAAAAGCGGGGAACCTTGCCACGATGATGTGCTCCAAGTGTGCATGCTGAAACCTCACCTTCGCCCAATCATCGGCGGGATGCAAAGCCTGCTACTTCTCACCCTGCTGCTGGTCGGTATTACGGTCAGCGCCGACGAAAGCGCGGGAGCCCCGCTGTCCGTCGAGAACGGTTGGGTTCGGCTGCCGCCGCCGGCGAGCCGTATGACCGCTGGCTATCTGAAGCTGACCAACTTAGGGACCGACCCGGTGGACGTTATCGGTGCGGCAAGCCCCCGCTTCGATCAGGTATCGCTGCACGAAACACACCTGGTCGACGGCGTCTTCCGCATGCGGTCGGTCAAGACCCTGACCCTTGAGCCCGGAGAAACGCGCACGCTGGAGCCCGGGGGGCTGCACCTGATGCTGATGCGACCGGTTTCGGACCTGCGCCAGGGGGAAAAAATTGAAGTGCTGCTGAAGCTCGACGGCGCCGATCCGGTACCGGTATCGCTCACGGTCGAGAAGCGGTAAGACTCATAGCTAGGGCGCCTTTGGCGACTTGCCAACGGCGGGTGCTTCCTCCGGCAGGCGTTGCTGGTGCGCCTGGCGCTGCCAGCGTCCCTCCCGGAACACCTCAATCGGCTGAAAAGCGGTCTTGTAGTTCATCTTCGGATGCCCTTCAATCCAGTACCCCAGGAACAGAAACTGCGCCCGCAGCTCCGCCGCCAGCCGCAGCTGCGACAGAATGGCGAAGGTCCCCAGGCTGCGCCGGGGCAGGTTGGGTTCGTAGAAGGTGTAGACCGCCGACAGGCCGCTGGTGAGGCGGTCTGTAACCGCCACCGCCACCAGCTGCTCCTTCAGGCGGAACTCCATAAAAAACGTTCTACTCCAAGCACTTAAGAGAAAATTCTCGAAATCTTCTCGCGACGGGTTGTCCATGCCGCCGGCTTTGTGACGGGCTTCCAGGTAGCGGCGGTAAAGGCCGAAGGTCTCGGTGCGGAACCGTGCCGGGCGCTGGCTGATGGTGAGATCACTGTTTGCCGCCAGTACCCGCTTTTGCTGCCGCGATGGTTTGAAATCCGGCACCGGAATCCGGGTGGCAACGCAGGCCTGGCAGCTGGCGCAGTGGGGTCTGAAGATCAGCGAGCCGGCCCGGCGGAAGCCGCTGGCGGTGAGCGAGTCGTAGATGACATCCAGGTGCTCAGCGCCCGGGTCCACCACCAGATTGCGAGTCTGCCGGTCCGCGTAATAGCCGCAGCGGTGCGCCACCGTCTGCAGCACCCGAATCGTGCCTTCAGATCGCAAGGAGTAAAGCCGCCCGTTGAACCATCACACTATGTTAGCAGCCTCACCGTCAGGATAAGCAAGCCGGCACAGGTCCCAACCCGCCGGCTTTGTGCGAAACCCGACCCGGCATGCGTTCAGCTTTATAGAGCATGGTAATCCGGAGGGGATGCATGAAGAGCTGGATGTTATGGCCGCCGTTGATGCTGGCGCTAAATCTGGCCCTGGCAGGGGGCATGGCGCAAGGTCAGGCGGAATACGTCAACTGGGAAAACGCCCCGGTGCGGGCGCTTGACCTCAGCCCCGACGGTCGGCTGCTGGCCGTGGCGCATACCGCCGACGCGCGGGTGCAGCTGTTTGATGTCACCGCCGGGCTCCCGGTGTATGCCGGGTCTCTGCTGACCGGGCTGGACCCGGTGGCGGTGCGCTTCCGAAGCAACGCCGAACTCTGGGTGGTTAACCACCTGTCTGATTCCGTCAGCATCATTGACGTGCCGCGGCGGCAGATTCGCCTCACGCTGGCCACCCTTGATGAGCCCTACGATGTGGTTTTCAGCGCCGGCGGTCGCGCGTTTGTCACGGCCTCTCAGGTCAACCGGATTCAGGTTTTCAACCTCAGCAGCCTCGGCACTGCGCCGCAGGAAATCATGATTCTGGGGGAAGACCCGCGGGCGCTGGCGGTGAGTCCGGATGGCAGCACCGTGTACGCCGCAATTTTTGAGTCCGGCAATGGCACCACGCTGGTGGCCGGTGGTACCGCCAACGGCAACTTTCCACCCAACGCGGCGCAAGACGGTGCCGGGCCATACGCCGGCATCAACCCGCCGCCCAACAGCGGCACCTCGTTTGAGCCCGCGCTGAATCCCGCCCTTGGCGAGGCGCCAGCGGTGGGCCAGATTGTTCGCCGCACATCCAGCGGCCGCTGGGTCGACGATAACGCTGGCGACTGGACCGATCTCGTCAGCGGCCCCCAGGCCTCCCGGTCCGGTCGATTCCCGGGCTGGGACCTGCCTGATCGGGATCTGGCCGTCATTGACGCCGCGTCTCTAAGCGTGACCTACCGTCAGCGCATCACCAACATGGTGATGGCCGTGGAGGTTAATCCAGCCACCGGCGAGGCCCTGGTGGTCGGCACCGATGCCACCAATGAAGTACGTTTTGAGCCGAACCTCAATGGACGCTTCCTGCGCGTGCAGTCGGCGTTGGTCTCCGGGAGTGGCGCCACCGTTCGCGATTTGAACCCTCACCTGGATTACGCTACGTCGACCGTCAGTCAGTCCGAGCGGGACCGCTCCATCGGTGACCCCCGGAGCCTGGTTTTTACCCCGGATGGGAGCACCGCCTACGTGGCCGGCATGGGGTCAAACAACGTGGTGGTCCTGAATGGCGACGGTTCGCGTCGCGCCAGCGCTGCGCCCATTGAAGTCGGCGAGGGACCCAACGGGATAGTTCTCTCCGCAGATGGCGCGCGGCTTTTTGTGTGGAATCACTTCGAGGCAAGTCTGTCTACGGTAGATCTCGAGCAGGGGCGGGAGATCCAGCGACAGGATCTGCATAACCCTTTGCCTGCGGCGATCCAGAACGGACGGCCGTTTTTCTACGACACTCATGCCACCTCCGGTCTGGGCCACGCGTCCTGTGCCTCCTGTCACGTCGACGGCCGCACGGATCGGCTGGCCTGGGACCTGGGAGATCCGTCAGGAGAAAACAAAAGTTTCAACCAGAACTGCATGTCCTTTGCGGTGGGTTTGCCTTGCAGCAGTTTCCATCCGCTCAAGGGGCCCATGACCACCCAGACTCTGCAGGACATTATCGGCAAGGAACCGCTGCATTGGCGCGGGGACCGGGATGGATTGGAGGAATTCAATCCAGCTTTTGTCGGTCTCATGGGTGATGACACATCCCTGACCGAGGGGCAGATGCAGCAGTTTGAGGATTTTCTGGCGACCATTACGTTTCCGCCGAACCCTTTCCGCGGCTCCAATAACCTGCTCGGTACCCAGGTATCGCTGGACGGACATGTCACCAGCGGGCGATTCGGGGCGGCGGGTCGGCCCCTTGGCGTTGGCAATGCGGTACGGGGGCGGGACCTGTTTCTCAACACCCTGCTTGTGGACCTGCCGGGGATTCCCGGGCAGACCACCTGTGGCTCGTGCCATACGGTTCCGACGGGTCTGGGCAGTAACGGCCGGCTTTTTGATCCGATTGCGGGAAATCGTCTGGGCGGGACAGATATTCCGGACGGTCCCAACGGCGAAAACCATTTTCACGTTACCGGTGCCGGCACGCTGTCGGGGGGCACCTTTAAGATTCCCCAGCTGCGGAACATGCACGAGAAAACGGGTTTCAGCCTCAGCACCGCGGAGAGTTCTGCTGGCTTTGGCTATCTCCATGATGGCGCCGTCGACACGCTCAGTGAGTTTGTATCGCTGGAGGAATTTGTGCCGGAGTCGGACCAGGACGTGGCTGACGTTGTCGCCTTTCTGCTGTCGTTCAGTGGATCCGCTATCGGCACGGTCAACGCTGGCCACGAGGGTGAAATTGCGCTAAGCCAGGACACCCACGCTGCCATCGGGCAGCAGGCCACCCTCACCGGTGCGGTCACGGCTCAGACCAACACGCTGCTCGACCTCGCCGATGCCGGCGTGGTCGGCCTCGTGGCTCACCGGGGCGCTGATCAGTGGCTGTACGACGATGGTGGTTTTGAATCGGATCAGGGCGGGCGCACCGGTCGGGCGGCGCTCCTGGGCACCGCCAGCGGGTCAGCACCGCTGACGCTCACCGCGGTGCCGATACAAAGCGCTAACCGCCTGGCACTGGACCGGGATCGCGACGGCGTCCGCAACGGGGTGGAGACGGCGCAGGGATCACCAGCCTGGGATGGCAACCTGAGCGTCTTTCGGCCGGCCCAGGGTCTTTGGTACAACCCGGCCCGATCTGGCCACGGGGTGGACCTGCAGATCGCCGGGGGCCAGATGGCGGGCACCTGGTATACCTACAGCGACGACGGCACGCCGGTCTGGTATCAGGCGGTGGCCCCGTTTTCCGGCCAGTCCTGGACCGCAGACCTGCTGCGCTACGAGCTTCAGGCGGACGGCACGGTCGCTGGCACCTCGGTGGGTTCCATGACCTTTGAATTCACGAATCCTGACGAAGCCACCTTTTCCTGGGTGGTGGACGGCCGCCCGGGCAGCGAACCGTTTCAGCGCTTTCGCTTTGCCACCGAAACGCCGCTGCGGCAGGTGAGCGGACTGTGGTTTAACCCCGGGGAGCCGGGCTACGGTATCAGCGTCGATGCCCTGTCTGACGTGCGCGTTGTCGTGGCGTATTTCTACGATGCCAACAATCAGCCACGCTGGGTCATCGGCCAGGCGGACAATGCAGCGACCACCACCATTTCCATGCTCTCCGTCAACGGCTTCTGTCCCGACTGTGCCTTTGTGGACACGACCACGCGCAGCGGGGGAACACTTACCGTCGGGTTTGAGGAAGTGGAACGCCGAGGCAACCTCGTTCTCTCGGTGGACTATCCGGCCGTCAGCAACAGCCTGTTTGAGCGCGAAGCGGACGTCATCCCGCTGACTGACGTGCCGGTCAACCTCGATGGGTGACCGACCAGCAAAATGCTGGGGCTGCGACCGGCTCCCGGGTCAGACCCGCTTGGGGTTTGACCCGGTATGGTCCCCGGCGTCATTCCCGGCAGCTGCCCCAAGTCGTTTCAGGGTGATTTCTTCCATGACCGCCGGCCAGGGAAAAAGGGGGCCCGGATCCATTTTTCTTGGAACCCGAATTCCCGGGTCGTCACTGGCCGGCACCCGTCGCGTGTCCAGGGCCTCGTGGCCGGCGATCTGCGTCAAGGACGGGATCTCCATCTGCAGCCGGTGGATCACCTGTATCAGACGCTGGATCTGCACGGTGGGGTAGGGCGTCTTCATTTCCTGCGCCGTGCTGGCGTACCAGTTGGGAAAACGCCCCACGTTCACCAGTTCTATGCCGACAGACCGCTCGTTGTAGCCCACCACGTGGTGAGCGACCCGGTCCAGCGGCACATACTGTTCCACCTGGCCGTCCCGATCGATATACAGATGGCCGCAGTTGCCGGTGCCGCTTTCCGGGTAGTGGACCACCTCCGCGTATCGCCGGGCCGTGGCCAGATCCGGCAGCTCGGTGCAGTGCAGCACCACCAGGGAAACCGACGCCAGCTGGCGGGCCTCCAGGCGGTCTGCGTAGGGGACCGGGTGGGGCAGCGGTTCTGCCAGGGCCAGCGCGTCGCTCATCCAGGCATCATACCGGGCGTGCTGCCACCGTGGTACGCTGTCCGCCTCATCGATTGACTCTGCCGTCCACCCATCATGTCACCGTCTGCGCGGTTTCGCGTCGCCGCTTTTTATCAGTTCAAAACGCTGGCTGAGCCCGCCTTGCTACGCGACCGCATCGCTGCCGCCACCGATGAGCTTCGGGGCACCGTGCTGGTGGCCGAAGAAGGGGTGAACGGCACCATTTCCGGTGGTGAGGCGGCAGTGCAGGTGTTTATAGATCACCTTCGGGCGCTCGGTTTTGACCGGCTCGAGCTGAAGTTTTCGTGGTCTGCTACGTCGCCGTTCCATCGTATGAAGGTGAAGCTCAAAGCTGAGATCGTAACGCTCGGCATGGGTGATCTCGATCCGGAACACAATGCCGGGGAGTACGTGGCGCCGGAGGCGTGGAATGCGCTGCTGGCGGACCCCGAAGTGCTGGTGGTGGACACGCGCAATACCTACGAGACCAGCCTCGGCAGTTTTGCCGGCGCGGTGATTCCCGGCACCGAAGCGTTTCGGGACTTTCCGGCCTGGGTGGAGGAAAACCTTGATCCCGCCCGTCATCGCCGTGTCGCCATGTTCTGCACCGGCGGCATACGTTGTGAAAAATCCACCGCGCTGC
>JBCCVP010000117.1:0-16348 GCA_039195135.1 Pseudomonadota bacterium | reverse complement strand
GGGCGACGACGCGGCGGTGCTGGCCCGGCAGCAACGTCCAGACCGGCCTGCGTCAGGAAATGCGCAAGCTGATCGCCGACCGCTTCAGGATCGGTGGCCTGAAGGTGCTGCTGATTCAGCCAGCGCAGTTTGTCCGTGTTGAAGCTGGCCGCCGCGCGATTGACGTCGGCGAGGTCAAACAGCTTGATCATTTCCGTCAGGGAAAACTCTTCCTGATCGCCGTGGGACCAGCCAAGGCGCACCAGATAGTTGAGCAGCGCGCTGCTCAGATACCCCTCGTCCCGGTAGGCCAGCACGCTCACGGCGCCGTGGCGCTTAGAAAGACGCGCCCCGTCGTCGCCCAGAATCATGGGCAGGTGCGCAAACACCGGTGGCTCCGCCTGAAGAGCCCGGTACATATTGATCTGCCGGGGCGTGTTGTTGACATGGTCGTCGCCCCGCACCACGTGGGTAATCTCCATGTCCAGGTCGTCCACCACCACCGTCAGATTGTAGGTGGGCGTACCATCGGAGCGGGCGATAATCAGGTCGTCGAGCTCGCTGTTGGAAACCGAGATGCTACCTTTCACCGCGTCCTCCCAGGTCACCGAACCGTCCAGCGGGTTGCGAAAGCGCACGACCGGCGGAATGCCCTCCGGCGGTGTGCCGCTGAAGTCCCGGTAGCGTCCGTCGTAGCGCGGCTTCTCGCCGGCCGCCTCCTGCGCCGCCCGCAGCTCGTCAAGCTCTTCCTTCGTGCAATAGCAGTGGTATGCGTGGCCCGCATCGAGCAGCTGCTGGATCACCTCCCGGTACCGATCGAAGCGCTGCGTCTGGTAAACCGGCGGGTGGTCCGACTGAAGGCCCAGCCAGTGCATGCCATCGAGAATTTTCTGCACGTATTCGTCCGTGGAGCGTTCCCGATCCGTGTCTTCGATGCGCAGCAGAAACTCGCCACCGTGGCGGCGGGCATACAGGTAGCAGAACAGCGCCGTGCGGGCGCCCCCCACGTGCAGATAGCCGGTGGGGCTGGGGGCAAAACGGGTACGGACTTTCACGTTGAACTCGCAGAAGATCGGGCGGCCGCATGATACCAGACAAGGCATAATGGCTCGCGCATGATGGACACCATTTACTGGCACGACTACGAGACTTTCGGCGTGGATCCCCGGCGCGATCGGCCGGTGCAGTTTGCCGGTCAGCGCACCACGCTGGATCTGGAGCCGGTGGGCCCGCCCCTGACGGTGATGTGCCGCCAGACGCTGGACTACCTGCCGCACCCCGGCGCCGCCCTGGTGACGGGCCTGACGCCCCAGCAGGCGGATCGCGAGGGCATCAGCGAAGCGGAGTTTGCTGAGCAGATTGTGACCCAGCTGGGGGAACCGGGTACCTGCGGCGCCGGCTACAACAGCCTGCGGTTTGATGACGAGGTCACGCGGTTTCTGCTGTTTCGCAGCTTCTACGATCCCTACGAGCGGGAATGGAAAAACGGCAACTCCCGCTGGGATCTGATCGACGTGGTGCGGCTGTGCTACGCCCTGCGTCCGGACGGCCTCAGCTGGCCCCAGCGGGAAGACGGCAAACCCAGCTTCCGCCTTGAGCACCTGACGGCGGCCAACGATATCGCCCACGAGGGCGCCCACGACGCGCTGGCGGACGTTCGCGCCACTATCGGTCTTGCCCAGCGGCTGCGCCGGGCCCAGCCGCGGCTGTTTGACTACGCCTTTTCCCATCGCGGCAAACGTGCCGCCCTGGCTGCGCTGGACTACGTCAACGCCACGCCGGTGCTGCACGTGTCCGCCCGCTATTCGTCCGAGCGCGGCTGCCTGGCCCTGGTGGCGCCGGTCTGCCAGCACCCGGACAACAGCAACGGCGTGTGTGTGGTGGACCTGGCGCAGCATCCGGAGGCGCTGCTGAGTCTCTCCGCCGAGGATATTGCCGACCGGGTGTTTACGCCGAGCGCAGACCTGCCGGAGGGGATTGAGCGCATCGGCCTCAAGACGATCGCGGTCAACAAAGCGCCGGTGCTTGCGCCGGTCAGCGTGCTTAAAGGAGCAGACCTGGATCGCATCAATCTGGACCCCGCCGCCTGCCAGGCGCATCGGGAGCTGCTGCTGCCCCACCTGGCGGAGGTGGCCGCCAAAGTCCGCAAAGTCTTCTCCCGACCCCACCGCAGCGAGCCGAACGCGCAGGTGGAATGGTCTCTCTACGGGGGCAGCTTTCCCAGCGACCGGGATCGGCGAGCCCTTACGCAGGTGCGACGGGCGTCTCCCACCGAGCTGGCCGACCTCGCCGGAGGGTTTGATGACCCCCGCTACGCCGAGCTGCTGTTTGCATACCGGGCGCGAAATTTCCCTGACTCCCTGTCGCCCGAAGATGGTGAACGCTGGATCGAAGAGTGCCGCCGGCGCCTGACCGCAGCTCAGCCCAGCGCCATCGAACGTTTCGGCGCCGCGCTGACGCGGCTGCGCGAAGAGCGGCCGGCGCCGGCGCAGCAGGCGATTCTCGACGCGGTCGACAGCTGGGGGCGCACCGTGCTTCGGCAGCTTGAGCTGGAAACCTGGGAAAACGTCAGCGAAGCGCTGACCGATGATACGTCCGGCTAGTGGGCCGCTTGCTGGCGGCCGAAGACTACTGGCGATCAAACAGGCGGATATCGGTGACCACGCCACCGGTGACCGTGAGCACGCGGGTCAGGCGCCCCCGGCCCGGCCGGTACACCCACTCCTCGGTGACCAGCGAAACGTCATCCCGCGCCCGCAGCACCCGCCGCCCCTGACGCACCGCCGTGCCGTCGCTGAGGCGACTGACCGCTACCACCTGCCGGTGATCCGGGTCACCGCATTTGTCCAGGAGATGAAAAGAACGCTGACCGACGGTCACGAGTTCCCGGCCACAGCGGATGCTGCTCTGCTGCACCCCGAGATCCAGGGCCGCCGCCGGCGCCAGAAGCCCAAAACAAGTCAGCCAGGGAAGCAGAATTAGTCGCGGTTGCATCCCGCCATTATGCACGCTCGCTGTGAAATGACGCTGAACGACCGCGACGGAAGGCGGATTTCTTCGGCGCAGCGGGTTCATTCTGGGTACCGGTTCAAACCGAGGCATCCGGAGTTAAGTCCGTAACCAGCGAACATAACGCCTTCAGCAACATATCGATTGGACTCCAAGACCTTTTCCTAACACAATGTTTTCCGTCTAAAAGTTGGCTCGATCGCCTCCCCGAGTTATCATCGGAGACGGTTCAGGAAAAATAATGTTAAGAAAGGGATTTTCTGGCCGGGCCTTGTGCCATGATGGCACGGCTGGGCTTGAGTCGTTGACGACCACCTGATGCAAAACAGTCCAACAGATCAGAAGCAGGAGCGCCGCCGTTACCCACGGCTGCCGGTGCGCCATGCGGCAACGGTTGAGGTCCCCGAGCAGGGACCCGTGCACGTCGTGGTAGAAGATTTCTGCCCTGGCGGGCTGTTTGTCTCTCTGATGGACCAGATCCCGGTGGCTGATCATCCGGATGCCCGGGTCGTAGCATCGGGCCAGGTCCTCAACTTCACCATCTATTTTGATGAACTGGGCCAGAGCGCCGACTCCCAGGTGCGCGTAGCGCGGGTCAGTGAGATGGGCTTTGGCCTGGCCTTCAGCCGGGAAGAACCGCAGCTGGCGGGACAGCTGGCGGCGGTGGCCAGAAAGCAGGGCTTCGAGGTACCGGATGAGCCCACGGCCGACACCGGTGTCGCCGCCGCAAGCTCGGCGAGTACGCCGGAGACCACAGGTGCGCACGGTCCGATCCGCGGCGACATTGCCGGACGAACAATGAAGTTTGCCGGCGACACCATCAGCAAGGTCATCGAAGAAGCAAAAGACGCCCTGCTGACCGCAGCGGGCGAGGCCCCCAGCGACGTGGGCCAGGCCCCCTATTTTGAGGCCATGAGCCTGCTCCGGCGATCCGGCGGTGTGGTCAGCAAAGCCTTCCTTGAGGCTCTGGAAGCACATCTTAAAACCTACGACACGCTCAAGCCCATGAGCGGCCAGGCTCCGGCGTCCAAAGACAGTGGCGAGCTGTCGCTGGTGGACGAGGAAGAATTTGAAAACTGGCTCACGATGTCAGAAATTGTGGCCAGCGTGGAGAACCGAAACCACGAGGCCCTCCACGCGCTCGACGCGCGGCTGACCAAGATCCTGGGCAAGCGCGTTGACACCCGCAACAACCCCCTGGGCCCCGGAGCGCTTTGTCAGCACTTCGCCAGCGGCATTGAGCAGCTGGAAATTGGCCACGGGCCAGCCCAGGTGATCTGGCGCAGCTTCGGCAAGTCGCTTAACAGCGCACTGAAGAAATTCTACGACGACATCAACGACCTGCTGATCGAAGCGGGCGTACTGCCTAAGCTCGTTTTTACGCCGGTTCGGCCGCGGCGGGCGCCGGCCCCGAGCCGCGCCGGCGGCGCTGCCGGGGCGGCCGGCGGTTACACGCAGACCCAGCAGCCGTTTGCTGAGGATTACCTCGGCCATCCGCCGGCAACGCCGACCAACAGCGGCAAGATCATCGACCTCCAGCGCCTGCTGAAGGCCCGGGCCGCCAGCGCTGAGGCTACGGCCGCGGAGGCCGCCGGGCAGCAACCGCTCGACATCAACGAGCTGCAGCAGGCCCTGCTGCGCTTAAGCCAGAGCCGCGGTGCGCGCACCCGGCCGCTGACGGACCGGCTGAACGAGGCGCTGAAGCAGGAGTTTGGCGACGAGGCGCGTTCCGTCGCGCCGCAGCACGCGAACGCGGTAGATCTGGCGCAGCAGCTGCTCACCTCCATTTCCCAGGACTCGGTCGTGGAACCCCAGGCCAAGGAATGGATTTCCCAGCTCGAAGTGCAGCTGGTCAAGATGCTGCTGGACGAACAGGACCTTTTGTCAGACCAGCAACATCCGGCCCGGCGGGTCCTGGATCACCTGGGCCAGGCCGTGGTGGGCCGGGCGCAGGAGCTGAGCGGCCGGGAAAAGCAGCTGGTCGAAAAGATCGACCAGATCGTGAACAAACTCAGTGAGCTGGATCATCCCTCCAGGGACGCGTTCAGCGAAGCCGCCATCAAACTGGAGGCGTTACTCAAGCGACAGCATCGCCTGCGTGCTACGCAGCTTAAGCGGGTGCTCGAGGCCGCTGACGGCCAGCAGCGGCTGGCGCGGGCCCGGGAAGCGGTTACCGATGAGCTGCAGGAGCAGTTTGGTGACCGGGAAGTGCCCAAGCCCATCAACGATCTGCTGGGCATGGGCTGGCGCAACCTGCTCGACGTGGCGGCGGTGCGGTCCGGCACCCGCGGCGAGGAATGGAACAAGGTATACGAAGTGCTTCGGCAGCTGGATCAGCGCCTGGACCCGGAATACGAGGACACGGACAGCGACGAGGCCGAAAGCCGCGAACTGGTTGAGAACATCAGCGAGCGGTTGGACCTGGTTCGCGCCGAAGCGGGCGAACGTAAGTCGCTGATTGCCGCGCTCGAGGCGCTGCTGCCCGGGCTGGCGGAAACGCCGCGGCCGGAGCCGGAGCGCGAACCGCTGCAGCCCCTGGGCGACGGTGAGGCCACCGCCGCCACCCCCGCACCGGCGGAGGAAGGCGCGGCCGCTGCGCCGGACGGCGAAGACGCAACCGCCGGCTCCGAGGCGCCGACGCAGCCGGAGATGGAAGCCGTTGGCGACGCGGCAGCTGCGGACGCCGCGGACGAGGACCCGGACGAGGCCCATTGGCTGGGTCTGGCCAAGCTCCTCGACAAGGGTAGCTGGGTGCTCTACCCGGGCCCGGACGGCAAAACGCAGCCGATCAAGCTGGCCTGGATCAGCGACGATCGGGATCGCTACGTCTTCGTCAATCGCAACGGCCAGAAAGCGTTGGAGATTGGGCCGGACGAGCTGGCGGAAAAACTGCGGGGGAAGCAGGCCGACCTGATCGATCAGCCGGACCAGCCGCTGATGGACCGGTCCTGGCACGGCATGGTGCAGCAGATGCACGACCAGCTCGCGCATCAGGCCACTCACGACCAGCTCACCGAGTGCCTCAACCGCAGAGAGTTCGAGCGCAAGATCCGGCTCAAGCTCGGCGAAAGCAAGCTGATGCACACGAAGCATATTCTGCTGCAGATCGAAATTGATCAGTTCAAGGTGGTAAACAGCACCGCCGGCCACGAAGCCGGAGACCAGCTGCTGCAGGATCTCGCCCGGGTGATGCGTAAACAACTGCCGGAAGGCGGCGAGATTGCGCGGCTGGGCGGCGACACCTTCGCCATGCTGCTGCCGCGCTTTGAGCTGGCTCCGGGCCACGAAGCGGCGGAAAAGCTGCGCCGGGCCATCAACGAACATCGCACCCGCTGGAAGCGGCGCAAGCTGAAAGCCACCGCCAGCATCGGCCTGGTCACGGTAGACCGGGACACCGAATCCGTGTCCCAGGTGCTCAACCAGATGGAGATTGCCGCCGGCGCGGCCAAAGAAGCTGGCCGGGACCGGGTGAAGAGTTTCCAGATCGACGACCAGGAGCTGAGCCAGCGGGATCAGGCCATGCGCTGGGTCACGGAGCTGGAAAACGCGCTGGATCAGGACCGCATCGTGCTGTTTGGCCAGCGAATTGTGGCCCTCAACCGGGAAGAAGACGACAAGCTGCACTACGAGGTGCTGTGCCGCATGCGCTCGGAGCAGGGAGACCTGATCGGGCCCGAAACTTTCATCCCCGCGGCAGAAGCCTATGGCCGCATCCACTATCTCGACGAATGGGTGTTCCGGCGCGCCTTTGCCATGCTCAACGAAAGCCCGATCAAAGACAAGATTGCCCGCCTCTCGATCAATCTGTCCGGCAAGACCTTCGGCCGGCCGCGCTTCCTGACCTTTATTCAGAACCTGTTTGAGGAAACGGGCATTGAGCCGTCGCGCATCTGTTTCGAGATCACCGAAACGGCCGCCATCAGCAACCTCGCCCGCTGTACCGATTTCCTGCGCGAGCTGCGCTACCTGGGCTGCCGCTTCTCCCTCGATGACTTCGGCACCGGCCTGTCATCGTTCAGCTACCTGAAACACCTGCCGGTGGACTATCTGAAAATTGACGGGTCGTTTATTCGTGACATCGTCAACAGCACCGCCGACTACGGCCTCGTGAAGACCATCAATGAGATTGGCCATTTCCTGGGTAAAGAAACGGTGGCCGAGTTTGTCGAGAACGACGAAGTGCTGAATCACTTGAAAGAAATTGGCCTCGATTTTGCCCAGGGCTTCGGCATCGAACGGCCGAGCGACCTGAAAGAAATCCTCAAGCTCTAGCGGCCGCTCGCCGCAAGCAAAGCCTAAAACTCAAGATCCAGCGCGGCGCAGAGGTAGTCCATAAATCCCGCCGCCGCCTCGTAGCGTTTGTGTACCAGCGCGGCGAATCGCGATCCGGTCGCCTGGGCCTCGGTCAGGTTAGCCACCACCACAAAGTCTTTGCGCCGCAGGTCATCCACCAGCGGATGCTCCGGATCAAATCCCCGCGGCGCGCGCTTCAGCTGTTCGCCGCCAAAATCCAGCAGACGACGAAAGCTCGTATCGCTGGTCGCTTTCTGCCACGCACGCGGGTTGTTGGCCATAAACGTGCGGATCTTCAGCGCCATGGGCGTCGGCGGGCGCCAGATACCGGCCGCGACAAACACGTTGTCCGGCGCCAGGTGCAGATAGTAAAGCGGCGCCCCCTGGCGGCCGGTCTCGGTGTGGGTGAAGCGGGCGCCGGCCCACGTTTTGTAGGGCGTTTTGTCTTTGGAAAAGCGCGTATCCCGGTAGATGCGAAACAGCGCACCGCCATGGCCCTTCTCCACCCCGTGGTAGTGCTCGCTGATGGTTTTCAGACGCGGATTGAAGTCTTTGATAAACGCAAGAAACGGATCTCGCACCGTTTCCAGATAGCGGTCCTTGTTGGCCTCAAACCAGGGCTTGTTGTTGTTTTTTCGAAGATCGCGGAGAAACTCAAACGTCTCTTTGGTGAACCAGGTGGCCATAAAAGTGAGGTCCGGGAGGCGACGATGGACTTAAGTTTACCTGCCCGGCCACTTCGCTTTCATCGTTTCGCCCGGCGATTGCCATCTTTTGACGCAGTCTTAATGGGCAGATGTGTTAGGTTGACGACCGTCTAAAGGTTGCCCGAGAGCGACCGCTACAGGGGTCAGAACGTTGAACGCAAAATCCTGCGGCGCCCTGGTCTGCGCCGTTACCTTTCTCACGGGCTGCGCAGCGCTTGAATCATTGGGTCGACCGGCCGCCCCGGCGACCACCCCTGACACCACCGAGACCCAGGTCACCGAGGCCCAGGCCCCGCCCAGCGTGGTCGACGAAATCTATGCTGAGATCGATGGCGCCGTGGTGGCGTTTGGCGAGTCCCTGCAGCTGCTGGAAGGCGGCAGCACGGAAGCCGCGGAGCGGCTGCTGAACGACTCGCTGGCGGCACTGGATGACCTGTCAGCCCGCTGTGGGGCTATCGAAGGCTGTGACCTGGGCGTCGCGCTGAGCGCCTATCAGGAAATCACCAGCGCCCAATCCGCCCTGTTCCAGGCCGGGGGGGAAGACGACGAGTCGCTCAGCTCGGAAACCGAGCCGGTCGCGGTACCCAAACCGGTGGCCAGCACGCTCTTAAACGGCACCGAACTGACCGAGCTGATCCAGCTCAACCATCACGTGCGGGATGCCCTCAACGGCTGGCTCACCTGGAATCGGCCGCTGCTGATGGCTACCTACGAGAACTATCAATATCTGCGCAGCGAGATGGCGCCGGCGTTCGACGCCGCCAACGTGCCGGAGGCGCTGCTGTTCGGCATTCTTGCGGTGGAATCGGGCGGCCGGGTGCATTCGTTTTCCCGCGTTGGCGCCGCCGGCCCGCTGCAGTTTATGCGCGCCACCGGCAGTCGCTATGGCCTGCGCACGGGTGGATCCTTCGATGAGCGGCTGGATCCGGCCCGGGCCGCCCGCGCCAGCGTCGACTACCTGAACGATCAGCTGCGGCAGCTCGACAACAGCCTGGAGAAGGTGCTGGCCGCCTACAACTCGGGCGAAAACCGCCTGAAGCGACTGAACCGGCGACTCCGGGGGGCTGACTTCTGGTCGTCCGAGTTTTATTACGCCCTGCCCCGGGATACCCGGGACTATGTGCCCAAGGTGCTGGCAGCAGCCTGGCTTTACCTGCACCCGGAGCGTTACAACCTGGAGTTTCCCGCGATCGACACGGAGCTGACGGAGCTGACGCTGGCCTTTGAGATGTCGCTGGGTGAGGTTGCCATTTGCCTGGGCAACGACGCGCTGGCCAACGGCTGGTTCCGCACCCTGCGCAACCTTAACCCCCGCATCAAGCCGGAAGAACGGGTGGAGGCCGGCGCCACGCTGCAGGTACCCATGAGCCTCGCCGTCAGCTACGAGGCGCACTGCACCGCAGAAAATCCGGAGCTTCTGGCTCGGGCTGAGGAGCTGTACGACGCCACCTACGCGCAGGGTGACGAACTGCTGCCCTACGTGGTGCAGAATGGCGACACGCTGAGCCGCATCGCCAGCCGCCACCGCTGCATGTCGATGCGGGAGATCGCCGCGATGAACAATATCCCGGCCCCGCGCTATCCGCTGCGGGCCGGTAAAACCATCAAGGTGCCTAACTGCTGACCGGCTTGGCGCCGACCACCTTCACCTGCAGCGTGTTGTAGGCGCCGGCGTAGGGCTGCCCGCCGAGCGGAATGAGGCCCGTCTTGCCCCCCTCGATCTGCCCCCGGTACACGCGCTGCTCCTGCTGCACCCGACCAGCGGCGTCGCGGTAAGCCAGCGTGACCACAATCTGCTGCAGCGGCACGCCGGTTTTGTTACCCACTTCGATAAACACCCGCCCGTTGGTATCCACCCGCGGCTGCGCCGCCAGGTAACGGTCCGGCCGGCGTCCCAGATCCAGCCGGATCAGCCGGCCGGCGCTCTGGCGGCCGGCGGGAGAATTGGAGCCGGACGCCACCTCGTAGTACTGGATGGCCTGGTCGGTTTGTCCCCGCCCCTCAGCGATCAGGCCCAGCCCATTCGCTGCGTCCGCCGTCGGCAGCAACTGGGCGCTGGCCTTCAGATCTTTCTCCGCCCGGTCCATATCATTCAAGTGGCGGTAGGACTCGCCTCGCCCAAGATAAAACTTGAAGTAATCGTCGTTTCTTTTCAGCGCCGCCGTGTAGTGCGTCACCGCCGCCCGATACTGCTTCTGGGCGTAGGCGACGTCCCCCTTCAGGCCGTAAAACTGTGCCTCCCGGGGTTCCGCCCGAATGGCCTGATCCGCCAGCTGCACGGCTTCCCGCGGCTTACCGTCGGCCAGGGCCTTGCGGCCTTCGTCAAATTTCTCGTAAGCCGGTGCCGCTTCCCGCAGCCGCGCCGTGGCGCGCTGGTAGGCATCCCGGCCGACTTCGCCGCCCCGCCCCAGCTCATTGGCGCTCTGCACATTGCGCTCCACCCGCTCCTGGGAGGGCGGATGGCTGGCGAACAGACCACTCAGAAAGTCCTGCCGGCGGCCTTCGGACAGGCGCACAAACGTTTTCTGCAGCTCCACCGCACCCTGCGGGTCGTAGCCGGCTTTCACCATGTACTCAATACCGTAGCGGTCCGACTCAAGCTCCGCGCCGCGGCCGTATTTCTGGTTGATCAGCTGTGCCGCCACCGACGCACCGCCTACCGCGTAGCGACTGTAGTCGCTGTTGCGGGACGCCACGGCGGTCGCCAGCACCGCTCCCTGCAGCAGCATGCCCCGGGACATGGACTGGGCGCCGTGGCGGGCGGCGGCGTGCACCACCTCATGGCCAAGCACCGCGGCCAACTCCGCCTCGGTCTGCATTTCCAGCAGCAGACCACGATTGATCGCAATTTTGCCGCCCGGCAGGGCCCAGGCATTAGGCACGCCGTTATTCAGCACGTGAAACTCATAAGGCAGTTCGCGGGTACTCTGTGAGGCCACCTTCTGCCCTACCCGCTGCACGTAGGCTACGAGGTCGGGATCCGTGACGTAGTCACCGCCCTGCATCTGGCGGCTGGGAATGTACTGCTGGGTGCCAATCTGAAGTTCCTGGGCTTCGCTCACGAGGTTGAAATTGCGCTGGCCGGTCACCGGATTGGTGGCGCAGGCGCCCAGAAAAACGGCTGCCAGGAGTCCGGAAAGCAGGCGCATGTGAACAATTGTCTTGCCAGTCATAGTGATGTCCTTCTTCCAATTGGGCTGCGCAAGCCAATTCGGCTACCATCTCACTCCCGGCGGTGATCCCGGCGGCCTTTCCGGCCGCAACCCGACGCCGCCATCATATCAATTGCGCCACCGGGGGCGCTGCAAAGGAAACACATCATGAGTGGAATTCTCGATCTGATCACCGACAAGTTGTCCAGCGGCGCGCTGGAGCAAATTGGCCGCCAGATTGGCGCCGACAGCGGCGCTACCGAAAAGGCTATGCAGATGGCGCTGCCGGTGATTCTCGGACAGCTCAGCCGCAACGCCCAGTCCCAGGACAAGGTGGGCGGCCTGGCGGCCGCGCTGGACAAAGAACACGACGGCTCCATTCTGGATGACCTGGGCGGCTTTCTGAATCGCGGCGCGGGCCAGCGCGAAGAACGCATGGTGGGACACATTTTCGGTGACCGGCAGGAAGCGGTACAGCGTCGCCTCGGCGGCGCGTCCGGCCTGGACGCCGGCGCGATTCAGAAGCTCCTGGCAACGCTTGGGCCGCTGGTGATGGGCGCCGTGGGCAAAAAGCGCCAGCAGGCGCCGAGCAATGACGGATTTGGCGGCCTCGGTGGGCTCACCGATCTGATGAAGCAGGACCGCGTGGAAGCCGATTCCCGCAGCAAAGGCTTCAGCCTCGTGGACCAGCTGCTGGACGCGGACGGCGACGGCGACGTGGACGCCAGCGATCTGCTCAAGCGTGGCGGCAGCCTCCTGGGCGGCCTGTTTGGCGGTCGCTAAGCATCTATGCCTCAGGTCCATTTTGGCGGCGGCGAACGCGCCGCCGTCATTGAAGGCAAGTACGCCAACCGCCACGGCCTGATTGCCGGCGCCACCGGCACCGGCAAAACGGTCACGCTCCAGGTGCTCGCCGAGGGTTTTTCCCGACTTGGCGTGCCTGTTTTTCTGGCGGACGTGAAGGGCGATCTCAGCGGCCTGGGCACCGCCGGCAAAGCCAGCTCCGGCGTGACCAAGCGGGTTGAGAAAATTGGACTTGAGCACGCACTCGAGCCTTCCCCGGTCGTCTTCTGGGACCTGTACCAGAAAGACGGCCATCCGCTGCGCACCACCGTCAGCGAAATCGGGCCGGTGCTGCTGGCCCGGCTCCTCGAACTGAACGACACGCAGGAAGGGGTGCTGAACGTGGCGTTTTCCGTCGCCGACGACGAAGGCCTCGCCCTGCTGGACCTGAAGGACCTGCGATCGTTGCTGAACTTTGTCGGTGAACATCGCAACGATATCTCCACCCGCTATGGCCATGTCACCACGGCATCCCTGGGCGCCATCGCCCGGCGGTTGCTGACGCTGGAGCGAGCCGGCGGTGAACACTTTTTTGGCGAACCGGCGCTGGAGCTCGAAGACCTCATGCGCCAGGACGACGCCGGCCGAGGCGTGATCAATGTGCTGGACGCCCGCAAGCTGATTCAGAATCCCCGCCTCTACAGCACGTTTCTGCTGTGGTTGCTGGCGGAGCTGTTTGAAGAACTGCCGGAGAAAGGTGATCTCGACCAACCCGAGCTCGTGTTCTTCTTTGACGAGGCCCATCTGCTGTTTGATGACCCACCGAAGGCGCTGCTGGATCAGATCGAGCAGGTGGTGCGGCTGATCCGCTCCAAAGGTGTGGGCGTTTACTTTGTCACCCAGAATCCGCAGGACGTGCCTGACGACGTGCTCGGCCAGCTGGGCAACCGGGTGCAGCACGCCCTGCGCGCATTCACGCCGCGGGACCAGCGGGTAGTACGAGCCGCCGCTGAAACCTTCGTGACCAACCCCAATCTCGATACCGAAGAAGTGCTCACGCAGCTGGGCGTGGGCGAGGCGCTCGTTTCCACCCTGGGTGACGGGGGCGTTCCGAGCATGGTCGACCGCTGCCTGATCGCCCCACCCCGCTCGCGCATGGGGCCGCTGACCAAAAAAGAACGCAAGGCGCTGTTCCAGCAAAGCCCGGTCGGCGCCAAATACAACGAGGGGATCGACCGTGAATCGGCCTTTGAGCTCCTGAGCCAGCGGGCGGAGAAAAAGGCCAAAGAGGCCGAGAAGGCGAAAGCCGCGGCGGAAAAGGCCAAAACAAAAGCCAAGGCCAAAACCAGTTCGGGACGCAGGAAATCCAGCGGGCGGCGGCGTCAGGGCACCTTCGAGGCCGCCTTTAAGTCGGCGGCCCGGTCCATGGGCACCAGCCTCGGCCGGTCGCTGATCCGGGGGATTCTTGGCGCCCTTACCCGGGGCCGATAAACCTCGTTAAAACAAGGCTTTAGAATTTCCTCCCGATACCCGCAAGTGTCGAATTCAAAAGGCGTTTTGCCCCGCCAAACCCCGATCTGCTAAATTACGAGACTTAGCGTAGACGCGGCGGCCATGGACTTTGGCGCCGCCGCTCGGGGAAGAGTCAAAATTGAGTATCTGGGACCGAATTCGCGAAGCCCTGTCGCCCAGCTCTGTGGTACCGGAAGAGATCGAGCATCAGCTGCGTCTCGCCACCGGGGCCCTGCTCCTGGAAATGTGCCGGGCCGATTTCAAAGTCATGGTGGAGGAACGCGAGTCCATCGCCAGCGCCATACGGCGGGCGTTTGATCTGAGCCCGGAGGAAACCCGCGAGCTGATGCAGATTGCCGAGGCGGAATCGGAGTGTGCTGTCTCGCTGCAGATCTACACCAGTCTGATCAAAGAATATTCCAGCGAAGAGCAGAAGCGGCGCCTGATTGAAGACCTCTGGCGGGTCGCCTGGGCGGATGGTGAGCTGCATTCCCTGGAAGAAAACCTGATTTCGCGCATTGGCCGCCTGCTGGAGCTGTCGGACCGTGTTCTCAGCGACATTCGGCGCCGCTTCGAGCAGACCCACCCGCCGGACGAACGCCGCCTCCCCGCCTGATCGACCAGATTTCTGTGACCTTTTGGCGCCCGGCGGCATCTATGGGGCATGAAAGGTGATGTAAGCCGGCAATGAGCTCGCAGCAGACCCAGCGCAGCACCGTGGACGAGGCCACCGTCGAGGCGCTCAAACAGCGCTCCGAAGCGGCGTTTACCCGCGTGTTCCGCGAGTTTGAAAAACCGGTCTACTCGCTGGCCTACCGCATCTTAAATTCTGAAGCGGAGGCGCTGGACGTGATGCAGGACACCTTTGTGCTCGCCTTTCGTCGCATCAGCCAGTTCCGCGGCGGTCACTTCTGGTCCTGGCTGCGCACCATCGCGGTAAACCAGGCGCTCACGCAGCTGCGCAGGCAGCGCCGGCGGCCCGCGCTGGCACCGCTGGGCGAGGCGATGGATCCCCCGGAAAGACAGGCTGCGGCCGGCGTTGCGCTGGACCTGAGCGCTGCCTTTGCGCGCCTTGGCGACCAGACCCGGGCGGTGCTTTGGCTGTACGACGTGGAAGGCTACAGCCATCAGGAAATAGCCCGCCTGTTTGATCGTTCCGAGAGTTTTTCCAAAACCCAGGTCAGTCGTGCGCACAAGCAGCTGCGCGAATGGCTGGCCGCCGATGATGAAGAAAACGCATGTCCGAATCTCAACAACCTGCCGGCCCGCGCATGAGGCTGGCTGACCTGCCGGAACTGGCACCGCCGGAGGACCGCCTGGCCGCGGTGCTGGCGCAGACCCGGGACAAGACCGCAAACGCCGAAGCCGGCGGTCGCCGCTGGCTCACGCCGCTTGCGCTTGCCGCCAGCGTGATGCTGGCCGTGGGCCTGCTGACCCTTCAGGGCATGGACCAGCGTGCCCAGGCCGATCCTCTGGCGCCCTGGATGTCCTATTCCGAGCAGCTCGAAGCCCAGCTGGAGATTCTCCGGCCGGCTTCCCGGGTGCTCCACGGCCACCGCGCGGTGGCCATCACGACCCTGCAGCAGGAGGTGGCGCAGATCGACGAAGCGCTGGCCAACCCGCTGCCGCCCGCCGTGCAGGAGCAGCTCTGGATTGCCCGCACCGCGGCCCTGAATGATCTGGTGGCGGTCCACGCGGCAGCGGCCACCTACCCTACGCCGGACGCGGCTCGCGATCCGGTAGTCACCCTGCAACCTCCCCTGGCGGTTTCCACCGCCCGGATTGAACTGTAAGAGGATTCCCTCATGAAATGGATGATTCCCCCGCTCCTCCTGATTTTTTCTGGCCCTGCGCTGGCGCAAAGTGACAACAGCCGGGCAGACCGGGAACAGCTGCGGGAGCTGCGGCAGCAGCTTGCGGACACCCAGCGTCAGCTCAACCAAATGAACCGGCGCCTGGCCGATATGGATTCGGATCGGCGCGTCGCCCGGGTGCCGCGCCGAAGCAATCGCTCACCGCTGTTTGTTTACCAGGAGGAACGGCCCATGCTGGGCGTGATTCTTGGCGGTTCGGACGACAAAAAAGGCGTGAAGCTGACCGGCGTGACGCCCGATGCGCCGGCGGAAAAGGCCGGCCTGAAAGCCGGGGATCTGCTCGTGGGCATCAACGACGTCAGCCTGCGGGGCCGGGATCCGCTGGAAACGCTGCTGGACGAGCTTGAAGATCTTGAAGAAGGAGATCGTTTCAAGGTGACCTACGAGCGCCGCGGCCGGGAGTACACCGCGGACCTGGAGGCGGAAATGGTCAAACCGAGCTACGCCTTCAACGTTGGCAACACCAATCTGTTTGGCGACGGGCAGTTCCGCTTTGAGACGGGACCCGGCAACTTCCAGCTGGACATGGAACGGTTCCAGGAATGGGCCGAAGAGCAGCGGGAGCGGGCGCTGAAGTTTAACGACCGTCGCTTCTGGTCCGGACAGAAGGGCGGCGGCGGCCCGGTGTTGTGGAACTTCGGCCTGTCCTGGTCGGCGCTGCAGCTAGCCGAGCTCAATCCGTCGCTGGCCCGCTACTTCGGGGTCACCGAGGGTGTGCTGGTGGTGGACTCGCAGCTGGATGACAGCACCCTTGAAGGTGGCGACGTGATCATGAGCATCGGCGGCGCCGATGTGACCACCCCGCAGGAAGCCATGAACATCCTGTCACAGCTGGATGCGGGGGAATCCGTGGACGTCTCGCTGGTGCGCGACGGCAGCCGCCGGGACGTCGCCCTGGCCGCCCCGGAGCCCCGCAGCACCGACTTTTCTTTCGGCTTCTATAGCGACGACTAGTTGTGATCTCTCGGTAGGTTGTTCACTCGGGGTTTACCCGGAGAATTGGAGGTGCGAACCAAACCAATCTTCGAGGACCCCGAAT
>JBCCVP010000116.1:0-16410 GCA_039195135.1 Pseudomonadota bacterium | reverse complement strand
GGCTTCACGGGCTTGCCGTCTTCGTAGCGGTAGAAACCCTCGCCGTCTTTTTTGCCTCGCTTATCGGAGGCGGCCCGGTCGCCGAGTCCCTCGGGTATTTTGACCCCCAGATGTTCTGAGAGTACCTGGGCCACGGAGGCAGCGACATCCAGCCCCACCTGGTCTGCCAGTTCAATTGGGCCCATGGGCATGCCAAAGTCCTTGGCGGCTTTGTCGATGATCCGGCCCGGGACACCCTCGTTGAGCAGCGTTACCGCTTCCAGCATATAGGGCATCAGAATGCGATTGACGAGGAAGCCGGGGGTGCTGGTGACTTCCACCGGCAGCTTATCCAGGCCCCGGGCGTGAGCCCGGCAGCGGTCGACGACGGCGTCGTCAAGCGCATCATGGGTGACCACCTCAAGCAGCGGCATCTGCGCAACCGGATTGAAGTAGTGCAGACCAATCAGACGGCTTGGATCCTTCAGGGCCTCAGCGAGATCCTGCAGCGGGATCGACGAGGTGTTGGTGGCCATGATGGCACCGGCTTTCATGCGCGGCTCCGCCTCGCGGAACAGCGCCTGTTTGGCCTCGAGATTTTCAAAAATGGCTTCCAGCACCACGTCGGCTTCGGCCACCCCCGAGCCCTCAATATCCATGCTGAGGCGCCCTTCGGCTTCGGCGATGCGTTCCGGCGTTTTGAGCTTTTTGGTAAACAGCTTGCGCGCCCGGGCCAGCGCCGGCTCGACATATTTTGCTTCCCGGTCCTGCAGCGTCACGTTCAGCCCGCGCAGCGCACACCAGGCCGCAATGTCGCCGCCCATTACGCCTGCGCCGATCACGTGCACGTGCTCAATCGGCTCTACGTTTTTGCCGGTTACATCGCGCATCGCTTCGCGAAGGAAAAACACGCGCGTCAGATTGCGCGCCGTATCGGTGCCGGCGAGTTTGGCCATGGAGCGGGCCTCCGCCAGCATCATGCGGCGGGGATTGCCGCCGTGGCGGCGCCACAGCTCGATCATGGCAAAGGGCGCCGGGTAGTGGCGCGGATTGGCCTTGCTCCGGGTTTTCTGCCGCACCACCCGCGCCAGCGCCTGGCGCGCGGGCCACAGGCTCAGCAGTCGCAGGTACCAGGGGGCGCGGCGTGGTCGCCGGCGGCTCAGCACCAGTTTTTCCGCGGCGGCCACCAGGCCTTCCTCCGCGGCAATCTGGTCGATGAGGCCCTTGCCCCGGGCGGCCCCGGCGCGCAGCCCGCGGCCGGTGAGCATCAGGTCGAAGGCATCCGGTGCGCCGATCAGCTCCGGCAGACGTACGGTGCCGCCCCAGCCCGGGTGAATCCCCAGCATCACTTCCGGCAGACCGATGCGACTGGCGTCGGTGGCCACGCGATAGTCGCAAGCCAGGGCCAGCTCAGTGCCGCCGCCCATGCAGAACCCGTTGATCGCCGCCACGGTGGGGCAGGACAGGGCCGCTACGCGGTCGAATACCTGCTGGCCGGCGCGGATGGTCTCGTACTCCTGACCTTCCCGGGCCACCTGCTCAAATTCTTTGACGTCGGCACCGGCAATGAAGCCGGAGTCTTTGCCGGATCGAAAAACCACGCCGGCTGGCGGCTCAATTTCGATGCGTTCGATCAGCGAACCCAGTTCGCGCATGGCCAGGCGGGAAAAGGTGTTGGCGTTGGCGTCCGCCGTGTCCATGATGAGGTGCACGATGTTGCGGTCGGTGCGGTGGTGACGCCAGTGGGTCAGGCGAAGACCTTCGAACATGAAAACTCCGGAGCGGCTGGCTAGGGGAGAAAATTATCCCACGGTGGAGCTATCATGCCTACTGGGAGTGAGGTTTTCTGCGCGGTCCGAACCAGAGTTCCGGTGATTTTCCGGAGGGTCACTCTGATTCGAGAAAAATCGCGTAGGTCATTGATACGTATAAGTTAGGTAAGTACCATCAGCGAATGCACAGGGCGGATTCACATCTGATCAACGGGCCCAGCCAGGAGTTCTACGATGCCCTGGTGGAACGGGAGGAAAACGTGATCGCCGTGCATTGCCTCGATATCGAGGAGGCGCTGGTGCAGTTTCGCGTTATGTGCCGCCGCAGCGGCCGGTCCGTATATCACTGGAGCGGCAGCCATGGCCTGGTCAGCATGAAGGCCTCCGACATCAGCGTGCCGGGCAGCCGCAAGCTGACCGATGCGCTTCGCTACGTGCTGCAAAGCATGCACTACGGCGTCTATGTGTTCTCCGGGTTCGCCGGGCAGCTGCAGCACAGCAGCGTGGAGTACCTGCGCAGCATCGCCGGATCCCGGGACGGCTATCAGCGCAAGGTGATTCTGCTCGGTAAGGACCTGCGCCTGCCGGGTGTGCTGAGCGACACCGTTTACCAGGTATTTGAACGGGAGCGCACCTCCCTGCGGCCGCGGCTGCGGGACGGTCGCTGGATCGTCTCATGAGTGAAATCGGTGCTGTGCTGGTGCTGTCGATTCAGCGCGATGACCGGCGGGTGCTGTTCAACGTGCTCGATGCCGCCGAGGTCGAGGCCATCTACACGGCCAAGACCCTTACGCAGGCCCGGGAGTTTGTCACTCAGCTGCCGCTGGTCCTGCTGATTGTCGATTTTTCCCTGAAGCCGGCAGAGCTGTCGGTTCTGCTGTCCCAGTTTCGCGACGCCAATCCTTCCGGCAGCGTACTGGCGGTGCTGCCGGCGGTCTCCGGTTCGGATCGCACCGCGAGCTGGGCGGGGCTGCTGGATCAGGTGGACGATCTGATCCAGGGGCCCGTGCAGCGGGAGGAATTTTCCTGGCGCCTGAAACGGCTGCTCGCGGCGCCGCCGCGACCGGCCCAGGAGGAGCTGGAAGATCAGTTGACGGTGCTTGAGGGCACCGACGATGAATATCTGCTGGTTGATGCCGCCAGCGGCGAGGCCCTGAGCGTCAACCAGGCGCTGCTGGATCGCTACGGCGGTTCCCGGCAGGCCTGGCGCCGGCGCACGCTCGAAGATCTGGGGCTGGATCTGAGTGCCGCCGAGCTGCGTTCCCAGCGCGCACTGCTGCGGCAGGAAGGGCGCATTCAGCTGCAGTGTTTCCGGCGGCTGCCGAAGGGCGAAAAGGAACCGATTGAGCTGTTTCAGTCGCTGGCTGTGCTCAACGGTGTGGCGGTGCACGTGACCCGTATCCGGGACATGAAACCGCGCTTTCGCCTGCTGGAGCGGCTGCGGTCTGTAGGTCGCATCTTTGCTGATCCGGAGGCCGGGGATTCGGCGGCCACCATCGCCGACCTGGTGGGCGAAAGCCTGAAGCTCGATTTTTTTCTCGTGGTGGGGCAGCAGCCGGGGGAGGACACGGAGCTTGCCGTGCTTGCCGCCTACGGTCGCGGTGAGCTGGATGACGTGTTGGTCGACCCGGCGTCGCACAAGCCCTACCAGATTATTCTGGCGGGCAACTGGGTGCTGGCGGAAAACGACGCGCAGAAAACACTCAAATACGACGAATTTGTGCTGCGGAACGGCATTGAAAGCTATATCGGCCTGCCGCTGCGGGCCACGCGGGGGCAGGTGATCGGCGCGCTTATCGCCGCCAGCCGGCAGGTTATCGACGACTGGAACTCGGCCCTGGACATGCTCAAGGTGGTGGCGTCCCATCTCGCCCAGGAGCATGAAATCCGGTCTCTGCGGGTTCAGCGGGAGGCGCTCGGGCTGCACGATTCCCTGACCCGGCTGCCAAACCGGCTGCTGTTCAACGACCGGCTCGATCTGGCGCTGGCCGAGGCCGGACGCACCGGCGAGATGTTCGCGCTGCTGTTTGTGGACCTGGATCGGTTTAAGACCATCAACGACAGTCTGGGCCACGACGTGGGAGATCTCGTGCTGAACGCCGCAGCGGATCGACTGGCCGCCACCATCCGCGGCAGCGACACCGTTTCGCGCTATGCCGGCGACGAATTCACCGTCATCCTGCGCCACATCGTGCAGAAAGAGGACGTGATGCGGGTGGCGCGGAAGATCAATCAGGTGCTGGCGGAGCCGATCCAGGTGGAAAACCAGGAACTGCAGCTGACCGCCAGCATCGGCATCGCGTTTTACCCGGATGACGGGGCCGACGCGGAGTCGCTGCTTAAGAGCGCCGATAGTGCGATGTACAACGCCAAGGGCCTGGGGCGAAACAACTCCCAGGCCTACGTGGAGCAGCCGCAGGAATCGCATCAGCAGAAGCTGGTGCTGGAATCCAAGCTGCGCCAGGCTGAGTCGAATCACGAGCTGCGCGTCTTTTTCCAGCCCCAGATCGAGTCCACCACGGAGGACATCGTGGGTATGGAGGCGCTGATCCGCTGGGAACACCCGGATCTGGGTTTGATCAGTCCCGGCTTTTTTATTCCGCTCGCGGAGGAAACCGGCCTCATTGTTCCCATCGGCGAATGGCTGCTGCGGGAGGCCACCAAAGTCACCCGCAAGTGGCAGGATCGGTTCAACCTGCCGCTGACGCTCGGCGTGAATCTGTCCCCGCTGCAGCTGCGCCAGCCGAATCTGCTGGAGGTGATTGAGGAAGCGCTGGGCGAGGCGGAACTCCATCCGGCCTACCTCGATCTTGAGGTGACCGAAAGCATCAGCATCAAGACCATTCCCGGACTGACGGAAAAGCTGCAGTCACTGCGCGATATGGGCTGCAAGATCTCGATTGACGATTTTGGCACCGGCCAGAGCTCTCTGGACTATCTGAAACGATTTCCCGCCGACCGATTGAAGATCGACCAGTCTTTTGTGCGCAACATCGGCATTGATCCGGATGACGAGGCCATCGTGCAGGCCACCATCGCGATGGCCCACAAGCTCAATATGGAGGTGGTGGCGGAAGGTGTGGAGGAAGAGGCGCACCTTGAATTTCTGGCCCGGCACCGCTGCGATCAGCTGCAGGGCTTTCTGTTTTGCCGGCCGCTGCCGGCGGACAGTTTCTCCGCCATGCTGATGGAGCGGGAAGCGCTCACAAGCAAAAGCATGTCTGTCGACGGCTGACGGCCTGACGTTCCGCGGCCCCCGGACCTTTCGCACTGGAAATAGCCCGCTGGGAACGCTACCGTCGCGAACAGCTGGTGGCGCCGCGGCGGCACCGTTGCCGGTGTCACAAAGGAGGGGTCCTTCATGAAACTCATCAAATTTGTTTTGCTGACAGTTATCGGCCTGGCGGTCATTCTCGGGGTTGCGGGTCTGTTTCTGCCTGACTCGGCGCACGTGGAGCGAAGCGTAACCATCGATGCGCCGGCGTCGGAAGTGTTTGATCTGCTGAATGATATGTCCCGGTTCAACGACTGGTCCCCCTGGTATGGCGAGGACCCCAACGCGGTCTACACGCTCACCGGTCCGGCCAGCGGCGTCGGTTCCAAAATGGCCTGGGCCAGCGAGCTGCGGTCGGTTGGCAGCGGGTCGATGGAGATCACCGCCAGCCAGCCCAACGACCGGGTCGAAACTTACCTTGATTTCGGCGACCAGGGAGACGCGGCCGCTTACTATGCGCTGTCAGAAAGCGGCGGGCAGACCACGGTCACCTGGGGTTTTGACACCGAATTCCACGGCAACATTGTCCAGCGCTACTTCGGCCTGATGCTGGATACGTTCGTCGGC
Source organism: Pseudomonadota bacterium (assembly GCA_039195135.1). Lineage (GTDB taxonomy): Bacteria > Pseudomonadota > Gammaproteobacteria > Xanthomonadales > SZUA-38 > JANQOZ01. The sequence goes on along the minus strand of JBCCVP010000116.1, from coordinate 10,818 downwards.
ACCAGCTACGAAGACGGGCTCGCCAAGCTCAAGGTTGTGGCTGAAAGCTGACGCATCGGCCGCGAGGTCCGGACGCGCCGGGCGTCAAGCCGCTGTTCAGGCGGCTCGCGCCGGGCGGGGTTGAGCTGCCAGCTGCCGCAGCACGTAGTGCAGAATGCCACCGTGGCGGTAGTACTCGACTTCCTTCGGCGTATCGAGCCGCACGCGGGCATAGAAATGGGTCTTTGCGCCATCGGCCGCCGTGGCGGTTACCGTCACCTCCCGCGCCGTGCCGTCCCCAAGCCCGCTGATATCGAAGGTCTCGTGGCCGGTGAGGCCGAGGCTGTCGGCGTTTTCGCCGGTGGCAAAATTCAGCGGCAGGACCCCCATCCCCCCGAGGTTGGAGCGGTGAATGCGTTCAAAACTCTCACAGATCACCGCCCGGACCCCCAGCAGCAGCGTGCCTTTGGCCGCCCAGTCGCGGGATGAGCCGGTGCCGTATTCTTTCCCTGCCAGAATGACCAGCGGTGTGTCTGCTGCCTGATAGCGCATGGCTGCATCGTAGATCGAGGTAACGTCGCCGGACGGAATGTGGGTAGTCCAGCCCCCCTCGGTGCCGGGCGCCAGCAGGTTGCGCAGCCGCACGTTGGCAAAGGTGCCGCGCATCATGACCTCATGATTGCCGCGGCGGGATCCATAGGAGTTGAAGTCGAGCGGGTCCACGCCCTGGGAAATCAGGTATTCACCCGCGGGGCTGTGTTTGGCAATGGCGCCGGCGGGGGAGATGTGATCGGTGGTGATGCTGTCACCCAGCAGCGCAAGACAGTGTGCGCCTGCCACGTCGCTGATCTCATCCAGCGCCATCGTCATGCCGCGAAAGTACGGCGGATTCTGAATGTAGGTGGAATCGGCCTGCCACTGAAATCGGTCACTGTCCGGGGCATTCACCGCGTTCCAGTCGCTGCTGCCTTTGAACACGCTCGCGTAGCTTTCGCCGAACATTTCCGCGCTGACGTGGGCGGCAATCGTGTCCTGTATCTCCTGCCCGGAGGGCCAGACGTCTTTCAGGAAAACCGGTTGCCCCGCGCTGTCCTCTCCAAGCGGCTCACGGGTGATATCGATGCCCAGGTTGCCGGCGATGGCGTAGGCCACCACCAGCGGCGGGGAGGCCAGGTAGTTGGTTTTTACGTCGGGATGGACCCGACCTTCGAAGTTTCGATTGCCGGACAGCACGGAGGACACGACCAGCTCATGCTCCCGCACTGCCGTGCCGATGGCCGGGGGCAGGGGGCCAGAGTTGCCGATGCAGGTGGTGCAGCCGTAGCCGACAATAAAAAAGCCCAGCTGCTCCAGGTCGTCCAGCAGCCCGGCGGATTTCAGATAGTCGGTAACCACCTGGGAACCGGGCGCCAGCGACGTTTTGACCCAGGGTTTCACCTTCAGGCCCCGGGCTACGGCGTTACGGGCCAGCAGCCCCGCGCCCAGCATCACCGCCGGATTGGATGTGTTGGTACAGCTGGTGATGGCCGCAATCACCACCGCGCCTTCCTCAAGCTCGAACGACTGGTCGTCCTCTTCCACCGGCACCCGCCGGGGCGATTCCGGCTGTCCCATGGTCTTGAGCGTTTCCTCGAAACTCGCTTTTGCCTCGGTGAGCAGAATCCGGTCCTGCGGCCGTTTCGGGCCGGCCAGGCTGGGCACCACCGTTGCCATATCCAGGTGCAGGGTTGCCGAATAGCTGGCTTTGGCCCGACCGGGCAGGCGAAACAGGCCCTGGGCCCGCGCATAAGCCTCCACCAGCGCCACCTGTTCCTCGTCCCGCCCCGATAGGCGAAGGTAACGGAGCACTTCGTCGTCGATGGGAAAGATGCCGCAGGTGGCGCCGTACTCCGGCGCCATGTTGGCGATGGTGGCCCGGTCCGCCAGCGGCAGCGCGTCGAGGCCCTCGCCAAAAAACTCAACAAATTTGCCGACCACCCCTTCCGCCCGCAGCATCTCCACGACGGTCAGCACCAGATCGGTTGCGGTGGAACCCTCCGGCAGGGCGCCGGTGAGCTCAAAGCCCACCACCTGGGGAATGAGCATGGAGATGGGCTGGCCCAGCATGGCGGCTTCCGCTTCGATGCCGCCCACGCCCCAGCCCAGCACGCCGATACCGTTGATCATGGTGGTGTGGGAGTCGGTGCCGACCACCGTGTCGGGATAAGCCAGCCAGTCACCGTCTTCGTTTTCCCGGCCAAACACCACCCGGGCAAGGTATTCCAGATTGACCTGATGCACGATGCCGGTGCTGGGCGGAACCACGGAGAAATTCTCGAAAGCTGTTTGTCCCCACTTGAGAAACGCGTAGCGCTCCGCATTGCGCTTGAATTCGATCCGGGCATTTAGATCCAGCGCGTCGGCGCGGCCGAACTTGTCCACCTGCACCGAATGGTCGATCACCAGTTCCGCAGGTGACTGGGGGTTGATTTGCTCCGGGCTTCCGCCCAGCGCCTCCACCGCATCGCGCATGGCCGCAAGATCGACCACCGCTGGCACGCCGGTGAAGTCCTGCAGCACGACCCGGGACGGGGTGAAGGCTATTTCTGTTTCCGGCTGCGCGGTGGGATCCCAGCGGCACAGGGCTTCGATGTCACTGCGGGTAATGTCTACGCCATCTTCGTAGCGCAGCAGGTTTTCCAGCAGTATCTTCAGGCTGAAGGGCAGAGGGCTCAGATCGTATTGCTCCCCCAGCTTGATGAGACTGGGGAATTGATAGCGGCGACCGACCACCTCAATCGAGTCGACAATCGAAAAGGAGTCCTTCATCGGGCGGGCCCCCGGGGCTGCTAGAAACCGCGGGAATTATTACCCGTGCTGCGCGATATCGTCCAGCAGGGTACGCGCCGCGGCGAGCACGCGGCGACCGCGAAAAATGATCTGCCACCGGCTGCCCCCAAGCTGGCGCCAGAGCACCGCTGCGCGGACCCCCGCCAGCAGCACGGCGCGGACGGCGCTAACCGTTTCCTCCCGCTTGAGGCGCGAAGAATTTCCCCGCACCAGTACCCGCGGCGACAGGGGGCTGATGGTGCGCGTGTAAAGCTCGGCGAGCCGGGCAATATGCCGTGTTTCGTCAAAGCCCGGGTCTTTGCGGTGCACCGAGGTGGCCTGGAGTCCGTCCGCCAGGTTGGCGCTGGTTTCCCCGTCCTCGATTACCCGCTGCCCCAGCTGCAGCAGCGACACGACGGCGGCCAGCACCGACGGCTGGCGGCGGCCGGAAAAGTTCTTTTCGAGGCTATCCAGCCCCGCCTTCAGAGCGGTGATGCCGCCAAACACCGCGAGGGTGCTTTCGGCATCGAAGGTGTACAGGCTCTCGATGCTCGCCTGATAGGCTTCTTCGTCGACCACTGCCCGTTCTTCCAGCAGCTGGTGCGCCAGCAGGCTCGATTGGAAGACGCCGGCCAGCGCCATCACCCGGTTGTGCATGCTGTCCGGGCGCATCAGGCGGGCGCCGCTGAAAGGTCCCGGGGCGTGGACGTGGGCACCCGCGCCATCAGGCCGCTGCCTGGGCGGGCGTCTGGGCCGAATCGATCACGGCGCCACCCAGACACACCTCATCGCGATACAGCACCAACGACTGGCCCGGCGTAATTGCGCGCTGCGGATCGGCAAACTGCACCCGTAGGGACGCCCCGTCGATAAGCACCTCGCAGGCCTGGTCCGCCTGCCGGTAGCGGGTTTTCGCCTGGCAGCGAAAGCGGCTTGCCGGCGCCTGCCCCTGGACCCAGCTGACCTGGCTCGCGCTCAGCTCATCGGCAAACAGCCAGGGGTGGTCATGCCCCTGGCCGACGATGAGCGTGCGGCTGGCAAGGTCTTTATGCAGCACATACCAGGGCTGACCGCTGCCCCCCTGGGTGCCGCCGATGCCAAGGCCCTGCCGCTGTCCCAGCGTGTAGTACATCAGGCCATCGTGCTGCCCCAGGAGCTCCCCCTCCGGCGTTCGGATATCGCCGGGCTGATGGGGCAGGTAGGTGCTCAGAAACGTCTTGAAGTGGCGCTCACCGATAAAACAGATGCCGGTACTGTCTTTCTTGCCCGATACCGGGAGCTGCTCGCGGCGCGCGATCTCCCGCACCTCGGGTTTGCGCAGTTCACCCAGGGGGAATCGGGTACGCTCGAGTGGCGCCTGGCCCAGCGTGTAGAGGAAGTAGCTTTGATCCTTGTTGGGGTCGAGGCCCCGCAGCAGTTCCTGGCGGCCGTCCCGCTCCCGCCGCCGGGCGTAGTGACCGGTGGCGATGAGCTCGGCGCCCAGGTCTGTTGCGTGTTCCAGGAAAGTCTTAAATTTGATTTCCCGGTTGCAGGCGATATCGGGATTAGGGGTGCGGCCAGCCCGGTACTCCGCCAGAAAGTGCTCAAAAACGTTGTCCCAGTATTCGGAGGCGAAGTTGCGCGTGTATAGCCGGATATTCAGCAGCTCGCAGATGGCTGCGGCATCCGCTGCGTCCTCTTCCGCCGGGCACGTGCCGAAGCGGTCGTCTTCTTCCCAGTTTTTCATGAACAGGGCACTGACGTCGTAGCCCGCCTGCTTCAGCAGTGCCGCGCTGGTGGCGGAATCAACCCCGCCGGAAAGCCCTACCATGATGGACCCGCGACTCATGGTTCCAGCCAGTGCAGCAGGGAAAGGGGCTGGAGGTCACCACTGAGGTAATCCTCAAGGCTGCGTTCGATCACGGGGCTGCGGTGGGCCAGGGGCTGCTGCTGAAACTCTGCCGGGGTCAGCCACCGGGTCCGCTCGATACCCTCATCGAGCTCGGCGTGGGCCTGCTCCTCCAGCAGGGTGGCGCTGAAGGTAAAGCGCAGAAACGCCTTGCCGGTGCGCAGTTCCCGCCACTGGTAGATCCCCACCACGGCCTGGGGCTCGATGCGGCATCCGGTTTCCTCCAGCGCTTCCCGACGGGCCGCGTCGATGAGCGATTCGCCGGCCTCCAGGTGGCCGCTGGGCTGGTTGATCACCAGCTCGCCGCCCACCCGTTCTTCGATGAAAAGCAGGCGCTGCTCGGATTCCACAATCACGGCTACCGTCGTGTGGGGTTTAAAAATCACTTGAGCTTGGGTCAGGTCAGGGTGCTTCCGAAGCCCTTAGCATAGGGTCCGCATCGGCGCTTTCCAACGTCTCAGAGCACTTGATTTACCACACCAGTTCAACGAAACGCCGCGCCTGGGGTGGATAAAACGTTCCCGCTTCATCACCACGCCGCGCTGGCAGGGTGAAAAATAGCGGTTGCTACCCCCGCAGAACAGCTGCTGGCGCCCCCCTAAACCCCGGACCCGCGGGATTATTCCCGCCCGCAGTGGTTGCCCCTTCCAGTGGGGCGCCGGCGGGCTTTTTCAATGGTTGAAAGTTACCCCTGCCGTCGCTAAGTTGAACTCACGCCGGTGTCGTTTAGTCGAATGGAATGACCGGTTGCCGAAACCTTGTGATCGTTAGGTGAAGGCGTTCCCATTTGGTACCGCATTGGAAGGTGCGTTGAGTCACTCAGACGAAGAAGAATCCAGAGGAACAATCCTTGAAACGGAGGAGGCGAGCCCGCGGGTCCAGCGTCCGCCTCTGTTCAAGGTCTTCCTGCTGAATGACGACTACACCCCGATGGAATTTGTGGTGGACGTTCTGGTGCGCTTTTTCTCCATGAGCAAAGAAAAAGCCACACAGATCATGCTCCAGGTCCACTACCGCGGCAAAGGTGTCTGCGGGGTGTATACCCGCGAGATCGCTGAGTCCAAAGTCAATCTGGTCAACGACCACGCCCGCTCCAACCAGCACCCATTGCTGTGCGCAATGGAGGAAGTCTAAATGTTTAGTAAAGACCTCGAACAAACCATCAGCCAAAGCTACAAGCGGGCCCGGGCCAAGCGTCATGAGTTCATGACGGTGGAACACCTGTTTCTGGCTCTGTTGGACAATGCCTCGGCGTCCCACGTGCTGGTCACCTGCGGTGCGCAGATCGAAGTGCTGCGGCAGGACCTGACGGACATCATCGAGCAGACGGTGCCGCAGCTACCCGGCAACGACGAACGGGACACCCAGCCCACGGTGGGCTTCCAGCGGGTGCTGCAGCGGGCTGTCTACAACGTGCAGACCTCCGGCAAGAAGGAGGTGACCGGCGCCAACGTGCTGGTGGCGATCTTCGGCGAGAAGGACTCCCACGCGGTGTACTTCCTGCACAAGCAGGACATCACCCGGCTGGACGTTGTGAACTACATTGCCCACGGCATCTCCAAGCTGCCGTCGGATCCCAGTGATCCGGCCGCTCAGGAAGGCGAAACGGCCGAGCCCGGCGCGGAGGGCCAGAAGAGCAACCCACTGGAGAGCTTTGCCACCAACCTCAACGAGCTGGCGGAGGCCGGCAAAATTGACCCGCTGATCGGCCGCGAAGCGGAGGTGGAGCGGGTCATCCAGGTGCTCTGCCGGCGACGCAAAAACAACCCGCTGCTGGTGGGTGAGGCCGGCGTGGGCAAAACCGCTCTCGCCGAAGGCCTGGCCAAGCGGATTGTGGAGAACGAGGTGCCCGAGGTGCTGGCCGACGCCACCATCTACGCGCTGGACCTCGGCTCGCTGATTGCTGGCACCAAATACCGCGGCGACTTCGAAAAGCGCTTGAAGGGCGTGATTGCCCAGCTGAAAAAGGAGCCCGGAGCGGTTCTGTTCATCGACGAAATCCACACCATCATCGGCGCCGGGGCTGCGTCCGGTGGGGTGATGGACGCCTCTAACCTGATCAAGCCGGTGCTCGCTTCCGGCGATCTGCGCTGCATCGGCTCGACCACGTTTCAGGAGTTCCGGGGCGTGTTTGAGAAAGACCGGGCGCTGGCGCGCCGGTTTCAGAAGATTGACGTGGTGGAGCCGACCGTTGCCGAAACGGTGGAGATCCTCAACGGGCTGAAGGAACGTTTCGAGGCGTATCACGACGTGGAGTACACACCGGCGGCGCTCGCGGCCGCCGCCACCCTGTCGGCGCGGCACATCAACGACCGTTTTCTGCCGGACAAGGCCATCGACGTGATCGATGAGGCCGGCGCGCGACAGCGCCTGCTGCCGGAAGAGGAGCGGCGCGAGCGGCTGATGGAAGAGGACATCGAGCAGATTGTGGCCAAGATGGCGCGGATTCCGCCCAAGCAGGTGTCCAGCTCCGACCGCGACGTGCTGAAAACGCTGGATCGGGACCTGAAGATGGTCGTGTTCGGCCAGGACAACGCCATCGAGGTGCTGGTTTCCGCCATCAAGATGTCCCGCTCGGGCCTTGGCGAACCGGACCGGCCCATCGGGTCGTTCCTGCTGGCCGGTCCCACGGGCGTTGGGAAAACGGAAGTTACCCGTCAGCTGGCGCTGATTATGGGCGTCGAGCTTGTGCGCTTTGACATGTCGGAGTACATGGAGGCGCACACCGTTTCCCGCCTGGTTGGAGCCCCGCCGGGCTACGTTGGCTTTGATCAGGGCGGCCTGCTGACCGAAGCGGTTACGAAGACGCCGCACTGCGTGCTGCTGCTGGACGAGGTGGAAAAAGCCCACCCGGACGTGTTCAACCTGCTGCTGCAGGTGATGGACCACGGCGCGCTGACCGACACCAACGGCCGCAAAGCCGATTTCCGTAACGTGATCGTGGTGATGACCACGAACGCGGGGGCGGAGCAGGCCAGCCGTCGCACCATCGGCTTCCAGAACCAGGACCACTCCAGCGACGCCATGGAGGTGATCCGCCGCATGTTCACGCCGGAGTTCCGCAACCGCCTGGATGCGATCGTGCAATTCAACTCGCTCGACTTTGAGACCATCCTGCGGGTGGTGGACAAGTTCATCATCGAGCTGGAGGCGCTGCTGCATGAGCGGGAGGTCAGCCTGAGCGTCAGCGCCGATGCCCGCCGCTGGCTGGCGGAGAACGGATTTGACCCGGTGATGGGGGCCCGGCCGATGAAGCGGGTGATCCAGGAGAAGGTCAAGGCGCGGCTGGCGGACGAGCTGCTGTTCGGCCAACTGGCTTCCGGCGGCAGCGTGGCCCTGGACGTCGCCGACGGTGAGCTCGACGTCAAAGTCACCGGTGGAGCGCCGGTGGCTGATCCGCCGGCGACACCCGAGCCGAGCGCAGAGTAACGCCGGGCCGTCCTGCGGGCGGCCTTATCCGACTGAAATGTGCTGAGGGCGCTGCGGAAGCGGCGCCCGCTGCGTATTAACGCATGCGGTAGGTAATACGACCCTTCGACAGGTCGTAGGGGGTCATTTCAACCTTGACCCGGTCGCCGGTCAGGATGCGAATGTAGTGCTTTCGCATGCGGCCGGAAATATGGGCGGTGACAACGTGGCCGTTGTCGAGCTCCACCCGAAACATGGTGTTGGGAAGGGTCTCCTGTACGGTCCCTTCCAATTCAATGACATCTTCCTTGGCCATAAGCCTCATGGTGCGGAAAAAAACGGCGCCCATTGTACTGGCCGCGCCAACCGTTGCCAATCGCCGATCGGGCCGGGCTGATGCACCCGCTGTGCGACGGCCGTAAGAAATTCTGCCCGGGGCATCAGTCCGGCGCCAAACTGGCGCAGATGCGGCGAGTCCACCTGACAATCCAGCAGCGTGATGCCGTGATGGCTCAGCCACTGGCACAGGCAGAGCAGGGCCACCTTGGAGGCGTCACGGCGCCGGTGAAACATGGATTCACCGAAAAAGACCTGGCCCCGGCAGATGCCGTAGATACCTCCGACCAGTTTGCTGTCCCACCAGACTTCCAGGGAATGGGCGTGGCCGGCTTCGTGGAGCTCCACGTAGGCCAGCGCCATGTCGTCGGTGATCCAGGTGCCATGATGGCCATCCCTAGGCGCCGCACAGGCGGCGATCACCCGCTCAAAGGCGCCATCCACGGTAATGCCCCAGGCCTGCCGCAGTGTTCGCCTCATGCGCCGTGAGACGTGAGCGACGGCCGGGTCGATAACGAGGCGCGGGTCCGGCGACCACCAGAGGATGGGTTCCCCGGGGCTGTACCAGGGAAATACGCCCATATCGTAGGCCTGGAGCAGGCGCCGAGGAGACAGATCCGCGCCGGCCGCGAGCAATCCGTTGGGTTCCCGCAGCGCGGTGGGCGGCGCCGGAAACGGCTCCTCCGACCCGGGCCGCAGCCAGGGGATCATTGTTGCTCTTTCCGAAAGGGGCTGTGATCGCGCAGCGCCTCACCACGCTGCTCCTGGGCGTGCCGCTCAACCTTGAGACTTCTCGCCACCGCCTCTCGCAGCCCCGAATGGTGGATCAGGTGGAAACTGCGCGTCTCCTGCGGCTCAAAGCCCCGGGCGATCTTATGGGTGCCCTGAGCGCCGGGGTTAAACACCTTGAGCCTCTGCTCGATGCAGTGCTCGATGCCCTGGTAGTAGCAGGTTTCAAAATGCAGCCCCGGCGCCGCCTCCATGGCGCCCCAGTAGCGGCCGTAGAGCGTGTGGCCGTCGTGCATCAGGTAGGCCCCGGCCCGGTAGTGATCGTCTTTCTTCGCCAGCACCAGCAGGACCTGTGAGGCGAGCTGCTGCCCCAGCCGCCGAAAGATGCCCTGCGTGAGCAACGGCCAGTTGCCTTTGCGCTCAAAGGTGGACCGGTACAGCCCGTGCATAAACAGCCAGTGCCATTCGGTGGCCTCGGCCCCCGCAATCCGTTCAAAGGTCCAGCCGGCTTCCCCCAGCCGGCGCCGCTCCTGGCGGATGTTCTTGCGCTTCTTGTGGCTCAGCTGAGCAAGAAAATCATCAAAGGTCTCGTAATCCCGGTTGTACCAGTGGTACTGCCAGTCGCTGCGTTCCAGCCAGCCGGCGTGGCGCAGCAGCCGGGCATCGGCATCGGTGACAAAATTGACGTGCACCGAGCTGATGCCCTGGGCCCGGCTCAGATCCGTAAGCAGACCCGGCAGGGCCTCCCGGTCCGGCCCCAGCAGCCGTGGGCCCGTCACCGGAGTGAGGGGGGAGGCCACCAGCCACTTGGGGTAATAGCTGATGCCCGCCCGCTCCGCGGCTTCCGCCCAGGCCCAGTCAAAGACAAACTCGCCGTAGGAATGGGTTTTTTCGTAGAGCGGCAGGGCCGCCACCACCGCGTCGGCATCGGTTACCCACAGGTGCCGCGGCGTCCAGCCCGAATAGTCGCTGACGGCGCCGCCGTCCTCGAGGGCGTCGAGAAATTCGTGGCGTACAAACGGATGTGTGCCGGCCAGCGCGTTCCACTCGGCCGGCGGAACCTGGTCAATGCGCTGGAGCAGCTTGTGTTCAAGGCGCTGTGAGATAGAACGGACCCTTTGCGTGACGTAACCAACGTTGGCCCGGCAAGCGCAACTCGCTACACTTTCGCCGACCCGGTATGGGCTTCTATTTTGCCAAAAGCCACCAAAAGCGCAGCAAAAAAATCGACCCCTCCCACCCAGGGCCTGGCGCAGCATCTGGTGCTCCGGCTGCGGGAAAGCGCCTTCATCATCATGGCGCCGCTGGCTATCTACCTGCTGATCGCGCTGCTTACCTACCACCCGGCGGATCCCGGCTGGTCCAACAGCGCCAGCCACGACGCGGTGCACAACCGCGGCGGTCTGGCCGGCGCCTGGCTGGCGGACATCGGGCTGCTGCTGTTTGGCTATCTCGCCTTTCTGTTTCCGCTGATTCTGGCGTGGTGGGGCTGGCTGATCCTGCGCGGCGCCCGCACGGAGGCGCGGCCCACCGGGGAGCTGTGGATCCGCCTCGCCGGCGTGTTGCTGGTGGTGGCCGCCGGCACCTCCCTGGCGCACCTGCACTTTTCCACGTCCCACCCGATGGTGGTGGCTGGCGGCGGCGGGGTCGTGGGGGCAACGCTTGGCGCC
>JBCCVP010000115.1:0-16431 GCA_039195135.1 Pseudomonadota bacterium | reverse complement strand
CGCTGGCGGTTATCACGCTGGCGGTATACGAGGAACAACAAGCGGCCGGGACTTTCCCCCGGCCGCGAGCAATATTTGCAACGTGAATGCCCAAACACGGCCGGTGAACATGTTATCTTTCGACGCGTAGGGAAGGTGTGGCACCCCAGGACAGCGGTAACGCTCGGGGGATGTCTCAATTATCAGCCGAACGGTTTCAGCGTTGTGGCTGCTGCTGCTTTGCTTTTCCGTGGTGCCCCTCGCTGGCGCTGCGGAGGTTATCTCAGGCACGGATGATTATCGCCTGAAGCTGCGCTACGCCCTGGCTGATCCGCAGCAAAACCTCCTGCCGGGCCTTCAGGCAGAGACCGTCGACCTTCGCGCGGTGCCGGAACAGGCCAACTTCGGCTTCAGCCCCGCTGCCCATTGGTTTGCCGGTCGACTCACCAACGTTGACCATCCCCAGTCCGACTGGATCCTGATGCTGGAATATCCGCTGCTGGATCACGTGGACGTCTATGTCGATCTCGACGCGGCGACGCCGCTGCATCTCACCAGCGGAGACCGGGAGTCGTTCAGCCGGCGGCTGCGGGACCACCGCTTTTTTTCTTTTCCGGTGCGGCTTGAGGCTGGCCAGAGCCTGCGCTTTGCGCTGCGGGTGGAGAGCGACAGCTCCATCCAGGTGCCGGTGCGCCTGATGACGGCCGATCATCTGGCGGATGACAACTTCCGTAGTCAGTTCGGCATGGGGCTGCTTTACGGCACCTTCGCGGCGCTGATCCTTTATAACCTGCTGCTGTTCATGTCGCTGGGCGACCGGACGTTTCTTTACTACGTGCTCTACGCCACGTCGTTTGGATTGCTGCAGTTTTCCCTGAACGGCCTGTCGTTCCAGTTTCTCTGGCCCGATGACCCCACGGTGGCCAATCTATCTGTGGTGCTGCTGCTGCCGCTGGCGCAGATCGCTATGCTGCAGTTCTGCCGAAGTTTCCTGTCGTTGCGTACGTCGGCGCCGACCCTCGATCACATGGCGCTGGCACTGATGCTGCTGCTGTCGATCGTCTCGTTTGCCGCTTTTGTGCTGCCCTATGCCCTGGTGATTCGTGCCGGCACCTTTTTTGTGTTTCTGTCGGCGTCGCTCGTCATCGTGGGCGGCGTGCGGGCGTGGTCTCAGGGCTTTGAGTCGGCGCGTTACTTTGTGCTGGCCTGGGCGCTGCTCATTCTGGGCATGATCGCCTACGCCATGGTGTCGTTTGGCGTGCTGCCCAAATCGTTCCTGACCACCTACGGCATGCAGATCGGCACGGCGCTGGAGATGATCCTGCTGAGCTTTGCCCTGGCGCACCGTATCCGCCTGCTGCAGGAGCAGAACCGGCGCATCGAGGCGGATGCTCGCACCGAGATGGAGGCCCGGGTGGATGAACGCACCGCCGCGCTGAACGATGCGCTCACGCGACTTGAAACCGCCAACCGGGTACTGGAGGAATCGAGCCAGCGGGACGGCTTAACGGGCGTGCACAACCGGCGCTTTCTGGATCTGTCGCTTACCCGCATGTGGGCCGACGCCATCGACAGCGGCCGGCCGCTGGCGCTGATTGTGCTGGATCTGGATCGGTTTAAAGAGGTGAACGATCAGCGCGGCCATCTCGCCGGCGACGATGCGCTGCGGCAGGTGGCCAGCACCCTGGTGGAGGCGCTGAAGGACCAGGACTGCGTGCTGGCGCGGTTTGGCGGCGAGGAGTTTTTTGTGCTGCTGCCGAGGCTGGCGGGTGGCGACCTGGAACCCCTTTGCCAGACGCTAAGGTCGGCCATCGAGGCTCTGAGCATCAGCAGCGAAGACCAGACGTTTCGGGTAACCGCCAGCGTGGGTGGCGCCACCATGCGCGCCGGCCAGGGCAAAACCTACCGCGACCTGGTGCGCCGGGCCGACAAAGCCATGTACGAGGCCAAACGCCGCGGTCGCAATCAGGTGGTGATCGCCGGAGCCGAGTCGGCGGTACCGGCCTCGGAGCCTTGAAGCGTCTTAATGCTTCTTCGCCGCGCGGAGCACCCGGAACCGGTTGCTGCCGGCCACCTCGTCCACTCGCCGAAAGTGCTGCGCCAGCCGGCGGGGATAGTCCAGATGCCGGTTAACCACGAGCCACAGCTGCCCGGCCGGACTAAGCTGCTGCGCCGCATCCTCAATGAGCTGGTAGGCAGCGCTTAGATCCTGGCTGATGCCCTGATGAAACGGCGGGTTGCTGATGATGGCGTCCCAGGGGCCCGGCGGTACGCGATCCGCCGCCTGCACCGTAACCGGCAGCGAGTTTTCCGCCGCCGAACGCTCGCAGGACGCCACCGCCAGCAGGTCCACGTCGATAGCGGTGACCTGCGCGCCGCGCTGCGCCGCGGCCAGGCTCAGCACGCCGCAGCCGCAGCCAAAGTCCAGGGTTGGCCCGGACAGCGCCGACGGCAGGTGTTCCAGCAGGAGCGCGCTGCCTTCATCCAGCTCTCCGTGGCTGAACACGCCGGGCAGGCTCACCAGGGTGTGGTCCCCAACCTGAAAGCGAGTCTCGAACGCCGCGAGGTCAAAAGCCTTGTCCGCTGGCTGCCATTGGTCTGCGGCAAACACCACGCAGTGGCGCGCGGCGTCGCGTTTCACCACCCGATCGGCGAACGCTTTCAGCTGCCGCGGCACCGACTGGATGCCGGCCTTTTTGGCGCCCACTACCCACAGCTGACCGTCCGGTTGCAGATGATGCCGGGCGAACGCCAGCATCAGCTCGAGGCGGGCTTTTGATTTGGGCAGATACAGCACACCCTGCAGAAATGAAGGAAGTTCCGCCGGCAGGCCACGGATCACCTCCAGGTGCCCGTCCATGGCCGCCGCGTCGGCGGCGTTGAGCACCACGGCGCTACCCGCCGGCAGGTGCTGCCAGAACCCGTCCGCCGGTGGATTCAGGTAGAGCGTGGTGGTGGCCTGGGCAAGCTGCTGGACCTGGCGCTCCAGCAGCTGGGTCTCGGGATTCAGCTGAGGGCCTCAGCGGTCAGGTCGTACTCGTCGGCGCCGGTGATGCGGGCCGGCACCAGCTGCCCGGGCAGCAGCTGCTGACCGTCGGGCAGGCGCACCACGCCGTCAATTTCCGGCGACTCGCCGTAGCTGCGGCCCATAGCCCCGTCGGCGTCCACCAGGTCGATCAGCACCGGCGTCTCCTCCCCCACGCGCCGCGCCAAACGCGCGCGGCTGATGCGCTGGGCACTCTCCATAAACCGGGCGTGCCGTTCTTCCGCCACGTCTGCTGGCACCGCGTCGGGCAGGGCGTTTGCGCGGGCACCGTCGACCGGGCTGTAGGTAAAGCAGCCGACCCGGTCGAGCTGAGCTTCTTCAAGAAACTCCAGCAGCTCCTCAAAGTGCGCGTCGGTCTCGCCCGGAAACCCGACAATAAAGGTGCTGCGGATCACCAGCTCCGGACAGATCTCGCGCCAGGTTTTGATCCGTTTGAGCGTGTTGTGGGCCGCCGCGGGGCGCCGCATCAGCTTCAAAATCTCCGGGCTGCCGTGCTGCAGCGGCACGTCGAGGTACGGAAGGATGCGGCCGGCCGCCATCAGCGGGATCACCTTGTCCACGTGGGGATAGGGATACACGTAGTGCAGCCGCACCCAGATGCCGATCTCAGCGAGCGCTTTGCACAGGTCTTCAAACCGGGTCTCCCAGGTCTGGCCGGCAAAGCGGGCCTCGGCGTAGCGCACGTCCACGCCGTAGGCGCTGGTGTCCTGGGCGATTACCAGCAGCTCGCGCACACCAGCGGCGGCCAGCTTGCGCGCCTCCGCCAGCACCGAGTCGATGCGCCGGCTGACCAGGTCGCCGCGCATGCTGGGAATAATGCAGAAGCTGCAGCGGTGATTGCAGCCTTCAGAAATTTTCAAATAGGCATAGTGGCGCGGGGTGAGCTTGATGCCCTGGCGCGGCACCAGCGGCTCAAATGGCAGCTGAACCGGCGGCGGCAGATGTTCGTGCACCGACGCCACTACCGCTTCGTACTGCTGCGGCCCGGACACGCCCAGCACCTTGGGGTGCACGTGGAGAATGTCCCCTTCGTTGGCGCCCATACAGCCCGTGACCAGCACCCGGCCGTTTTCCTCCAGTGCTTCGCCAATGGTCTCCAGCGACTCCGCCTTGGCGCTGTCGATAAAGCCGCAGGTATTCACCACCACCAGGTCGGCGGCGTCGTACTCCGGCACCACCTCGTAGCCGTCGGTGCGCAGCTGGGTGAGGATGCGCTCGCTGTCGACCAGCGCCTTGGGACAGCCCAGGCTCACAAAACCCACCCGGGGCTGCGGGGCCTTGGCCACATCACTCATCAGGCAGTTCCACCGGCTGGCCGCAGGTTTCAAACCGGGCGTTGGCACCATCATTAGCAGCCCCCAGCGTCTCGGTAATCCAGGTCAGCACGGCGGCGGTGCGCACGTAGTATTCAGTTACGCCGTAAACGCCTTCCACACCCGCCTGCGATTCGTTGTCCTGCCAGGAGCTTACGCCCATCACGCAGGTGTGGGCATCGCCGGCCTGATAAGCCGGCCCGCCGCTGTCACCGGAGCCGCTGATGCCTTCGTTAGGCAGGGCATCCCCGTCGGGGGCGTTAAAACGGAAGGTGAGCCAGTGACTCTGGGTGGACTCGACGCGATTGGCGGCAACGCGCAGGCGCCCGTCAAATTTACCCAGCCCGTCGCGGCCGTTACCGGCCCGGCCGGCACCGACAAAGTGCACCATGGTGCCCGCCTCCTCGTCGCCGGCGTACACCTGCGCCGGCGCAACGGCGGAAGCCTCTTCAAGCTGCACCAGGGAGACGTCGACAAACCCCTCGGTGTAGCCGGCCCGGGGATGATTCACCACTTTGGCGATGCGGTGCACCTTCTCCCCAACGCTCACCCGATCCCCGCGGCTCAAAAACTCACCAACATGGGCGGCGGTGAGCACCCAGCGGGGCGCAATCAGCGTACCCGCCCCGGCGCCGTAGCGCCCGCCCAGAGAAAACACCGCCGTAGCAGCTGCGCAGTCGCGATCGCAATCAAAGGAGGCGGCGTCCACATCGTGGCGCACAACGATGCCGAAACTGAAAGTGGCGGCGGCAGCAAATGAAAGCAGCATGGCTAAACAAAAACCCGGAGGTAAGGGGGCGCATTATCCAAAATCCGTTAGGCTATGCCCATGGGTTTGATACTGCGATGGATCGCCGCGGCAGCGCTATTGGCGCTCGGGGCCACCGCGGCAGCCGCCGCCGAGGACGATGGGCCGCTCCTTCAATTGCTGGAAACGCAGCTGAAGCGGTCTTTTGACCAGCTCAGCGCTGAGGACACGCCGCCGTATTTTCTGGCCTACCGGGTGGACGAGGTGGAGTCGCGAACGCTCAGCGCCAGTTTTGGCGCGATGGAGTCGGACGGCGAACGCCACATGCGGCGCCTGTACGTGGAGTCCCGGGTAGGGGACTACGCGCTGGACAACACCCATCCGCTGCGCAGCGATGGCCTGCGCTGGGGGGCCAACTATCGCAACAATTGGCAGGAACTGCCGCTGGATAACTCGCCGGCGGCGCTGAAGCAGCTCCTGTGGCAGGCCACCAACCGGGTGTACCAGCAGTCGCTGGACCACCTGGCCAAGGTAAAAGCCAACGTAGCTGTGAAGGTGGAGGAAGAAGACGCCTCGCCGGATTTTTCCAAAGAGCCGGCCACGGACTACACCGAGCCGCTGAGCACCGAACCGTTTCCCACCTGGTTGTGGGAAGACCGGCTGCGACGGTATTCCAAACGGTTCAGCAGCAACGCCAACATTCTCGTGGGCCGCGTGTCCTTGAGCTTCAGTCGCGCCTCGCTGCACCTGGTGAACACGGAAGGTACCCGAGTGCGCAAACAGTCGCCGCTGCTGCGCATGACGCTGCAGGTGATGACCAAGGCCGAAGACGGCATGGAGCTGCCCCTTTCCCGCACCCTGCTGGCGGCGGACAGCGACGGGCTGCCGTCGGAGGCGGAGATCCTCGCCGAGATCGACGGTTTGATCGCCCAGGCTGAAGCGCTGCGCGCCTCACCCTTGGTGACGGCCTACTCGGGCCCGGTGCTGCTCGAAGGCCGGGCCAGCGCGGTGTTTTTCCACGAGCTGCTGGGTCATCGGGTGGAGGGGCACCGGCTGCGCCGGGAAGAGGGCGCCCAGACGCTGAAACGCAAGCTGGGCGAGCGGATTCTGCCGGCCGGCTTCGACGTGTCTTTTGATCCCACGCTCACCTCCTTCGACGGCACCAGGCTGTTGGGTAGCTACGCGGTCGACGACGAGGGCGTCAAAGCCCGCCGGGTGGACGTGGTGAAAGACGGGGTGCTGACCGAATTCCTGATGTCGCGCATTCCCATCGAAGGCTTTGAGCGCTCCAACGGCCACGGCCGGGCTCAGGCGCTGAGCGGCCGGTCGCCCGTGGCACGCCAGTCCAACCTGATGGTGTCGGTGGCCGATCCGGTACCGCCGGACGAGCTGAAAGCCCAGTTTCTGGAGGCGCTCGCGGAGTCGGAGAAAGGTTTTGGCCTGATTATCCGCGAGGCCACCGGCGGCTTCACGAGCGTCAACCGGAGCCAGCCCAACGCGCTAAAGGTACTGCCCACGGTGGTGTACAAGGTCTATCCGGACGGGCGGGAAGAGCTCGCCCGGGGTGTCGACGTGATTGGCACGCCGCTGCTGACGCTTTCGCACATCCGCGCCGGCGGCACGGACCCGAAGGTGTTTCACGGCTGGTGCGGCGCCGAGTCGGGCTACGTGCCCGTTTCGCTGATTGCCCCCACGGTGCTGCTGGACCGGCTGGAGGTGCAGCGCAAACCCCGCAGCCAGACGCGGCCACCGATTCTGCCCAACCCGGTGCCGGAGGACGGGCCATGAGCCGGCGGTGGCCAACACTGCTGGCGTGGCTTGCCCTGCTGGCGGGACCCGGCGCCTGGGCGCAGGAAGATCTGCAGCAGGCATTGGCCGATGAGCTGGAACGCAGCATCAGGCAGCTGAAGCTGAACGCAGAACAGGGCCCCTACTTTGTGGAATACCGCGTGGAAGAATCCCGGTCGCTGCAGCTGAAGGCGAGCTTTGGCGGCATTTCCCGGCGCTACCGCAATCGCAGCCGCAGCGGCAGCGTGCAGGTGCGGGTGGGCGACTACAAGCTGGACTCTTCGCTGGTGCCGCGCTTTGGCCAGGCCGGCACCATGCACCGCTACTACCCGCCCAACAATTTCCGCCTGCCGCTGGACGACGACTACGGTGCCGTGCGCCGGGCGTTCTGGCTGGCGACGGACCTGGCGTATAAGCGCGCGCTGGAGGACTACTCGGTCAAGCTGGCCGATACCCAGGTAACGGTGGACCGAGACGGACTGGTGGATTTTTATTCGGCGGAGCCAGCGCAGGTCGAGGAGCTGGCGGATCCGCCGCCGGCGGACGAAGCGGCGCTGACGGAGCTGGTGGTAAACCTGTCGAATTCGCTGGCCGCGTTCGACGAGCTGCACGAGTCGGCCGTGTGGGTGTCGGTGGTGTACCGGGACGTGCACTACGTGAACTCCGAAGGCAGTCGGTTTCGGCGCCAGGTGCCGGACATCACCTGGGGCGCTATCGCCCGCACCCAGGCGCCCGACGGTGCGGTGCTGTGGGACTTTGACCGGGTGCGCCGGCGCAACCTGGATCAGCTGCCCCCGGCGGCCGAGCTGCAGGAGCGGGTGCAGCGCCTGGGTCAGCGGCTGACCGAGGCCCGCAGCGCGGACCGCATCGACAACTATGTGGGCCCGGTACTGTTTGAAAACCAGGCCGCGGCGGTCCTGTTTGCCAACGTGTTTGCGACCCAGCTGCAGTCGGTGCCACGCATGGTGGCTTCGGAGCCGTCGGTGCGACCCTGGATTAGGGACCTGCAGGAGCGGGAGCAGCGTTTTGGCCGCAAGATTGGCGCCCGGGTGCTGCCCCGGGGCACCCAGCTGGTGGACGACCCCACCCGGGATGCCTTTGAAGGCCTGCCGCTGGTCGGCACTTTTGCCATCGACGATGAAGGCGTGCCGGCACGGCCCAAGACGCTGGTGGATGACGGCCGGCTCAAGCAGATTCTGTCCACCCGGGTGCCCATGTTTGGCACCACCGAGAGCAGCGGCAACAATCGCGGTGGGTTTCCCATGCCGGGTAACCTGGTTTTGAGCAGCAACGTGGCCGCGGATGCCAACGAGCGGCAGCTGCTGCTGGAGGAGCTGCGCATCGATGCGGGTACTGACTACGTGCTGGTGATCGAACGGCTGGCCGATTCGCAGGCCCAGCGCCAGCTGGAGTCGATGCAGAGCATGGCGGTATTCAACTACGGCAACCGCCTGCCGGAGGCGCTGGTGGTGTGGCGGGTATACCCCGACGGCCGCCGCGAGCGGGTGCGCAACCTGAGCATTGAGCCGTTTGCGGTGCGCGAGTTTCGCCGCCTGGAGGCGGTGGGGGACGATCCTTATGTGCACTCGGTAACGCCGCCGTTTCCCAGCGGCGGGGTGTTTCTGACCGGCGTGCGCGGGCGCCTGGAGCCGGTAAGCTACGTGGTGCCCAGCCTGCTGTTTGAGGAGCTGTCCGTGGCCGACAGTAAGGTGATGGACCAGCGACCGCCGGTACTCTCCCGCCCGGAGTGATTCCCCGCCGGGATCGCCCGGCATTCCCGTTTTTCCCAGCCATACCCAACTGATGGCATAGACGGCGTTTTTTCTGTAACCAAACCCCCTGGCATGACGTCTAACCCTCAAACAGCCAGTGTGCGTGCTCTATCTTGCGGGTTTTGAGAGCCGCCACCCGGATGCGGACTGAGGAGGTACAGTGACGCAACCACTCAAGAGCCCTGAGAGGGCTCCAAGCTTGAAAATTGCCGACACATCCGCCACCGACGTGGTCGTTGAGCCCCGCAGCGGCACGCTGCGCTGGGTCACTATCGGGGCCAGCGCCCTGGCGCTGATTGCTTTACTCTTCTGGGCCATTCCTCTGGTACAGCGCTGGGCCGGCTCCAGCGTTGCGGTGCCGTTTGACCGGCTGCGGCTGGCCACGGTGGAGCGCGGCGCCCTGGTGCGGGACGTATCGGTGCAGGGCCAGGTGGTGGCCGCAATCAGCCCCACGCTGTTTGCCCCGGCGGATGGCACCATTACGCTTGAGACCGAAGCCGGCGCGAGCGTGACCGAAGGCGAGGTGCTGGCGCGCCTCGACAGCCCGGAGCTCACCAACCAGCTGCAGCAGGAGCAGGCCAACCTCGAAAGGCTGGACGTGGCGCTGCAGCGCCAGCGCATCGAAAGCCGCCAGAAGTCGCTGGACAACCAGCGGATTGTGGATCTGGCCGCGGTAACGCTTGAAGCCGCGGACCGGGAAAAGCGACGGGCTGACGCCGGCTTCAAGATCTCCTCCATCTCAGAAATCGACTTTGAGAAGGCGCAGGATGACCTGCGCAATGCCGAGCTGTCTCATCGCCACGCCGTGGACAACGCGGAGCTGGACGAAGAGCGCCTGGCCTTTGAGCTGAAAACCCGGGAGCTGGAGCTGGAGCGGCAAAAGCTGCTGGTGGACGACCTGACGCGGCAGGTGGAAGAGCTGAGCCTGCGCTCGCCGGTGACCGGCATTGTGGGCAACCTGCTGGCGGAGCAGAAGGCGGCGGTGGCCCGCAACCAGAGCGTGCTCACGGTTGTGGACCTGTCGGTGTTTGAGATTGAAGCGCAGGTGCCGGAAAGCTACGCCGATGACCTGGGTCTTGGTATGTCGGCCGAAGTGCGCATCGGCAGCGATCTCTGGCCCGCCAATGTGGTGGCCGTATCGCCGGAAATTGTGGCCAATCAGGTAACCACCCGACTGCGCTTTACGGGCAACAACAGCCCCTCGGTGCGACAGAACCAGCGCCTCACCACCCGCATCCTGCTGGAGGAGCGGCAGAACGTGCTGACTCTGTCGCGCGGCCAGTTTCTTGACACCGGCGGTGGCCGGCTGGCCTACGTGCTGGGCGAAGACGATGTGGCCCGGCGCCACCCGATTGAGGTGGGTGCGCGGTCTCTGAGCGCGGTGGAAATTGTGTCCGGCCTCTCAGCAGGCGACCGGGTGATTATTTCCAGCATCGATCAGTTCCGCGGCGCCGAGTCGGTGCTGATTACCCGCTAATCCGAATTGCACGAAAACGAACAACGCAAGAACTTTATCTGGAGGAACCCCATGCTCAGCATGCAGAACGTCGCCAAGATCTACCGCACCGATACGGTAGAAACCCACGCCCTGCGGGCGTTTTCCATGGACGTGAGTGAAGGCGAGGTTGTAGCCGTTACCGGGCCGTCCGGGTCGGGCAAGACCACCTTTCTGAACATCGCCGGACTGCTGGAGACGTTCGACAGCGGCGTATATGAGCTGGATGGCAAAGACGTGTCGCGGCTGAGCGACGCGCAGCGCTCCGGGGTTCGTAACGAGAAGATTGGTTTTATCTTCCAGAGCTTCAACCTGATCCCCGACCTGAACGTGTTTGACAACGTGGACGTGCCGCTGCGCTATCGCGGATTTAAAGGCGCTGAGCGCAAGCGGCGCATTGAGCACGTGCTGGACACTGTAGGCCTGGGTTCCCGCAGTAAACATCTGCCATCGCAGCTTTCCGGTGGACAGCAGCAGCGAGTGGCCATTGCCCGGGCCCTGGCGGGCGAACCACGTTTTCTGCTGGCGGACGAGCCGACGGGTAACCTCGACTCGCAGATGGCAGCGAGCGTGATGGGCCTGCTGACGGAGATCAATCGCAACGGCACCACCATCATTATGGTGACCCACGATCCGTCGCTGGCGGGCCAGGCCAGCCGCAACATCTACATCCGCGACGGGGAGGTGAGTGAAGACTCCAGCGCCGAGACGCTGCCGGAGGAGGCTGCCTGACATGCTGGGCTATTACCTAAAACTGGGTTGGCTGAGCATTCGGCGCAACCCCATATTGAGCGGCCTGATGGTGGCGGCTATTGCCGTGGGCATCGGCGCCTGCATGACCATCTTTACCGTGAACTACGTGATGGGCTCCAACCCCATTCCGCAGAAGTCGGATCAGCTCTACTACGTTCAGGTGGACAGCTGGGACGCGAACGGCTTTGACGAGAACTCCGAGCCGGTCGATCAGCTGACCTATATCGACGCCATGAACCTGATGGAGGCGGGCAAAGCCTTCCGCCAGGTGGCGAGCCACCGCACCGGCCTGGTGCTGGAGCCGACCAAAGAAGATGAGCGTCCGTTCCTGGTGGACGTGCGCTCCACCCACACCGACTTCTTCCCCATGTTTGATCTGCCTTTTCTCTATGGCTCCGGCTGGGACGATAGCGCTGACAAAAACCAGGACCAGGTGGTGGTGCTGTCGCGGGAGATTAACGAGCGGGTGTTCGGCGGCCGCGATTCAGTGGGCGAACGCGTAACGCTTAGCGGCTTGAACTTCCGGGTGGTGGGCGTAATTGATGAGTGGTTCCCGGTGCCCAAGTTTTACGATCTTACCAACGGGGCGTTCAACGAACCGGAGGACCTGTTTATTCCCATGTCGGTGTCCACCGCCAATGAGCTGCCCCGCAACGGCAACACCAACTGCTGGAAAGAGCTCGATGGGGACGGCTTCAAGGCGTTTCTCGCCGGCGAGTGTGTTTGGATCCAGTTCTGGGCCGAGCTGCGCAACGAACGTGAGCGTGATGAGTACCTGGCCTTTATGAACGCCTACGCCGAGCAACAGAAAGAACTCGGCCGCTTCCCCCGACCCCTCAACAACCGGCTGCGCAACGTAACCGAATGGCTGGAGCATCGGGAAGTGGTGGAGGAAGATGCGCAGGTGATGTTGTGGCTCAGCCTCATGTTCCTGGCGGTTTGTCTGCTGAACACGATCGGTCTGCTGCTGGCCAAGTTTATGGGCAAAAGCGCCGATATCGGGCTGCGCCGGGCGCTGGGGGCCACCAAAGGCTCCCTGTTTGTGCAGCACCTGATGGAGTCAGCCATGATTGGTCTGGCCGGTGGAGTTCTGGGTCTGGGCCTTACCTGGCTGGGCCTGCGGGGTATCGAGATTCTGTTTGGTGACTTTGTGCAGAACCTGGTGACCATGGACTGGGTGTTGGTGCTGCTGGCCATTGGACTGGCCATTGTCTCGGCCCTGCTGGCGGGCCTGTATCCCACCTGGCGCGCGTGCAACATCGCGCCGGCCAGTCAGCTGAAAACGCAGTAGGAGAGCACGATGGAAATTGGACCAATCTGGCGCGCGCTGCTGCGCAACAAGACCGGCGCAATTTTGATTGCGCTGCAAATTGCCCTGACGCTGGCCATTTTGCTGAACGCGATCGCGATCATCATGGAGCGCAAAGAGCGAATGGCGCGGCCCAGCGGCGTGGACGAGGCCAACATTTTTTATCTCAGCAGCATCGGCTTTGCCGAGGACTTCAACGAGCAGGTAACCATTCAGGACGACCTGGATGCGATTCGCAATACGCCTGGCGTGGTGAATGCTATTCAGTCCAACTCGGTGCCACTGATGGGAGGGGGCTGGTCGATGGGCCTGCAAACCGAGGCCGGAGCTGAGGACTCGACCGGCGTGGCGGTGTACTTCGTGGATGAACACGGCGTGGATACCTATGGTCTTGAGATTGTCGCTGGCGAGAACTTTGCGCCCACGGATATCACTTGGCGCCAGCGCGGTGACACCGGCTGGCCGGACAAGCTGCTGATGACCGAGGCCATGGCGGAGGCCCTGTGGCCGGACGACGCCATGAGCGCGGTGGGCAAGACGGTGTACATCAACGGAAATGAGCCGATCACGGTAACGGGCCTGATCAAACAGATGCAGGCGCCCTGGAACGGCTGGAACGGCGTGGAACGGGTGATGCTGGTACCGCAGAACACCAACTTCGGCTCCACCCGCTACATCGTGCGGGCTGAGCCCGGCGAGCGGGACCGGCTGATGCCGGAGATTGAGCAACTGCTGGCGGACCGCAACAAAGACCGTATTGTGCGCTCCCTGCGCACCATGGAAGAGACGCGGGAGCGGAGCTACCAGGGTGACTCGGGCATGGTGAACATGTTGATCTTTGTGGTGAGCCTGCTGACGGCGATTACGGCGCTGGGCATAGTGGGTCTGGCCAGCTTCAGCGTAAGCCGGCGCACCCGCCAGATCGGCACCCGCCGGGCGCTGGGCGCGACCAAATCGGCGATTGCCCGTTACTTCATGACCGAGAACCTGCTCATCAGCATCGTGGGCGTGGTGCTGGGCGGGGCGCTCGCAGTGGGCCTGAACATGTGGATGGTAGAGGAGTTCAGCCTCTCACCGCTGCCGTGGCTGATGATCCCGGCAGGCATGCTGCTGCTCATCGTGGTGGGTCAGCTCGCGGTGCTGGGTCCGGCCCGCCGGGCATCATCGGTACCGCCGGCGGTGGCCACCCGCACCATCTGATGCTTGATGGCTGCCCGGTCTCCACGACCGGGCAGCCGAGAGCAACCCACGCCGGCCTAGTCGGCCGGCGGCGTTTCAAAGCCATCCAGGAACAGACTCTTGCTCGCGATGGGCAAAAGCTGCGGAGTGGTGTAGAACACCTGCCGGCGGTCTGGATCGACGTTGTCGAGAATCTCGATACCCCCGCAGCTCATGTCGGCAGAGCAGGGAAAGGGCAGGCCGGTCATCGGATCAGTGAGCGTTCCCGACGGCCCAATCTGCCACTCCGGGCTGTTGAGGTTGCAGATGTTGTTGCCGCAGATCTGAAAAGCTTCGTTGCCGCCCGGAACGGCGGACATATCGATGAGAATATCTTGGTCGGTGGCCATCGGACCGCGCACACCCAGGATGACAAGAATCGAGTCGTCCTGGGTGAAGGTTGTGCCGCCGATGTTGAGGTTCCAGCGGATAAAGTTGTCGTTGCCGATCCTGCCAAGGGTGCCGTCGGTAGTGATGGTACCCGTCACCCGCAGATCTTCGATAACGCGAAAGACCTCATAGGTTTCCTCCTGCTGCGCCTGCGCGCCAAACGGCAGGTAAAAACAGGCAAGAAGACAGAGCTTCAGCGAAAAAGAGTCAAACCGTTTGGTATTACGTGAAGCCATGTCTCCGTTCTCCTATCGTTAACCGACATCGTTGGGGCGCTAGCCGAGAACATACATTAATTCTCGACGGCTCTAGGGATTGAAGCGCAAAACGCCCGGATTTGGGCTCACGCGTCGGCGACTATTTGTCCATCGGGCTGACAACACCCCGCCCGCCTCGGTTGAGCACATGGGTATAGATCATGGTGGTGGAGACGTCTTTGTGGCCCAGAAGCTCCTGCACGGTGCGGATGTCGTAGCCGTTTTCCAGGAGGTGGGTGGCGAAGGAGTGGCGGAAGGTGTGGCAGGTGACGTGTTTAGAGATATGGCATAGCTTGCTCGCGCGACGAAGGGCGCGATTGACCGCGCTTGCGGACACGTGATGCCGGGCGATCATTCCGGTTCGTGGATCCACAGATCGATTGTTAGCGGGGAACACAAACTGCCACGCGCGCTTTCGCCCAGCGTCTGGGTATTTGCGGGCCAGTGCATAGGGGAGGACCGTTTCGCCGAAACCCTCGTCCAGATCCTGCTGATGAAGGCTGGCAGCGACTTTCATTTGTCTCTGGAGCGGCGATAGCAGACCGCTGGGAAGAACGGTAACCCGGTCTTTGTTGCCTTTGCCCCCACGCACTGTGATGCAGCGCTTGTCGAGATCGAGATCTTTGATGCGCAGCCGCAGCGCCTCCAACACCCGGAGGCCACTGCCATAAAGCAAGCCGACGATCAGAAAGTAGACGCTCGAAAGCCCGCTCATGACTTCCTCAACTTCCGAGCGCGTTAGAACCACTGGTAATCGCTGAGGTCGCTTAGCCCGGACTACATCGTCCAACTCGGGCATTGATGTATCGAGAACGTGGCGATAAAGAAACACCAGAGCGTTTAACGCCTGGTTCTGAGTTGACGGTGCAACCTGCCGATCGAGAGCTAAGTGTGACAGGAAGGCTTCAACAGCTTCTTTGCCGAGCTGTGACGGGTTTTTGCCCCCATGAAAGTAAACGAACCGGCGAACCCAGCCGACGTACGCCTGCTCAGTACGTATGCTGTACGCGCGAAGCCGAATCGCCGTCTGGACCAACTCAAGTAGCTCGCGGAGGCTCGAATATTCCAATATTTCACATATTTAGAGAACAAAGCGAACAACCGCTCCCCAAAACTGCGCAATATCACAGCCCCAGAACCCGCCCAGTTTCTCTAAAACCCTGTTTCAATTGGTCCAAGACGCGAAAAAAGTCCAGAATATCGATCATACGCGGCGGATAGGTCGCATACTTGTAGTTAGCAGCCAAGAGGAGGAAGATTCGAATTCCTTTTTTAGGTTTCCCTCCGGAAAGTAGGTGCGAGTTGGTTGCCTCGGCGCCGTTGTTCCTTTTGCCATTAGATAGGCGGCGTTACAGGACCTGGGAGCGTTTTCGATCCAGCTCCGTTCGTGGAGAGCAACGCCACAGCGTAAACCGTGTGTTGTCATCGCGGTGGGTCCGAGAACACGGCAAAATAGTTCAATCACGGACAGGGAATCGTCTTCGAAGCATGAGCAACCGCCAGGTTCGAAACCGCGCTGCTAACAAAACGTTGGAGCTGACGCTGGACGCACTGTGCGCGCTTCGCGCTCAGGCCTCGGTGCGGCGCAGCTCAACTTAATCGTTAGGTGTCCCACGTGCTCAAAGCAATCTGGCGCTTCTTACTTGTCATTTTGGTTGTTCTAGCGGGTACTTTTGCCGCGGTTGCCCTAGAAGTTCGAGTGGGCGCCGGGATGTTGTCATTTGGCCTCGCTTTGATTGTCTGGCTGGGCACGGTGCCCGCGTCTTGGTGGGTGCTAAGTCCGTTGAGCTCAGGAGAGCAGAGTACGGAGGTTTTCTTTGCTCGAGCAGGTGGAGCAGTTATTTCTGCAGCTATCCTAGTAGGCATCTCCGTGGTTTTCGGCGTAAACGCAAAGTTCCTATTGGGAGGCACGATCTGAGGTCGGCACCTAACAAAAAGCTGCAGCTGACCGCCTACGGCGGCAGCTGAGCATAGTCGTTAGGTGTCTATCTCGAAAAAAATGCCGTACGAGCCCTTCGACGTTACCGGGCGAAGAATAAACGTTGGTGATGTCGTACGGGTTATTGGAGTACCGTCGTTCGAGGGAATGAGCGAGGAAGTTTTAGAGGAGTGTCGGACACGAGAGGTATTCGAGTATCTCGTTGGTAGGTACAAAAGAGTCTCCGAATTCGATCAGTATGGTTGCGCCGAACTGTTTTTCACCATCGCAAAAGGTCGCGAGCGCGGAATGCACAGCGTCGCAATAGAGCCCTGGCTTTTGCGAGTCAAGCGGTATAGGCAGAGGGCTTGAGATGCAATCGTCCACACCTAACAAAAAGCTGCAGCTGACCGCCTACGGCGGCAGCTGAGCATAGTCGTTAGGT
>JBCCVP010000114.1:0-16829 GCA_039195135.1 Pseudomonadota bacterium | reverse complement strand
CGCAGCCTGCCGCGGAGCGCTGAACCGATCCAGTAGCGGCAGGAGATCCGCAATCAGATCCTCCGCCAGCTCACACCCGACCGAGACGCGCACCAGCCCGTCGACAATGCCCCGGGCGTGGCGCTCACTTTCCGGCATGCCCGCATGGGAGGTGGTCGCCGGCCGCGACACCAGCGTCTCAACGCCGCCGAGGGACGGCGCAAAGGCAAACACCTTCAGCTCCGCCAGGGCCGCGTCAATCGCATCGCCGGTGGCGTGCAGCTCAAAGCTCACCATGCCGCCGAAGCCGGCCAGCAGCCGGGCGGCCCGCTTGTGATCGGGATGATCGGGAAGGCCCGGATAATGCACCCGCGCCACCGCCGGGTGCTCTTTGAGGGCCTGCGCCAGCGTCAGCGCGTTGGCGTTGTGCTGCCGCATGCGCAGCGGCAGCGTCTTGAGCCCGCGGTGGAGCAAAAAACAAGCGTGGGGATCCAGACAGCCGCCCAGGT
Source organism: Pseudomonadota bacterium (assembly GCA_039195135.1). Lineage (GTDB taxonomy): Bacteria > Pseudomonadota > Gammaproteobacteria > Xanthomonadales > SZUA-38 > JANQOZ01. Next base: position 16,341 of record JBCCVP010000114.1, on the reverse strand, counting down.
GATCCAGCTTCTTCTTCACCCGGCTCACCAGCGCCTCGGAGCCCGCCAGGGCTCCAGCGACGATGTCGGAGTGCCCGTTCAGATACTTCGTCGCGCTGTGCATCACCAGGTCAAACCCAAGATCGATAGGCCGGCAGTTAAATGGCGACGCAAAGGTGGAGTCGATCATGGAAACAATGCCGCGTTCCCGGGCAAACAGCGCCAGCGCCTCAAGGTCGCCGATGCGCAGCAGCGGATTGCTGATCGTCTCGGCGTAGATCACCCGCGTGTTGGGCCGCACCAGGGACGGGAGGAGTTCGGGCTGGTCCGCGTCAAAATAGGTGACCTCGATACCCAGCTCCGGTAGGTCCTCATCCAGAAAATCCTGCGTGCCGCCGTAGAGGACGTTTTGCGCCAGGAGGTGATCGCCTGCTTTGAGCAGCGACAGCAGCGTGGTGGTGATCACCGCCATCCCGCTGGCCGCCACCAGCCCGGCTTCCGCCCCTTCCAGGGCAGCGACCTTGGCGTGCAGCACGTCGTGATTTGGCGTGTTGTTTAGCCGGATGTAACCCAGATCGTGGTAGCCGGCCCCTTTGACCGACTCGAAGGTGGACGACTGAAAAACCGGCAGGCTGACCGCCCCCGCGACCCGCGGCCGCAGCTCGCCGGCATGGATGGCATCAGTGTCCAGATGATCTCGTTTACTCATGTCGCCATGCTATCTGAAGCAAGAGCAGCGCAACACCCTGGGGAGAAATTGGGTCAGACCCACTTGGGGTCTGACCCTCGAAAGTGCCCAATCAGGTCGCCGAGCGTTGCTGGGAAGTTTCCTACGGATGTCTTTCGAGAAAAGCGCGAACAAGGCCCGTCGGAAACCGGGCCACTGCGCTTGTTAACGCGAGGTGGCACCTTCGAGGGTCAGACCCCGAGTGGGTCTGACCCGGGCGCTCGCCTAGGCCGCGACGTCGCGGGCGATATTCAGGAAGTCGAGGATCTGACCGGCAGCCCGGCGGCCGCCGGCAACTGCCGTCACCACGAGGTCAGCGCCCAGCACCATGTCGCCGCCGGCAAAAATCTCCGGGTTGCTGGTCTGGCCACCGTCGTCACCGCCGCGCACGACGATTCGGCCGTCTTCGCGGGTGCGCACGCCCAGGTCCTTCAGCCACTGCGGCACGCTGGGCCGATAGCCAAAGGCCACGAGCACCGCGTCCGCGTCGAATACGGTCTCGCTGCCGGGTATCGGCACCGGACGCAGCCGGCCGCCGGACTCATCCGCCTTCAGCTCGGTCCGCTCAATGCGCATACCGGTGACCTTCCCGTCGTCCGACTCGATGGCCAGGGGATTGCACTGGAACTCAAAGTTCACACCTTCGGACATCGCGAGCTCCACTTCCCGCTGAGAACCAGGCATGTTGCTGCGGTCGCGGCGGTACACGCAGGTGACGCTCGCTGCGCCCTGGCGCACCGCGGTGCGCACGCAGTCCATGGCGGTATCGCCGCCGCCCAGCACCACCACGCGCTGATCTTTCAAATCGATGTGTCCATAGCCCGGCATGTCGAGATCGTACAGCTCGCGGGTCTGGCCGATCAGATAGCGCAGGGCCGGATAAACGCCGGCTGCGTCCGCGCCCGGCAGGTTGCCGGTGACGGCGCTGTAGGTGCCCATCCCGAGGAACAGGGAGTCATGCTGGCGCAGCAGGTCGTCCACCGAAACGTCTGTTCCCACCTCGCAGTTGAGCTCGAACTTGATGCCCATGCCTTCAAACACTTCCCGGCGTCGGCGCACCACGCCGAGCTCAAGCTTGAATTCCGGAATGCCAAAGCTCAGCAGGCCACCAATTTCCGGGTACCGGTCGTAGACCGTGGCGGCCACACCGTTGCGCACGAGCACATCTGCGCAGGCCAGGCCCGCCGGCCCGGCACCCACGATGGCTACGCTGTGGCCGGTTTTGCGCACGTGGCTCAGGTCCGGGCGCCAGCCCCGTTCAAACGCCGTGTCCACCAGGTATTTTTCCACCGCGCCGATGGTGACGGCGCCAAAGCCGGTGTGCAGGGTGCAGGCTCCTTCGCACAGGCGGTCCTGCGGACAGATGCGGCCGCACATCTCCGGCAGGCTGTTGGTTTCGTGGGCCAGCTCCGCCGCTTCCTCGATGCGACCCTCGGCCACCAGCTCCAGCCAGTCCGGAATGTAGTTGTGTACCGGGCATTTCCACTCACAGTAGGGATTGCCGCAATCCAGGCAGCGGGTGGACTGTTCCGACGCGGCGGACGGATCAAAAGGCTCGTAGATTTCGCGAAATTCCTTTTGCCGTATCTTGACCGGCAGTACGTCCGGGCCGCCGCGCTGCACGTTTAAAAACTCAAAGTGTTTTTCGCTCATCCTCTCACCAGTCGCACCGGAACCGAAGGCTGCTCGGCCGCGGCTTTTTTGCGTGGCTCGACGAGCCGGAAAGCGAGCACGTACTGCTCGAAGTGGTCCAACACGCGTCGACCCCAGGCGCTCTTGGTGCACTCCACGTGGCGCCGGATCAGCCGCCGCAGCTCATCCTGCCAGGCCTCGGCGTGCACGCCGTCCAGGGGCCGGGCGTCGACAAATTCCGGATTCAGGTTGTGCCGCAGCAGGTCTTCCCGGTCCAGCACGTAGGCCCGGCCACCGGTCATGCCCGCGGCGAAATTGGGCCCGGCATTTCCCAGCACCACGATGGTGCCGCCGGTCATGTATTCGCAGCCGTGGTGCCCCACGCCCTCGACCACGGCAACCGCGCCGGAATTTCGCACGCCAAAACGCTCGCCGGCCTGGCCCGCGGCGTACAGCTCACCACCGGTGGCGCCGTAGAGGCAGGTGTTCCCCACGATGGTGGAGCGGCGGGCGCTCAGGTGGGGCGTCAGCGGTGGCGCAATCACGATGCGCCCGCCGTGCATTCCCTTACCCACGTAGTCGTTCGAGTCACCGATCAGGGAGAACTCCATGCCCGGCATGGACCAGGCGCCAAAGCTCTGGCCGGCGGAACCGGAAAAGCGGAACGGATAGCGGGCCTTCTGGCGCTTGGGATCGGCGGCGATCCAGCCGGCCAGGGAAGCGCCGATGGCGCGGTCGTAGTTGCGGACCTGAATCGGATCTTTCTGCCCGCGTAGCGCGTCCGGCTGCTTGGCAAGGCTCAGCACCCGCTGGTTGATCAGGCCCTGATCGTGGGGCGGGTTTCGATCTTCGGTGCAGTAGGGCCGAAACTTATTACGGGTGCGGGCGGCGCGCAGAATCGGACCCAGGTCTACCTGCCGCTGGCGGGGCGTGTCACCCTGCCGCTGGACAAAAAGGTCGCTGCGGCCGATCACATCCTGCAGCCGGAGATAGCCGAGCCGGGCCAGGTGCTCCCGCACCTCCTCGGCCACAAAGCGGAAGTAGCGCGTGACCTTTTCCACGTCGCCGGTGAAGTGACGCGTGCGCAGCACATTATCCTGCGTGGCCACTCCGGTGGCGCAGTTATTAAGGTGGCAGATGCGCAGGTACTTGCAGCCCATGGCAATCATGGGCGCGGTGCCGAAGCCAAAGCTCTCCGCCCCGAGCAGCGCCGCCTTGACCACGTCCAGGCCGGTTTTCAGGCCGCCGTCAACCTGCAGCCGGATCTTGTGCCGCAGCTCGTTGGTCACCAGCGCTTCGTGCGCTTCCGCAAGGCCAATTTCCCAGGGTATGCCGGCATATTTCAGTGAGGTGAGCGGGCTCGCGCCGGTGCCGCCGTCGTGGCCGGCGATGGTGATCAGGTCCGCGTAGGCTTTGGCCACACCGACGGCAATTGTGCCAACACCGGGAGACGAAACGAGCTTCACCGAGACCAGCGCCCGGGGATTGACCTGCTTGAGATCAAAAATCAGCTGCGCCAGATCCTCGATGGAGTAGATGTCGTGATGCGGTGGCGGCGAGATCAGCGTCACGCCGGGCTTGGAGTAGCGCAGCGCGGCAATTTCCGGCGTCACCTTGTTGCCCGGCAGCTGGCCGCCTTCGCCTGGTTTGGCGCCCTGGGCCACCTTGATCTGCAGCACGTCCGCGTCAATCAGGTAGGGCGCGTTGACGCCAAAGCGGCCGGACGCCACCTGCTTGATGCGCGATCGGCGGGACGAACCATAGCGGTCCGGGTCTTCGCCGCCTTCGCCGGAATTGGAGCGTCCGCCCAGCTGGTTCATTGCCATGGCCAGCGTCTGGTGCGCCTCCGGCGACAGCGCGCCGACGGACATGGCGGCCGAGTCAAAACGCCTCAGAATCTGGTCCTGGCCTTCTACCTCTTCCAACGCTGCCGGATCGGCGCTGTCGCGCAGCTCCAGCAGGTCCCGGAGGGCGGCGATGGGTCGGTTGTTGATGATGCGGCTGTAGGCCTTGTAGTCCTCGGGGTCGCCGCTGCCGACCGCCTGGTGCAGCGTGGTGACGACGTCGGGGTTGTAGGCGTGGAACTCGCCGCCGTGCACGTATTTCAGCAGGCCGCCGCGCCGCGGCCGGGAGCGGGACCACGCGGCCGCCGACAGCAGCTCCTGGTCGTGCTTCAGGTCTTCAAATCCCGCGCCGGCGATGCGCGTGGGAGCGCCCGGGCAGCACAGATCGACAACGGCGGAGGAAAGACCCACCGCCTCAAACAGCTGGGCGCCGCGGTAGCTGGCGACCGTGGAGATGCCCATTTTGCTCAAGATCTTGAGCAGGCCCTTGCGCACGCCGCGCCGGTAGTTTTTGCGCAGCGCAATGAGATCCCCCTCGATGCGCCCTTCCGCGTGCAGCTCGTTGAGCACCTGATAGGCGAGGTAGGGGTAGACCGCGGTCGCGCCGAGGCCAATCAGCACCGCAAAGTGGTGCGGGTCCCGGGCGCTGCCGGTTTCTACGATGATGGCGCAGTCGCAGCGCAGCCGCGCGCGCACCAGCGCCTGATGCACCGCGCCGACGGCCAGGGGCGCCGGCAGCGGCAGGCGCCGCGGGTCGATGTCCCGGTCCGACAGCACCAGCACCACCACGCCGTCGCGCACCGCTTCCACCGCCTGATCACACAGGCGGCGGATGGCCAGGTGCCACTCGGCTTCCCGGTCCACGTTCAGCGACAGGCGCCGATTGCGAAAATGATTCTGATCAAGCTCCAGCAGCTGCTGGTACTTGACATAGTTGAGCACCGGCCAGGGCAGATGAGCCCGGTGGGCGTGAGTGGTGGTTTCCTGAAAAACGTTGTGATCGCGGCCGATGCGGGTCTGCAGCGACATGGCGCTGGCTTCTCGCAGGGGGTCGATCGGCGGGTTGGTCACCTGGGCAAACTGCTGCCGGAAGTAGTCGTAGACGCTGCGGATCTGCCGCGACAGCACCGCAATCGGCGTGTCGTCGCCCATGGAACCCACCGCCTCCGCGGCGTCGTGGGCCAGCGGGCGGACGATCTGGTTTTTCTCTTCCAGCGTCAGGCCAAACAGTTTTTCGAAGGTGGGCAGCCGGTCAAAGTCGTCGCGCATGAAGCGCTGCGCGGCCGCCATTTCCTGCTCGTCGTTGTTGACGATCTGGATGACGTTTTCCGCCAGCCACTCCCGGTAGGGATGGCGGGCTTTGAGATCATCATCGATGGCGGCCGGTTGCCAGACCCGGCCCGCCTCCACGTCCACCGCGAGCATCTCACCGGGTCCCAGGCGCCCTTTCTCCACCACGTCTTCCGGCTTGTAGTCCCACACGCCGACCTCCGACGCGATGGTGAGGACACCGTTGCGGGTCAGCACGTAGCGGGCCGGCCGCAGACCGTTCCGGTCGAGGGCACAGGCAGCCACGGTTCCGTTGGTCATCACAATGCCCGCCGGGCCGTCCCAGGGCTCCATGTGGTTGGAGTTAAATTCAAAGAAGGCGCGCAGATCCGGATCCATATCCTCGCGGTTTTCCCACGCCGGGGGCATGAGCAGGCGCATGGCGCGGAACACGTCCATGCCACCACCGAGGAGCACTTCTAGCATGTTGTCCAGCGAGGAGGAGTCCGATCCGGCCTGATTGACCAGAAAATCAAAACTGTCCAGCGCCGGCAGCAGCGGCGTGCTCAGCTTGGCTGCCCGCGTCGCCGCCCAGCTGCGGTTGGCCGCGATGCTGTTGATCTCGCCGTTGTGGGCCAGAAAACGAAACGGCTGGGCGTATTTCCAGTTCGGCAGCGTATTGGTGGAAAATCGCTGGTGGAACACGCAGACGGCCGACTTCAGGCGCGGGTCTTTGAGGTCCGGATAAAAGTGGGACAGGCCGTCGGGGCAGATCAGACCTTTGTACACCATCACCATGTTGGACAGGCTGGCCACGTACCAGAACGGGTCCGGATCGGGAAATTTCAGGTTGGCCTCGCCGGCCCGGTGCCGGGCCACAAACAGCTGCCGCTCCAGGTCATGCACGTGCCAGCCGGGTGGTGAATTGACAAACACCTGCTCAATCCGCGGCATGCAGCGCTGCGCCTGCGGTCCGATGGCGGCGTCGTCAAAGGGCACCTCGCGCCAACCGGCGATGCTGAGCGATACCTGCGCCAGCGCTTCTTCGAGCAGCTTCTTGCTGCGCTCGCGGATATGTGGCTCCGGGTGCATGAACACCATGCCCGCGGCAAAGTTCTGGGTCAGCCGGATGCCGGCTTCCTCGCCGGCCTGGGCAAGAAATTCCCGAGGAAACTGCATAAGCACCCCACAGCCGTCCCCCGACAGACCATCGGAGGCGACCGCGCCCCGGTGGGTCAGGCAGGCGAGCGCGCTGATGGCCGTCTCCACCACCCAGTGGCTGGGCGTACCATCCACCTGGGCGATCAGACCAAAGCCGCAGCTATCGCGCGGGGGGAGTTGCAGCGTCATAAAGTTGCCTCCAAAAGGAACCTCTCATCATGCCCATTTCCCTTCTTATTTAAAAGGAGAACATGTTAATAAAATGTGGGTGCCCGCCGCCGTCAGCGGCGTTTTTTTCAGACCGCCCCGGTCCGCTTTCCAGTCTGCGCGCCGCACAATCGGGCGCCTGGCGATGGTTTTACAGCCATGCCAAGCAGGTCAGCGGGACGCAGCTTAGCAACGCCGGGGTTGGCGGTTTGTGAAGCCGTGAACGCCAGTTTGAAAGTACCGGCGCCCTCCTCAGCCCTCAAAATGCGTTTTGAGGAATCGAAGGCCCGCTTCGGCCATGGTGCGGTGCGCCGTCAGCGCCCCGGCGGATGGTTTCATAAAGCCCGGAGCCAAATGGGCCCAGATTGCAAAGGCCGAGAGCTGGTCGTGATTCACTTCGCCAAGATCCACCGGCTCGAAGGACCCTGCATACTCCGAGTACCACTCAAGGGTGGTGTTGGCCGGACTTGAGAAGTACCAGCGCGGTTTCTCCCGGGAACTGGCAAACCGCAGCACCGGGGCCTGGCCTTTGATCTTCTTCAGCTGCCGCCGCAGCGCCGGATAGCCATACTCCTCGTGGCGCCATCCTTCACTGCCCTCCACGGAGATTACGGCCTGCGCCTCGAAAGGGTCCTGCATGATCATGGCCAGAGCGCCGCCGCGCTGATAGCCCCACAGGGCCACGCGGCTTTTGTCCGCCTGCGGCAGATCGATCTGCCCGGCCATCACCAGCGCGTGGCTCAGCGCCTTTTTGTTGCTCACGTCGCTGGGCACCTGAAAAAACACCACCAGTAGACCGTGGCTGGCCAGGTATTCGGCGGTGGCCGCAACCATGCCGGGATTCAGGTAGCCGCCGGGCACCACCACCAGCGGATAGGGTCCGGCCAGCGGCGGCGCACCTTCACTGGCATACATGGGCCGCTGCAGTAGATCCGACACCTTGACCCGGCGCCCCTGAAAATCTCGTGCGCTGGCGTAGGCGGCAAGCGTCACCGGCGCGCCGCCGGCTTCGGCGGGGTACCAGATCGACAGGCCCCGCTCGTAGCGAAAACCCACCGCCAGCTCACCGTGCGTCAGGTGTCCCCAGGTGGGGATGTCCACCGCATCGCTCAGGAGGGATTCAATATACAGCGCCCGGTCAGCCCGGTCGGCCGGCGCCGCCGGCTGGTCGGTCGCCTGATTGCTGGCGCTGGCGGTCTGAGCCAGAAAAAGTGCCGTCAGCAGCAGGGCGCGCAGAAAAACAGGTAGAGCGTTCATGGCAGGAACATGCCAACACCGCGGCGGCGGGTCAAATCCTCTTCGATCCGCCGCCTGACGCGGCGAAGCCGGGTGCGCCTTGCAGGGGCTGCGGCGCGCAGGGTAACTTGCCGCGCTATGGCTGGGCTCCTATTGCGGCAGATCATTCCGGTAGTGCTGGGGGTGACTCTGCTCGGATTTTTGCTGATGGTGCATTTTGGGCCCGACCGCGCCCTGGAGCTGGCGGGCCGCAATCCCACCTTGGAAGAGGTGGAAAGGATCCGCCAGCTGCTGCGGGACGACCGTCCCCTCGTAGTGCAGTACGCCTATTACCTCAAAGACCTGTTCACGCTGAACCTGGGGCGTTCGGACTTCACCAACGAACCCGTGCGGGAGATGCTGGCCCGCACCCTGCCCAATTCCCTGGCGCTGCTGCTGCCCGGTTTTGTGCTCGGTCAGCTGCTGGCGCTGGCGCTGGCGGCCGTCGCGGCCCACCACCAGGGCCGCGGCCTGGATCGGTACATCAACCTGTTTGCCCTGATCACCATGAGCATCAGCTTTGTGGTGATCATGATGGCCATGCAGGTGCTGCTGGCTTCCCGCTACGGACTCAACTGGTTTCCCGCTCGGGGCTGGTCCCTCGCGTCCCCGCTCACCTACCTGAAGTACGTGGCGGTCCCCACGCTGGTGATCCTGGTCGCTTCCTGCGGCTACAACCTGCGGTTTTACCGTGCCCTGTTTCTCGAAGCGCTGGGAAAACCCCACGTGCAGGCAGCCCGGGCCCTGGGCTATACACCCTGGCGGCTGATGACCGTGGCGGTGCTGCCCAACACGCTGCTGCCGATTGCCACGCGGCTGATGTACGCGATTCCTTCGCTGCTGGTCGGCGGCAGCCTGCTGCTGGAGACCTACTTCGGCATTCCCGGCATCGGCCGCATCACGTTTGATGCCATCGCCAACGGTGACCAGCCGGTGCTGAAGGCCATCCTTGGCCTGTCTTCGCTGCTGATGGCGCTGGTGATGATCGCCACAGACCGGCTTTACAGCGTGGTCGATCCGAGGATCCACGGATGAAGCGGCAGACCCAGATCGCCGGGCTGACTCTCAGCGTGTTTGCGCTGATCGCCGCCAGCCACTGGCTGGGCGGCTGGGGCAACGCCTGGAGCCTGGCGGATGGCCCCCGCTTTGCGCCCCCGTCCGCCGAGCATTGGCTGGGCACCAACAGCATCGGCCAGGACATTGCCGCCCGGGCCGCCGCCGGCGCAGCGCTTGCGTTTGAGACAGGTCTGTTGGTGGCGCTGGCGGCGGCGGCGCTGGGCGGCCTGCTCGGCCTGGTGGCCGGCTATTACCACCAACGGGCGCCGGACCTCATCGTCGGCTGGCTCCTCGCTATCTTCGATGCCGTGCCCTTCTACCTGCTGGTCGCGGCGTTTGCCTACGCTGCCCGGGACGCAGCCTGGGCCATTCCCGTAGCCCTATGCCTGGCGTTCTGGACACCCACGGCGCGGCTGGTGCGGGCGGAAACCCTGAAGCTCCGGAACACCGGCTACGTGCTGGCGGCGCGCACGCTGGGCATCCCCCCGGTGCAGATCCTGCTGCGGGAACTGCTACCAAACCTCATGTACCTGCTGCTCATCCAGGCCGCGATCACCTTTGTCGCCGCGGTAAAAACCGAGGTGGTGCTCAGCTTCCTCGGCCTTGGCGACGCGTCCCGCGTGAGCTGGGGGCAGATGATCGCCGAGTCCACCCAGGAACTGCTCACCGGTCACTTCGCAAATTTCGTGGTAGCCTCTGGCTGTCTGATCGCCCTGGTCATCTCACTGAACCTGATCGCCGATGCGCTGCAGGCCCATTTCGATCCGCAGCGACCAGGGTCACTGTAAAGTCGCTGCACCAACCGCAAACCGGACAACCGCTGGAGCATACGTGTACCGTCGATCGCTGATTCCTTTGCTGAGCTGCCTCACGCTGGCCCTGCTGGTGAGCAGCTGCGGCGGCAAAAAAGTCCGCCTGGAACCGCCCCGGGCACGCCTGGCGAGCCTTGAGGTGGAGCCGGAAACGCGCGCCTTTGTCGCCCGCTTTCGCCTTTCCAACCCCGCCGCGCGCCAGCTGCCGCTGGACGCGGTGGCCCTGCGGCTGGCCGTGGACGGTCGGGATCTCGCGCCCCTGGAACCCGATTTCTCCGGCGAAATCCCCGCCCTGGGGGAAGAGCTCTTTCGGGTTGAGGGCACCCTCGACGCGGCTGCGGTTGACAGCCTGCGGCGCCTGGTCGACCGCCAGGTCAGCCAGCTACCGCTCAAGATCAGCGGCGAGGTGCGGCACAGCGGCGATCAGCGTTTCGACGTGGACGAGTCGGGCTGGCTGAGCCCGACCCCCGGAAGACCGTGGCAGTTCCGCTGATCCTGAGATTCTCCTCCCCAGCGCCGCGCGGATGAACCGAGACCTGTCACGTCCGCAGGGCGACCACACTTCCCGCTTTGCCATGCACGGCCTGGGCGTGCGCGGTGCCTTTGTGCGTCTGGTGGATACCTGGCAGGCGATTCGTCTTCGCAACGAAGCCCCGCATCCGGCCCAGCAGCTGCTGGGCGAGGCCGTCGCCGCCACCGCGCTGCTGGCCAGCCGGGTCAAAATCGACGGCCGCCTGAGCCTGCAGTTGCAGGGCGACTCGCAGCTCAAACTGCTGATGGCCGAATGCACCAGCGACGGCAGCCAGCGCGGCGTGATCAACTGCGCCCCGGCGCTGGACGACCACTGGCAGCTGGGGCTGGCGGACCCGGGCGCGCTGCTCAGCATCACGATCGAAAACGCCCGCTCGGAGCGCTACCAGGGCATCGTCCAGCTTGCCGGGTCGAGTCTGGCGGACGCGCTGGTGGGCTATTTTGAGCAGTCCGAGCAGCTCGATACGCGAATCTGGCTGGCGGCGGATAACGAGCGCGCCGCGGGCCTGATTGTGCAGCGCCTGCCGGAACGGGATCCGGCTGACCCGGACGGTTGGAATCGGGTCTGCATGCTGGCGGAGACCATCACGCTGGAGGAACTCCTGTCGCTGCCCTCGCGCCAGGTGGGGGACCGCCTGTTCGCTGAGGAACAGGTGAGCTGGGAAGCCGCCCAGGCGATGCAGTTTCGGTGTCCCTGTTCCCGGGAGCGGGTGGCGGAGGTATTGCGGGCGCTGGGCCGTGAAGAATTGGAGGGGGAGCTGCAGGCAGATCAGGAGATTACGGTGGACTGTGAGTTCTGCAACGAGCACTATAGCTTCGATGCGGTGGATCTGCGCATGCTGTTTGAGTCGGACTGACCCGCGGCGCGCTGGTGCCCGCCCCTGGGGCGGGTGAGCTTTGCCGGCGGGTCAAACGCGCTGACTTAGAGGCACACCCGCTGGCCGGGCTTCTGACGATTGCTGTTCACCGCGGCGCTGTCAAAAACCATCTCGTTGGCTTTGGCTACGGTGTAGGTGGTTACCGTAAGACCCGCCGACAGGGTACCGACCGTGAGGGTTGCCATAGCGGCGGCCCGCAGTACCAGGTTGAGGTTGGATTTCATGCCCATCATTGTTGCCCTTAAAGTTTGATCAGTTTTTGCTGTTCTCAGTGCTTAGACGCTGCGACCCCAGGTTTGGTTACACCGGATTAACTCCGTTCGCCCCATCGTCACCTCGCTTGACCCCTATATCGCGGTTTGCTCAGGAAAACCGCCAAACGCCTGCGCAATTTTTTTTCGACCTGCGCTTCCGGCCCCTTCGCAGGCGCCAGCGCGAGCCGCGAGAGCGCCCGGCCCGGTGCCTTAAGTTTTTGGCCAGGCAGCCGATCAATAAGGCCGCCGAGGGAAAAAATGTCCGGATTGGGGCAATTTTGAGCCTATTTGGCGCGCAAATCGGCGGATCGGTAGAAAAACCGCGATAAACGCACCGGCATGACCTGTCGTGTATTGACCATATTTGGTACTATTTCCGATGCGCAGGTCCGCCTTATATAAGGCTTTTCGCCATGGCGGCGTCTGCCGGTTGTTCCGGGGAAGCGGAACTTGAGGGGTTTGAACGGCTCAAAGCGTTCAGAAGGAAGGGAATGCATCAGCAAGCTGACATGACGAGGCACCAACCTAAGGGTCGACGCAGGCAGTCTCGCCGGCGAGCGCCCGTGGTGGGTGCCGCAGCCGTCCTGGCCGGCCTGGTCGCCTGCGGCCCGGCCCTGGCCCAGGACACGCTCCCGTCTATCTACGTCGCTGATCACGATCCGGCCGAGAATATCGACCTGATCGTCGGCCCCAAGCTTGAATTCCGACTGATCCGGTCTGCCAATGCCGCGCAGACCGGCACCACCCGCACTGAAGGCATCTGGCGACCGCTGGACCGTATCGCGGTGCGGGCGGCCTACCAGAACCCGCCGCTGGATCATTTGCTGCTCTGCGGCGAAGACGGCTACTGCGCGCCGGCATCGACGCGCCTGGCCAACGAAGACACGCCCAGCTACGCGCTGGGGGCCAGCTGGCAGTTCAGCCGCGCGCTGAACCTGAACGTCGACTACAGCAACCGCCAGTCCCGGCTCGTGGACGCGCCCTGGGAGAGCAACGCGCTGTCGTTCAGCGGCGCCGAGGCAGTGGACGTGAGTCTCACCTGCGACATCGACGCAGGCAACTGGGGTGAACTGGAGCTTGGGCTGCAGGTATCGCGGTTTGCCGGTATGGATTACCGCATGGGCCAGCCGCTGGACGCCACCGAGCCGCTGAACGGCGCCGCCCTTGGCCTGGGCTGGCAAAAAGGAGTGTTTCGCGGCGATCTCACCAGCCGCTACCTCGACGTGGTCAACAACGGGCAGCAGGACAACGGCTGGTCAGCGCTGGATATCAGCTTTGCCTGGCGTACACCCTGGAATGCCAGCCTGAGCGTGGGCGCTCGCAACGTGCTGAATAATCCGGCACCGAGCACCAACGGCCTCAGCGACGCTGAGCTTGAGAACTTTTTTGGCCGCGTGCCTTACGTGCGCTATCGCCAGGACCTCTGACCCACCTGCCGCCCCCGAGTAGGCGCCCCGGTAGGCCCAGCTTTGCCCCAGCCCAACAATTGCTTTTTTTGTCCGGGCTGGACACCATGCCGCGATGAATACCACGGTCGCTCCCGCCTTCGCCTGCCCTTTCCTGGTTACCCAGCTACCGGACTGCGATGACCTCAACCGCGAACTCCGGGCGCTTTTTCTTGCCCGGGAGGCGGCCGGCGTTACCGAGGAGTACCCGGTTCCCACGCTGAAGGTGAACACCTTTGAGAGTGAATTCACGGTGTTCAACTGGCCCGAACCGTGTGTGCAGACGCTCAAGCAGTTCTGCTTTTCCACCCTCGGCCAGGTGCTGTCGCAGGTGAACGGCGTGCGCGACTTAAGCCCGCTGAAGATTTTCAACCACACCTGGTTCCACATCACCCGTAAGGGCGGCTACATGGGCAGCCACAATCACCCCATGGCGTCCTGGTCCGGTGTTTACTGCGTTGATCCCGGCGGGGAAGATCCGGACAACCCGGACAGCGGCACGCTGCGTTTCCACGATCCGCGAAATTCGATCAACATGTATATGGACGCCGGCAACAATACCTGGGTCGAACCCTACGCGCCGGGGGTCCTGACGTTTCCCGCCAAGGCGGGCCAGCTGGTTATTTTTCCCTCCTTCCTGATGCACGACGTGGCGCCGTTTTCCGGCGAGGGGGAGCGGATTGTGGTGGCTTTTAACGCCTGGATCAAAAACACGCTGGCGGGGGACGCGTGAGCGACTTTGAACGCCTCTGGCAGGGTGCCAACACGGGCGATCCGGCCGCCCAGTTCCAGCTCGGGGCCCACTACGCCGAGGCCTGCGACTACGGCCGCAGCCGGCGCTGGTTTGGCCGGGCGGCGCGGGGCGGCCATGCCGCGGCCCACGTGGAGCTGGGGCGCCAGAGTCTGCTGGGACTCGGCATACCGGCCAGCGTCAGCGACGCGCTGCGGGCGTTTGACGAGGCCGCCAGCGCCGGCGAGCCGGCGGGCCTTTTTGAACTGGCCTGCCTGCGCTACCGCGGCCAGGGGCTTGAACGGGATCTCCCGGCCGCGGGCCGGCACCTGAGCGCAGCGGCCCGCGCCGGCTACCCGGCGGCGCTGACCAACTATGCGCTGGTGCAGTACGAAGCGGGCCTTGAGGACGCGGCCGAACAGCTGCTGCGGCGGGCTGCGGCCTTGGGAGAAATGCGCGCGGCGGCGCTGCTGCCGAGCACCCACGGCGAACAGGCGGACGAGCGTGTGCTGCCGGACCTGAGCTTTCCCGCCCCCGCCGTGGTGGAAGGCCAGGCGCCACTGCGGGATCACTCACTGCGGGTCTACGACCATTTGCTGTCCGCCGCCGAGTGCCGCTACCTGCAGGAAACGGCCCGGCCGGATCTGCTGCCGTCGCATACGGTGCATCCGGAGACCGGCGAGTCGATCCGGGACGCGACGCGCACCAGCTACGGCTGGAGCTTTCATCCGGCGCAGGAGGACATCGCCATCATGCGGGTCAAGGAGCGGCTGGCGGCCCACGCCGGGTTGCCTTTTGAGCAGGCGGAGCCGTTTGCCATGCTGCGCTATCTGCCCGGCCAGGAGTACCGCGCCCACTACGACTATATCGACCCGGACTCGGGCGAGGCGGGCCGCGAGATCGGCCACCGGGGCCAGCGCGTGATCACCATTTTCAGCTACCTCTGCGACGTCCCCGCCGGCGGCGAGACCGAGTTTTGTGAGGTGGATTATCGGGTCACCCCGCGGGAGGGCCGAGCCGTCATGTTCCGCAACACCGGGGCGGACGGCCAGGTCGACCCGTCCAGCCTGCACGCCAGCCTGCCCGTTGTGACCGGCGAGAAGTGGCTCGCCACCCTGTGGTTTCGCGATCGGACGTACGTACCATGACCGACCCCCAACCCCTGATCCCGCAGCGTGAGGGCGAAGTCGACGGCAAGAAGATTGCCGTGTTCGATAACCTGCTGCCGCAGGATGTCGTGACCCGCATCAAGCAGATCCTCGACGCCAGCCCGTTTCAGCACAACGAAATTGCCCGACCAGATACCGCCGAGTATCGCCACTGGGCCAACAACATGACCGTGGAGGCGGCCCGAAACCTGCCGTTCCACCCGGCCACCGAGGCGGCCAGTCAGGTGTTTGCGCAGCCGGGCAAGCGGTTCCAGGTGTATCGCGCCTACACCAACTACGCCGGCTACGGCGACATGCTCTTCACCCACACCGATTGTATGCCCGGCGCCGGGGAGCTGACCGCGCTCTGGTTCGTGGCCGAGCGCTGGGACATCGAGTGGGGCGGCGAAACGCTGTTTTTTAACGAGGAGGGAGACGCGGAGTTTGTCGTCAGCCCTCGCCCGGGCCGCCTGGTCATGTTCAACGGCGAGCTGCGGCACTGCGGCCGCCCCCCAAACCGCATCTGCACCGAGCCGCGCTACACGCTGGCCTTCAAGCTCGAACCCGTTTCCTGATTCGATGGGCGCCCGCTGTGACCTTTGCTGCCGCCGCGGCGTCTGACAGAAAAACGGGAGTGAGTGCCTTGAGATTTCTGCTGACCGGACTGGCCCTGGCCACCGCAATCTGCTGTGAGGCCGCGGCCTCGACCCTTGCGCCTCAGTGGTCCCCGGTGGCCAACCTGTACTACCAGATGGATTGCCTGACGGGACGCGGTTCCTGCAGCACGCAGGTCTTCGAAGACCTCTGGCAGCGCCAGGGCTGGCTCGACAAAGAGGCCAATGTGGCGCTGGGCCGCTTTGCCCAGCTCCGGGATCGCTACCAGACCGACGTGTGGCTGCCTGCCGCCCGCCCACCGCGGGCGGGTCTGCTCGACCCACCGGTGCCGGACCTGGGTCCGGACCCGCAAAGCTACTACGCGCTCAGCGAGCGATTGAAAATTGCCGCCCTTGAGAGCGAAACCATTGCGGACCTGAAAGAAAACCTGATGCTCGTGATGACGCCGGCGGATGGTGCTGCACTGGCGGCGCAGGTGGCGCACTTTCTTCCAGGCTTCGAGCGCTGGTGGACTGCCGAAGCACAGCCGGCTATCTCCGCCTCCGGGGATGACCTCGCGCTGCTGCTGGCGCAGGAAGTTGCTCCGTTCCTGGACGCTGCAATTACCTTCTACGGTCACGGCGGGACGGATGTCACGGCGCGGCTGAAGCTCAACCTGATCTTCCGCCCGGCCGGCCCCGGCGGCACCAACGGCCAGCAGATTGAAAACCACAGCGTGGTGGAGGTGGTGCCGGGCGAAGCGGCGGAAAACCGCATCGGCGTCGTGGTGCACGAACTG